>JBEBBE010000011.1:0-48440 GCA_041158525.1 Bacteroidota bacterium | reverse complement strand
ATGGCATCACCCTTACAAATGGTGTCATCTGGGAGTAAAAAATTAGATTGCAGCTGAGAAATCGTGATGGCTAAACTGATGCTATCTGAGCAGCCCGTGGTATAGTTGTGCACTACTTGTTCGATCTGATAGGTTCCGTAGTTGGCAAAGCCATGGGATGTATTTCCGCCATTTGGAAGGTCGAGTTGGGCATTATTGAAATAGGTGTAGGGGCTTCCATCGTTCCATTCGTAGTGCATGGCCACACTATCGGTTAGTTCGCCGTCAAGAGAGGTATTTTGAAATTGTATTTGAACTGGAAAGCTAGTTGGGTTACAAACCAAACTGGTGTTTGGATTAAACATCGCAATAGGCGCTAGTACGTATAAAGCAGAGTCAATAGTGGTGGAATCGATGCAACCCCTGAAATTCACATAAAGTGTCACGTCTACATAACCGGTATCTTGCGAAAACTGAAAGTTAGGATCATCTTGGGTACTGATTCCTTGTGAAAAATCCCATAGATAACTGATTTCAGTTGTATCGTAGGGGACTGAAATATAAAATTCAGAGGTGAATTCAACGTCGGTATTGGCACAAGTGATGTTAGGGGTATAGGTAAAACTCACAGAATCGATGTCTCCAACGGTCACATAAGGAGTTTTGATAATCGTGTCGGTACAACCTGACGCTGTGGTGATGATCAAGGAGACATTATACAAGCCAACGCCATAAGTTTGAGGCGGTGGAACTTGACCATTGAATGTTTGTCCGTTGCCAAAGTTCCATTGCCAAGAAACAATAGGGTTACTCGGTGTATAAGACGTGTCAATGAATTGTACGGTAAAAGGTGCGCAGCCACCAGTGTCAGCAGCAAAAAAGCCTGCTTCAACAGGTGTAATTTCAATGTAATCTTGTAAGGTTTGTGTACCTGAACAACCTGCATTTGAAGTGTAGGTTAGGCTCACATCATACAAGCCGCTCAACTGATAAACATGTGGTGGAGGCGTAGCGCCAGTATAAGTTTGACCATCTCCAAAATCCCAAACATAAGTACCTGGAAAGTTTGTAAGGTTATTGAACTGAATGCTGCCAGGAGCACAATTGGCCGTCGGATTCGCTGAAAAATTCGGCACTACATTGGCCTGTACCGTTATTTGTTGGGTAGTGGTTGCACTGCAACCTGAATTGGTATTTTGAGCTGTAAGGCTGACTGTGTAGGTGCCCGGAGAATTATAGGTAACACTTGGGTTTTCAGCATTGCTTTGCCCAGCACTTCCAAAGTTCCAAGCCCAGCTATTGGCTCCGGCTGTAGAATTGTCTTGAAAAGAAATACTTTGCCCTGCACAGGCAACCGCAGGTGCAGTAATACCTGCCTGAAAATTGGATACCACAATAGCCTGAGTCATCGAATTAACGCAGCCAGTATTGTTATTGGTCACTGTAAGCACAACTTGATAGGTACCTTGCGCATTATAGGTAATACTTGGTGGGTTATATTGAGTTGAAGTTTGCGAATTTCCGAAATTCCAACTTTGGGCAAAATTGGCTCCTTGCGAAGAACTATTCGAAAAACTAAGGGTGAGGGGCACTGTACAACCTAAACCATTGGCATTAAAATTCACGTTTGGCAACGGATTAACAGTAATGTAGGCTGCTTTGATTTCTGCATCTGCCACACCGTTGGCATTGGTAGCAACTAAGGTGATTGTAAAGGTTCCGGCTGTTGAGAATGCATGGGTAGCATTGGTAGAGGTGGCAGATGAGCCATCACCGAAATCCCATTGGTAACTCGTGAGGGCGGGCCCTCCGTTGGCACTTGAGGTATTGGTAAAAGTGACATTTTGCCCAACGCAAACCGTTAGAGGTGTTGCCGTGAAGTTGGCTACTGGGCTTTGTGCTAAGATATTCCCTGCGCAGAGCAAGAAAAATAGCAGAAAAAAGCGCAGCAATTGGGTCATGGTTGCTATAACGTAAAAACCTGCGCTATAGTTGCTTACTGAACAACACCAGTCTTCAAAGTATCTGGGAAGCGTCTTTCCATTTCTGGAAAGTATACGTGCCCGAGAATTAAAGGATTAAAAACGTGGTATTGACACTTCACAAGTTCTCCGTCCGGAAGTTCACACCAAAAACTATTCATGTCCATGTTGACCAACTGTCCAAATTCATTGCGTTGTTCCTCTGAACTTTTGATACGAAATAATTTGAGTTGGATGCGGTCATTCTTCGTATTGACGTTAAAAACGCAAAAGGCCTGACTGCGTTTGACGCTATCTACTTGGCGGTCAGACAAGGTAAAATTCTTTTGTTCAAAATGGATGTTTTGAAAACCTTGTAGGTACCTAAACACGTTGGTGGTGTCTACAAATGGCAGCTTTTGCCCGTTCTGAGTTACACTATATTTTCGTCCTTTGCGGACAATTTCAAAATTGCGATACGCCTCTTGATTGAACTTAGCCTTAACACTTACGATGTCGTCAAGTTGCAGCGCCATGATTTCAGTACAAGCCCATTGTCTTGCATCTGCAAAAAATCGTGGGTCAATTAAACCATTCATGCCTGAAATTTTCATCATGACCGGGATAGCACTTTTTCCGTCATCTGCTGTTTCGAGCAACATGATTTGACCGTAATGATCGGGAGTTGCTGGCCCGAGGTACCATGTTTTAGTCCATTCACCGTCTTGCTCAATTTCAACTTTGATGTGCGAAGTTGCCATCAGTTCTGTAAAGCGTTTTTCAGAATTCTTCGGAAGGTAGCCCTTGAATTCGATTTTATTAAACGCGTCTAGAATTAAAGAAACATTGGCTTGAGAAATGCAAGCCCCTTTGCTATCGGTCCAGGTATTGTCTTTTTTGACAAGTGTAAACTTTTGACCAAAAGCATCGGTAATTGTAATTTTTGAAATACTCGTGGTATCTTCAATTTTGAAGTTGAATGCACGTGTATCTGAACCACCTTGAGCGTCAGTCAAGCGAAGGGCAAACCAAGTAAGGCCGCCAAGTACAGCAACTAACAGTAAAAGAATAACGGCTCTTTTTTTCATATTTTTTAGCGTTTACGTGCATATTTTCTATTGCGAATCCAATTCATGATAAAGGCCAAAGCCAAAATGATGAGGATAGGCAAGATCATGTTGATGCTCTTGTAGAATAGCGATGAAGTTTTGATTTTTTCTTTGTCGATTTCTTTGATATCAATTTGACGGCTGCGGATGTCTAGCACTGAGTTGTCGCCCATCATGTAGTCGACCATATTTTGAAAAAGTTCTTGGTTGCCAAAGATGAGCGGGATGCGTCTTTGAGCCAATTCGGCGTCTACCTTGAGCTCGTTCAGGCCTAAAGGGCGATACAAATAGCTATTGACTTTTTTCGGATCGAGGATGGAGTCATAGGTGTTTTTGATGAAGTTGCCATTTCCAACGACCAAAACCTTCGTTTCTTTTTGACTTTCCTCGAGGTAGTTGACATCTTTGCTATTGGCAAACTCACCTACAATACGATTTTTGAAATGAGACTGATAAAAGCCCTCTGATAAACCTGCCACACACAAGCGGTTGATTTCGTCTTCGGGGTTTTCAACCAAAATTGGATTTTTCCCATAGTTGAGCGGTAAGGCCAAATTCACGAGTGGTTGCAGGCCAGTTGGGATTGAATTACTAGAACTCGTTAAAATTGGCGTGAGCTGGGCTTTGGGAAGCTGTACAAATTCAATCTCGTTGGCATATTTTAACGAGATAGGATCGACGTTTCTGGTAATTGGATGCTTGCTTGGTGTTGCGAGCATATGAAAAAACCAAGGGAGGTAGGTCGTTTCGGCAAACGGGACAATTTTCGGTGCACAATTGGCATCTAGGACATAATTTTCTTTGATTTTGATACCGTAGTCAAAGAGTAGGCGATCGAGCAAAAGATTTTTTCGCGTCGAATGCGTCATTCCTTTTGAATTGAGGGTATCTTCGTTCAAAGCGAGCGTATTGACAAAACACATCAGTTTTCCTCCGCGCATCACAAACTGATCAATGAGGTAGAGGTCTTTTTGAGAAAAAGGTGTTTGCGGATCAGCGATAATCAGACCATCAACATCATTTAAGGCCGCCAAACTATCGTTGAGTGTAACGTCAGTAATGTTGTAATAAGGAGCAATCAGCGCTCGCGCTCTTAAAGTTTGCGGATAACTCAATTCACCGTGGCCTTGTAAAAAAGCTACGGTTGGTTTTGCTTGCTGGGTGAGGCGTCTTAGGGCTGAAAGTAAATTGTATTCTAGGTTGTTGAGTGCGTTTTCAATAACCTCGCCCATCTGATCAAGGCTGTAGGGTCTGCCGGGTTGGGTGCCTGGTAAAAACTGCACCACACCTTCTTTGGTAATTCCGTTGACGCTGTAAGAAAGCAAGGCACCAGGAAACAAGAGCATTTGACTTTGAGTACCGTCTTTCATGTAAAGAATTTCGAGCGGCATGATGCCTTGCCCGCGGTCATAAAGTTGAGAGCGTAGCGCATTGATTTCATCTTCGGTGCCCACATTAGGGTCCGTGAAAAGAAATTCAATACGGTTACCTGCAATGCGTTTGAAGTCTTTGAGTTTGTCCTTGAGCGCATTCTGAAAATACTTGAGTTCGGACGGCATATTGCCATCCAAGTAAATCTGAATGCTGATGCGGTTTTCAAAATTTTTGGTATTGGCTAAGTAATTGACTGTGCTTGGTGCTAAAGAATAGCGTTGGTCTTTGGTCATGTCGAGCTTCCAGTAAAGCATCGAACCAATGAGGTTCACCAAGATGAGCGCAGCCGCTAAAAGACCAAGAACCGTCCAGTTGTATAAACCTTTGTTCAAATTAAATTTCATGTGCTATTTCTTGAGTGTTTTCAGAACGGTGAGCGAAGCAAATAAGAAGAGCGCATTGAGGCTCAGAAAATAAAGGATATCACTGCTGTCAATGACACCTTTTTTGATGGCTTCGTAATGAAAGTTGATGCCAATATACTTGATGAGGTAATCCAGGCCGCCAATTTGGCTAAAGTTTCCGAGCAACTCGAATCCGTCATAAAATACCCAACACATGAACATTGCCAGTATAAACGCAACAATTTGGCTTTGGGTGAGTGCCGAAGCAAACATTCCGATAGATACAAAAGCAGCGCCTAACAGCAGCAAGCCGATATAAGAGGTGAGGGTAGCGCCTAAATCAATGTTTCCGACCGGAGCACCCAAAAAATACATGCTTAGTAAGTAAACGATGGTGGGCAAAATGGCCACAAAAACCAAACTCACACCCGCTAGATATTTGGCAAAAATCAATTGAAAGTCAGAAATAGGGCGTGTCAAAAGTAATTCGATTGTGCCCGTACGGCGTTCTTCGGCAATGGAACGCATGGTGATAGCCGGGATGAGGATCAAGAAAATCACCGGTGACATATTGAAAAAAGGGATGAGGTCAGCGGTGGAACCTTCTAATAAATTGGTGTTGTAAGATAGAATCCAGTGAAAGAGACCGGAGGCAATGAGGTAAATCAGGATAAACACATAGCCGATGATAGAGCTAAGGAAACTAGATATTTCTTTTAGGAATAAGGCGCGCATAGCTTTGTTTGAGTTGTCAAATTTAACAAATATCTATAAACGAAAATTCCCGCCTTGTGGGGCGGGAATTTAGATACACTCAATCTTTTATTATGCTTGTTTCACATTCACAGCATTCAAGCCTTTACGGCCTTCTTGCAATTCGAATTCAACTTCGTCATTTTCTTTGATTTTGTCTACCAAACCGGTAACATGAACAAAATACTCTTTGTTCGTGTCTTCTTCAACGATGAAACCAAAACCTTTAGTTTCGTTGAAAAATTTTACATGTCCTTTACTCATTATGATAATATTAATTTCAGTAAAGGTAAGGACCTATTTTACTTAAGCACTATTTTTTACAGAATAAATCCGTTAAAATTTTCATTTAGGCTCCAGGCTTCGGTCCGCTGCGCAAACCAGGGCTTGATTTGAGGCCAAATTGCAGCAAATAATTCTGAGTCTCTATAATTGTTCAAAGCAGCCTCGTTTTCCCACTGAGAATAGGTAAAAATGACATTTGGCGCATCAATGACGCTGAGTAGTTTCATGCCGTAACAACCTGGGAAATTTGAAACTTCGTGTTTAACGGTTTCAAAATGCGCGTAAAAATCGGCTAAATGCGCCTCTTGAAAAGTCAGTTTAACTACTCTAGTGAGCATCAGAATAATGATTGAATATTTTCTTTGGAGCCTTGCGGGGTAAATTCAATATGAACTGGGTCACCGATACGCATACCAAAAAGCTTGCTGGCTCCGCCAAAGCCTTGGTTGGCCCCTCGATTGATGGCGATTTCAAGAAGGCCCGCACTATTGAATAAGGCTACTCTTTCTCCTTGCGAAACTGAGTTGTAGGTTTCTGAAATTGTATCGATGAAATATTCCTTTTTCATGTATTTGATCGTAAAAGGAATGTCGGTGCCAAAGCGTTGGAAATCTATTTTGCTGATGTTGGTAATGAGATTGCCAAAAGCGTCGATGTGCACGACTGCGCCGCGAATTAACAACTGATCAATGGCAGGCTTGTGTTCAAAGGCGCGTTTGTAAGCGCGCGTTGGTTCAGCAAAAGAAGAAACAGCCTCTTTGTTGGCAATTTTTGCAGCTAACTCGACAAAACAATTTTTTTCAGTGAAACGCCAGGCTTCTTTTTGTTGGGCTATGGCCGTGTAGGTGTAAAATTCGTCTGGGAATTCTTCGTCTAGTAAACTCCCAAAAAAGCCGTTGTCTGAACAAATGAAATATTGGCCTTTGTATTTCATGATGGCAGGCAAAGATTCGCGGCCTTGTTCAAAGTTTGGCTCGGCGTCAACCCCGATGATGTGAATGGTGCCTTCTGGGAAGTCTTCAAAGCAGCAGCGCAATTGAAATGCGGCTTCGCTGACATTGAATGGGGTAATTTGATGGGTAATATCAATCATGTGTGCTTGAGGGAGTACCTTAAGCAAAGCTCCTTTGATGGCTGCAACATAGTAATCTTGGTAGCCGTTGTCTGTGGTGAGCGTTATGATTTGCATAGCTTCAGAGGCACTTTGTGCTCAGAAATTTATAATTTTACCAAAAGTAATTGAAATCACTAAAAACGCTTCACAAATAATAGAAATAAATTGAGTTCAGGACAACGTCATATCAGCATAGAGGGTCTGAATCCGGCCGAAATCTATGGCATCAACAATTCCAATCTGAAGCACATCAAAAGCTATTTCCCCAAGCTAAAGGTAATTGCGCGTGGAAACGAGTTAAATATTGCAGGAGATGACGAAGTGATGGACGAATTTGAACGCAAATTTGCCTTGTTTGTGCAGCATTACCACAGTTATAACACACTCACCGAAAACAACATTGACAACCTCATGTTGCAAGATGGTGCCAAAATGCTTTCACATGACGACGGCTCTGAAACTTTGGTGCACGGCAACGGCGGCGTCAAAATAAAGGCCCGCACGGTCAATCAAAAAAAATTAGTGCAGGCTGTTCTGCAGTCCGATATGGTCTTTGCTGTTGGCCCTGCTGGTACCGGCAAAACCTATACAGCAGTAGCAATGGCTGTCAAAGCACTTAAAGCCAAAGAAGTCAAGCGCATTATTTTAACACGCCCCGCTGTTGAGGCTGGTGAAAACCTTGGCTTTCTACCCGGCGATCTCAAAGAAAAGCTTGACCCTTACCTCATGCCGCTCTACGATGCGCTCCGAGACATGATTCCGGCTGAAAAGTTAGCCGACATGATCGAATTTGGTGTCATTGAAATCGCACCTTTGGCTTTCATGCGTGGCCGCACCCTTGACAAAGCGTTTGTCATCTTGGATGAAGCACAAAATACCACCCAAATGCAAATGAAGATGTTCCTCACGCGTATGGGGATGACCGCCAAATTTGTCATTACAGGTGATATGTCACAGGTCGATTTACCTTCTAAGCAACGCTCAGGTCTGGCCTACGCACTCGATGTCCTAAAAGATATCGACGACATTCAAATTGTACGCCTTGGCCAATCCGATGTCATTCGTCACCGCTTAGTGAAGCAAATCATCGAGGCTTTCGATGTTGCTGAACAACAAGCCAAACAAGAAAAAGAAGAAAAACGCGCTCAAAAAGATATTCAACCTTAATTACCTCCATAAATATATGCAAGCCCTCACCAGCAATTCATTTCACTTTAAAGGACAAACCAAAGTATACAACGGCAAAGTGCGCGATGTCTACACCCTCGAGAATGGTCTTCTCGTGATGGTAGCCTCTGATCGCATTTCGGCATTTGATCACATTTTGCCAAAAGGCATTCCTTTTAAAGGACAGGTGCTTAATCAGGTAGCTACACTTTTCTTAGATGCAACTAAAGATATCGTCCCGAATTGGCTGCTTGCTACGCCAGATCCGTCTGTCGCTATTGGTTATGCTTGTGAGCCGATCCGTATTGAAATGGTCATCCGTGGTTATTTAGCGGGTCATGCAGCCAGAGAATACAAAGCTGGCAAACGCTTGCTCTGCGGTGTTGCTTTGCCTGAAGGGCTTAAAGAAAACGACCGCTTACCCGCGCCAATCATTACTCCGGCTACCAAAGCCGAAGAAGGGCACGACGAAGATATTTCAAGAGAAGATATTTTGGCCCGCGGCTTAGTAGCGCCTGAAATTTATGCCCAAATGGAAGCATATACACGTGCCTTGTTTGAACGCGGAACCCAAATGGCAGCGGCAAGGGGTCTTATTTTAGTAGACACCAAATACGAGTTTGGTTTAAGAAATGGCGAGGTGGTCTTAATTGATGAGATCCATACGCCAGATTCTTCGCGTTATTTCTATGCCGATGGTTATGAAGAACGCCAAGCTAAAGCTGAACCTCAAAAACAGTTATCTAAAGAATTTGTCAGACAATGGCTCATTGAAAATGGTTTTCAAGGTCTTGAAGGTCAACAAATGCCCAATATGCCCGACGAATTTGTTCAGACCATTTCTGAAAGATACATCGAGTTATTTGAGCGCATCACTGGTCAAGATTTCCAAAAAGCAGCTACTTCAGACATCGTTTCTCGCATCGAGCAAAATGTCAATGCCTACCTAGAAAAACAATAAATCATGTCTGTACACGCCAGCAACCCTAAAAAAATCACCACGCATACTTTGCTTGAAATGAAGCAGAGTGGTCAGAAAATATCGATGCTCACGGCCTACGACTACTCGATGGCGCGCATTGTAGATGAGGCTAATATTGATGTGATATTAGTCGGTGATTCCGCCTCAAATGTCATGGCTGGTCATGAAACCACTTTGCCTATTACGCTTGACCAAATGATTTACCATGCTTCAAGCGTTGTCAGAGCGGTCAAAAGATCATTAGTGGTTGTCGACATGCCTTTTGGTTCTTATCAAGGGAACTCCAAAGAAGCCTTATCGAGTGCTATTAAAATCATGAAAGAATCGGGGGGGCACGCCGTAAAAATGGAAGGTGGCCAAGAAATCCTAGATTCAATCAAAAGAATACTAACCGCCGGAATTCCTGTCATGGGGCATCTCGGCCTTACACCGCAGTCGATTTATAAATTTGGAACCTACGTAGTTCGTGCCAAAGAAGATGAAGAAGCGCAAAGACTCATTGAAGATGCCAAAGCACTTGAAGAAGTAGGGTGTTTTGCCATTGTCTTAGAAAAAATACCGGCAGCGCTTGCCGCAAAGGTGGCCCAGATGGTCACTATTCCGGTAATCGGAATCGGAGCTGGCAATGGTGTAGACGGCCAAGTGCTTGTCATTCACGACATGTTGGGTATCAATAACGAGTTCAATCCACGTTTTTTGCGCAAATACAACAATTTGCACGACCACATGCTTCAGGCATTTGAAGCCTACAAAAAAGATGTGCAATCCGGAGACTTCCCGAATGCTTCAGAATCTTATTAAGTTTACTTTCTTTGGATGTGTTTTCATCCTTTTTTCCTGCGGAACCACTCAAAAAGAACAGGATTCCTCAGCAAATAACCTTTGCAAGTACAGTCAATTATTAGAAATTCACCCAAGTACTCAGGGCTATGACATCCGTATTCACAATCCGGAGCAACCTAAACAGCCTTTCAACCTGAGTGTAAATAATTCCTATGAGCGCATTGCATTATTAAGTGCTACACATGTGGGTATGATGTCTGCAATTGATCAACAAGCTGCCATCTGTGCTATTCCAGATGCACAATTTTTGTACGATGCAAGTTTGCGCAGCGCCGTTCGCAAGGGTAATGTTGCAGATCTCAAAAGCGCAGCCTCTATTTCTGTTGAGCAGCTATTGGCGAAAAAAACACAAGTTTTGGTCTATAGTGGTTTTGGCAATGAGCAAAGTCAAATTGAACGCCTCAATCGAATAGGTATTCAGTGCATTCCAAATTTCGAATGGCGAGAAACGAATCCTTTAGCACGTGCTGAATGGGTGCTGTTATTTGGTGTTTTAACTGGTCAGATTGAGACAGCACAACAATATTTTAAGCGCGTAGCAGCCAATTACCAGCGCATCAAGGAGCAAGAAAAATTAGGAAACCAAAACCCTTTATTGATCAGCGGTTATATTTACGGTGATCAGTGGGTAGCGCCTGCGGGTCAAAGTTTTGAAGCAACCTTTTATAAAGATGCAGGTTTCCGTTATTATTTTGATCGGGAACCAGGTACAGGAAGTTGTTTCAGTAGCATTGCAAAAGTCCTAACCAAAAGTACAGAGGTAGTTTATTGGCTCAATCCGGCAAAACCTTCCCGAGCGGCCTTGTTGCAAGAATTTCCAAAATACAGTCATTTTCCGTTTTTCAATAAACGCGTTTTCTGTTATACCCACCAGACCAACAAATATTGGGAACAAGCTGCGGCACATCCCGATTGGATATTATCGGATCTTAGACAGATTTTAACGACAAAGCCAAAAAAGCTGCATTTTTACAAAGAATTGACGCCATGAAACGGAACGTACTTTTCTTAGTCATCATCGCATTTGTCTTATTGGGCTGTAGTATGTTGCATCTTGGGCTCACCAATGTGAAAGCAGCAAATTCACAGGCAGCAATTCTATTTAAAGAGTTTCGTTTACCGCGTTTGCTAAGTGCGCTGGTAGCGGGTGCAGGCTTGTCTTTGAGTGGCTTATTGATGCAGAATTTATTTAGAAATCCGATGGCCGGGCCTTATGTATTAGGGATCAATTCAGGTGCGAGTTTGACCACGGCGCTGCTCATGTTAGGTGGCTTTCCACTGATGGCGCATAATTTTGGTTTAGTTGGCAGCGCCTTAATTGGTGCATTTTTAGCGGCAAGTTTTATGTTTTTTGTTTCATGGAGGGTGCAACAAACCACAGGTCTTTTACTGGTGGGGCTGATGTTTGCTAGCTTCACAGGCGCCATAGAATCCGTATTGCAAAGTTGGGCCTCACCAGAACAAGTCAAGCAGTTTTTCTTATGGAATATGGGTTCTTTACAACAATTAAATGCAGCCCAGATTCCTTGGTTGCTAGGATTATTTATCGGGGCGGTGCTTTGGAGTCTGACTCTAATTAAATCTTTAAATGCATTTGTGCTAGGCTCAGAGCAGGCTTTTCAACTCGGTGTCAGAACACAGCGCGTACGTCTTGCCATTTTGGCCATCACTGCCATTTTAGCTGGCGGCATTACTGCATTTTGCGGCCCAATTGCCTTTGTTGGTTTAGCCATACCGAATTTGGGCAGGCAACTTTTGCGCACCCAAGATCACCTGCTACTTATTTTATTTTGTTTGCTCTTTGGCGCTTTATTTTTAGTAGCCTGTGATGTACTGCTTTTAATTGGTGAACCTTACTTTAGTTTACCCATCAATGTCCTGACTTCACTGATTGGGGCGCCCTATATTGCTTATCTTATATTACGGCGCTCATGATTCAGTTCAAACAAACTCAAATAGGTTATCTGCATACAATTTGCACGATTGATGAGCTCGAACTAGAAGTAGGAAAAGTCTACGCATTGTTAGGATTGAATGGCGCTGGAAAGTCTACATTGCTCAAGTCAATGGCCGTACAGCTGCCCTTGTTGGGTGGTGAACTTTTGCTCAATGGTTTTCCGGTGGCTCAGTTGCGTAAAGATGCTGCTTTACGAGCGCGTCAAATTTCGTTTGTAGCTAGCCATTTTGATGGGGTAGAGCATTTGTTGGTCCAAGATTACATTGGTTTGGGTAGATTGCCTTACGCAAATAGCTTTGGTCGGTTGAGTAGTTCGGATGAGCAAGAAGTAAGTCAGGTTATGGAATTACTAAGTATTCAACATTTGGCGCAAAAAGAGACCAAAGCACTCAGCGATGGCGAGCGACAAATGGTGAGTTTGGCCAGGGCTTTTGTACAGGATACGCCTATTTTACTCTTAGACGAGCCATCTAGTTACCTCGATTTTTTAAACCGAGAAAAACTATTGTTGTCGTTAATGACTTGGGCTAAACAGTCCAATAAATGTGTGGTGCTATCGAGTCACGACATCGATTTGTGCCTAGAACACCAGCTACCTATTTTGGCTTTGGCTGGAGGTCAAATCCAACCGTTGGTTGATTTACCGAAAAAAGAAGTGCTTTCCGTTCTGCTTAAACGGTCATGATATCTTTTTCCTTGAGCTCAATGAGGTCATCTACCTTTTTGATATAACTATTGGTGATTTTCTGAACCTCTTCTTCAGCAACCTTAACGGCATCCTCAGAAAGACCATCGTTCTTGAGATCCTTGATCATGTCAAGGGCATCTTTGCGATTGTTGCGGATACCTACTTTGGCTTGTTCAGCTTCAGCTTTTGCTTTTTTTACGAGGTCACGACGACGCTCTTCAGTAAGTGGTGGAACCGATATAATGAGTTGCTCTCCGTTGTTTTGTGGATTCAGACCCAGGTTTGAGTTGATGATACCGCGAGCGATGTCATTGAGCGTTTGCTTTTCCCATGGTTGGACAATGATGGTACGGGCATCTGTGGTATTGACATTGGCTACTTGTTGTAAAGGAGTCATGGAGCCGTAGTACTCGACCATAACGCCGCCAAGCATAGCAGGGCTCGCCTTTCCAGCACGGATTTTTGTCAGTTCATTTTCTAGGTGATTCAAGGTTTTTTGATTGGATTCCTTGAATTCGTCATAAATCATGGAAAGTTCTTCTGTCATGAGGCACTAACTAGGGTTCCGACATTTTTACCCTCCATAAGTTGCAATAAATTGCCAGGGGTGTCCATGTCAAATACAATGATTGGTAAATTATTTTCTTTGCAAAGTGTGAAGGCTGTCATGTCCATCACGTTAAGGCCACGCGCATACACTTCGTCAAAACTGATTTGATCAAATTTGGTGGCACTTGGATCTTTAAATGGATCGGCAGTATAAATGCCGTCAACGCGTGTTCCTTTTAAGATCACATCGGCATTGATTTCAATGGCTCGGAGTGAGGCAGCTGAGTCGGTGGTGAAAAATGGATTTCCGGTACCAGCACCAAAGATAACTACGCGTCCTTTTTCAAGGTGGCGCACTGCTCTGCGGCGTACGAAGGGCTCGGCAATTTCTTTCATTTCAATAGCAGACTGCAAGCGCGTACTGATGCCAGCACTTTCAAGCGCAGCTTGTAGGGCCATTGAATTGATCATGGTAGCAAGCATGCCCATGTAGTCACCGTGGGTGCGATCCATACCGCCTTCTTCGGCTTGTACACCTCTGAAGATATTTCCGCCACCGATTACAATTGCAATTTCTACTCCTTTTTGATGAAGTTCTTTGATTTGACTCGCGTAAGCACTGAGGCGTTGGTTGTCAATACCAAATTGCTTGTTACCCATTAAGGATTCACCAGAGAGTTTGAGAAGGATGCGTTTGTATTTCATATGCTTGACAAATATAATATGATTCGAGTTTAGAATAACAGGGGTAAAAAAAAAGCTACCGATTTCGATAGCTTTTTTTTAATATGATATTGAGACTAGCTCAATGAGAAACGTTGGAAGTCAGAAACAGTTAAGCCTGATGCTGTGCTGTTTAAGAATTGCTCTACTGACATTTTGTTGTCGCGAACGAATGCTTGACTTAATAGGGTGTTCTCTTGGAAGAATTTGTTAAGACGACCCATAGCAATTTTCTCAGCCATGTCAGCTGGTTTACCTTCTTGGATAGCCAATTCTTTTCCGATTTCGATTTCACGCTCGATTGTGCGCTCATCTACACCGTCTTTGTTGATTGCGATAGGAGCCATAGCAGCAACTTGCATCGCAACCTGACGACCAGCTTCAGCAACTTCTTCACCTGCGATTGTTAAACCAACGAGTGTAGCCAATTGGTTACCTGGGTGGTTGTAAGCAACAACATTAGCAGCGCGAACAACAGCATAACCAGATAAATCTAGTTTTTCGCCGATCACACCAATTTGCTCAGTGATTTTTTCGTCTACTGATAAACGGCTATCGTAAGGAAGCGCTTTAAGAGCTTCTACGCTTTCTGGTAAGTTAGTTAAGGCGATGTCAACCAAAGATTGAACTAAAGATACATAACCATCGTTTTTAGCAACGAAGTCAGTTTCACAGTTCAATGTAAGGATCACACCAGCTGTACCATCAGCAGTTGCTTGCGCAAGAATTACACCTTCTTTAGCGTCGTTACCACCGCGTTTTGCAGCGATTTTTTGACCTTTTTTACGAAGAATATCGATAGCTGCTTCGAAATCACCATTGGCTTCAACCAAAGCGTTCTTACAATCCATCATACCTGCACCAGTTTGTTGGCGCAATTTGTTTACATCTGCAGCTGTAATAGCCATTTTATAAGAGTTTAAATTGTGAATTATTCTGCGCTTTCTGTCGTAGCCTCGGCTGTAGCTGCTTCTGCAGGAGCTTCGTCTTTGTCAGTAGCTTTTAAGTTCTTACGCTCTTCTAGACCTTCTTTGATAGCGCCACAAATTGCGTCGATGATCAAGGTGATAGATTTTGTTGCGTCGTCGTTAGCAGGAATAGGGAAGTCAACCAATTTTGGATTTGAATTGGTATCAACCATTGCAAAAGTTGGTACATTCAAACGACGTGCTTCAGCTAATGCGATGTGCTCTTTCAAGATATCAATGATGAAGATAGCAGCAGGCTGACGCGTCATGTCTGCGATAGAACCGAAAGTTTTTTCGAGTTTCTCGCGTTGACGGCTTTTGAAAAGTTTTTCACGTTTGTTAAGGGTATCCCATGTACCATCAGACTTCATTTTGTCGATGAGGGTCATTTTGCGGATAGACTTACGTGTTGTTTGGAAGTTGGTAAGCATACCGCCAGACCAACGCTCAGTAACGAAAGGCATGTTAACTGCAGCTACGCGCTCAGCAACGATATCTTTCGCTTGTTTTTTTGTAGCAACAAAAAGAACTTTTTTACCTGATTTTGCAATTTGCTTCATTGCAGCGCATGCGTGATCAAGGTGAACTAGTGTTTTATTTAAGTCGATGATATGGATTCCTTTCTTCTCTTCGAAGATGTAAGGAGCCATAGCTGGATTCCATTTACGCTTTAAGTGACCAAAATGTACACCTGCGTCAAGGAGATTTTCAAAAGTTAATTTAGACATATTGTGTTTTTGTTTACGTTCCTAAAAATTAAAAGCAACACTGTAGGGGCAATAGAGCAGGTACTGCAGTGCTTGGATGCTAAACGAGTTCTGTAACGGATTAACGTTTTGAGAACTGGAATTTCTTTCTTGCTTTTGGTTGTCCTGGTTTCTTACGCTCAACCATACGTGGGTCACGGGTCATGAGACCTTCAACTTTCAACATTGGTTTGTAGTCAGCAGAAACTTCTACAAGCGCTCTTGAAATACCAAGACGAATCGCTTCAGCTTGTCCGTTGATACCACCACCTACAACATTTACTTTCACGTCATATTGACCTTCAGTTCCTGTAAGAGAGAATGGTTGGTGAACTTTAGCTTGAAGAAAGTCAATTGGGAAAAATTCAGTCATCTCACGTTTGTTGATAGAGATGTTTCCTTTTCCTTTAGTTAAATAAACGCGGGCTACCGCAGTTTTTCTTCTTCCTAATGCATTAATGACTTCCATACGATTTATTTGAGGGTATCAAGATTCAATAATTCAGGTTGCTGTGCTTCGTGTTTGTGCGCAGTACCTTTGTATACTTTTAAGTTGGTGTAAAGCTGACGACCTAAAGCATTTTTAGGAAGCATACCTTTAACCGCTTTTTCAATTAAGCGCTCAGGATGGTTTTTGAGCATGTTTTCAGCAGATGTGAAACGCTGACCACCTGGGTAACCAGAGAAACGCACGTATTCTTTATCTTGGAGTTTTGTTCCAGAGAAAGCAATTTTTTCGGCGTTAATCACGATGACATTGTCGCCACAGTCCGCATGCGGAGTGTAACAGGTTTTATATTTTCCACGGATAATTTTGGCAACTTTACTCGCCAAGCGTCCTACGGTTTGACCTTCAGCATCCACAACATACCACTTTTTGTCGGCAGTCTCGGTATTACCAGATAACGTTCTGTAACTTAATGTGTTCACGGTTCTTTCTGTTAAATAAAAAACTTAAATTCCCTAAAATTAGGGGTGCAAAGATACAACTATTGTGTTTATTTACAAATCAAAAGCAGAAAAAATCCACTTTTATTTTGCTTTGAAGGCAGAAATGGCAGATCTCGTGAAATCACTAAGGACCAAACGTCCGCTAATTGCTGCTCTAGAAACGAGTAATTCATCCCAGTGTTCAGTGCCTTGCCAAAATATTTCTTTGAGTTCGGACATCGCTTCCGGATTTGAATTTGCCAACCTTGAACTGAGTAAGGCAATGGCTGCATCCATTTCTTCAATGGTGTCATAAACTTCTGTAAATAAACCTTTTTCTTGCGCCCATTTTGCAGCGCGCCATTCTGTGGCATTGATTGCCAATTCACTCATGGCTGATAAGCCAATTTTTCTTTCGACGGCTGGCCCAACCACAAAAGGCCCGATTCCTACGGCTAATTCTGATAATTTGACTTCAGCCCTTGTTGTTGCAAAACAATAATCGGTAGCAGAGGCCAAGCCAACGCCGCCACCTACTGCGCGCCCTTGTACGCGTCCAATGATGAGTTTTTTTGATTTTCTACACGCATTGATGACCTTTGCAAATCCAGAAAAAAACTGAAGACCAGTTTCGAGGTCATTGATGGAAACCAGTTCGTCAAAGCTGGCACCAGCACAAAATGCCTTTTCCCCTTCCGATTGCAAAATAAGTACTTTGGTCGCTGGGTTATTGCTCACTTCCGTAACAGTATCGGCTAGTTTCTGAAGAATTTTTCCGGGAAGCGAATTGCTTAATGGATGACCAAAAGTAATGGTTGCAATGCCATTTTCATGGATGCTGTAATGGACGTGACCTTGTTCAATGGCGGTACTCATTTTAAAATATCAGATTAAAGTATTTGTAAATTAATGTTGCAGTAGGTTGTTGCTGATTGATTAGCTATGCTATTTCAAAGAGAAGCTATCAGAACCAATGAGTTGACCGTCACAGTAAATGCGAACACGGTAAAGGCCTTTGGCGGCAGTTTCACCTTTCAGTTCATAATAAATGGTAAGGTCAAGTGCTTGGTTTTGGTAGTCAATTTCTTTGCGCTGAGAATATGCGATGCTGCCATTTTCAGTCTCGGTAACAAAGCTACTGCTTGCTTGCAGTGTTTCTCCGTTAGGTCCTGTAATTTGCATATAGACATATTTTTTACCGGCGTTGGTCAGGATATTTTCAGATAAAGTAAAGCTGCTTCTAAATTGAACGGCGTTTTTCGCACGGTCTGTCACCTCCATGGTGTTGTTTACGCGTTGCTTCAGTGCTTCTGATTTAAAGTTGTAGGCCTGAAGCTTACTTCCTTTTTTGATTTGTTGCTGAGATTCTTCTGCTTGTCTTTTATAAGTATCTCTTTCAGTTGAAGTGGTAGAGAGTTTGACATTTGTCTCTTCTAGTCGGCTACCAAGGTCAATATTGAGCGTATTTAAGGAGTCTATGGTGCGTGCATAACTGCGCATAATAGAACGCAGTGTTTCATTTTCTTTTCTGGCTTTAACGAGGTCGCGCGCCGTCAGTTTGGAACGGTCTAATTTTCTAAGTAGGTCCGTGATTTGTGCTTTTTGTGCATTGAGGCTATCGGCCTTGGTGGCATCTTTTTCAATGAGCTTATTATAGTTACGCAACATTTGCTGTAAGTCCGACTTCAGATCTTGCTTCATGGTGCCAGTGTAACCTGAAAGTGCGCTTTCCATGTCAGCCATGTCAGCAAGTAACTCAGCATTGCTGTTTTTACAGGTGTTTAATGCTGCACGCTGTCTAGACCAAGCCAAGGTAAGCCCTGCTAAACCTGCAAGCAATATAAATATGAAAACAAAATAAAAGCTATTTGATTTTGTTGGTGTTGCTTGATTTTCCATTTGTGAAAGTTTTGATAGTCAAAAATACAAAGATTTATGTTGACTTTGCTTCATCCTGTAATGAATGCAAGTATCTTGGTAAGTGTTGAAAATGCCGCGCTCAAAAATGCTGTTGAAAGCAAACTTCTTTTGTAAAACGCTTGATGCTATCGGGCCCGACTGCACTAAAGCGCGCATCGCTGCTTGCGGGGTAGGGCCCGCCGTGGTGCATGGTTTCTAACACCCGAACGCCTGTCGGGACCCCATTAAAAATAAGTCTACCCGCTTGCGTTTGTAGTTGGAAAAGTAAAGCGGGGTCAATTGCTGTTAGGTCTTCAGCAAAGACAGTTGCAGTGAGTTGCCCGCCTAATTTTTGAAGCAGTGCAGTGCAGGCTGAAAGTTCTTGATAACTACAAAGCACGGCAAACGGCCCAAAAACCTCTTCTTGTGCTGCTTCGGCAGCGCTGAGGTTCTGAAGGGTAGTTTCGGCAAGTGCCCAGCGGGCTTCAATCCCTTGAATGGGAGCCAAAGATTCATGACGCTTCATGCCCTTGACTTGAAATACGTGTCTTTTTCTGGCTTCGTATTTGGCAAAAATATCAGGGTGCAGCATCGGAACAGGTTGTTGAAGTTCGAGTGCGGTTCTAAGCTGATCTAAAAATGAAGCGAGCTGTTGTTCGTGAACCAGAATGAGCCCCGGTTTGGTACAAAATTGCCCTGCGTCAGTATAAATTGAAAGGGCTAATTTTTCTGCCGCTTGCGTGAGTGCTGCTGCATCCAGATTTTCATTAATAATAACCGGATTCAAACTGCCCATTTCGGCAAAAACTGGAATAGGATCGGGGCGTTGAGCTGCGATATCCATCAGTGCGCGTCCTCCCTTGATGCTACCTGTGAAACCGATGGCTTTAATAGCTGGTTCTTTTGCAAAAGTGCTGGCCCAATGATAAGAATCGTCTAGAACATGACTAAAAATATAAGGAGAAAGTTGCCGCTTATCGAGCGCCTTGGAAATGCACGTAGCCACCAAACTGCTGGTTCCGACATGCATCGGGTGGGCCTTGAGCACAACACAACAGCCTGCTGCGAAGGCTGCGACGGTATCTCCACCGAGCGTAGAATAAGCCAACGGAAAATTCGACGAGCCAAGAACAAGAACTGGCCCAATCGGAATATTCCGTTTGATCAATTTGATTTTTTCTTGTTCGAGCGTTTCAGTCTTTTCCCACCTGGCCTTTTCTAAATAGTCTTCAAAAAGTCGGATGGTATGAAAAGTGCGCTCGAATTCTGCTTCAAATCTTTTTTTAGAGAGTCCGCTTTCTTGACAATAAAGTAACTGAATGTCATCCTTTGCGGCAAGCAGTTCGGTAGCGAGGTCATGTAGGAAGGCGACGCGTTCTTTGATGGGAAGATTAGCAAATTCTTGCTGTGCTGCAGCAATATTGGTGCGCCATTCTTCTAAAAACTGAAGGGGAGTTGGGAAATACAGTTTTGTATCCCAAGCGTTAGCATTTGGTTGAAAGGTCCTGAAACCTTTTTTCATGATTAAACTTCGCTAAGCTCGAAGCGGTAGCTCTCCATGATCTGGTTAGCGAGCATTTTTTTACAGGCAGTATCTACCTTTTGACTTGCTTCTTCTTGATTAGCAGCTTCTACGAAAAGACGGATATGCTTACCGATACGAACGCCTTCTATTTCTGGAAGACCAATATTTTTCATAGAGTTGGTAACCGCTTTTCCTTGTGGATCAAGAAGAGCGTCTAGTGGCATTACGTCGATTTCAGCTTTGAATTTCATGTTTTTTAAATTGAAAATGTTCAATAAGTGATAAAAGCAAGTACAAAAGTACAATTATTGGAATGGCCCAAATCAAAAATAATGGAATACTTATCAACGAAATTCCGAGTAATAAATAACGATAGGGGTTTGAACGCCAACTAAAGTCTTTGAATTTGAGTGCTAAAAGTGGCAATTCACTCACCATTAACAAAGAAAATAAAACTGAAATGATCGCTAGGGTATAGCAATCAAAAAGGGTATAAATCCAGGAAGCTTGGTGCCCCCAATTAGAAAGTTCAAACCAAAAATACAGTGGAAAAAAGCTAAAAAAGATAGTGGCGGTAGGAGTTGGTACGCCGATGAACTTATCAGATTGTCGTTGGTCCAAATTGAACTTAGCCAATCGAAACATCGCGAGAAACGGAATAATAAGTGCCACAAATGGTAAAAATTTAATCGAGGCATTAAAAGCGTTGTCTCGACCATAAAACAGTGCTGCCTTCCAGTCGATGAGTTGCGCCACCACATATTCGCTCGAGACGCCATGATAAGCTTTGATACCTTGGGCATTTGGCATCAGGTTCGAAGTGTCAATGCCAACAATGATCATGACGAACATCAAAATACCTGGTGCAACGCCAAAACTCACGAGGTCTGCTAAAGAGTCGAGTTGTTTGCCGAGCTCTCCGTTTGATTTGGTCAAACGCGCTACAAAACCGTCCAAAAAGTCAAATAGGGCAGAGATGGCTAAAACGAGTACTGCCCAATCGAGCCGACCGCTCAGGCTAAATATAATGGAGCAAATTCCGCCCAATAGATTAGCGGCAGTAATTAAATTGGCAATTCCAAACATGCGAGACATTTTTGTAAAAGTACCTAGAAAACACAATTTTTTGTGCAATTTTGAGTTTTTGTCACATGTCAAAGCAAATCTTCTCTTTATTCTTTAGTCTCGGAAGCCTATTCTGTGTCTTTGCACAAGACCTTAATCCGAAATATGCCAATGAGTATTTGAATTTAGGAGTGGGTGCTGACGCACTTGGTATGGGTTCTGCGGTTGTGGCTCAAACTTCTGGTGTTTTGGCGGGTGTTTGGAATCCGGCAGGTTTACACCACCAACAGGCGCCAACTGAAATTGCCGGCATGCATGCTGCTTATTTTGGCGGCATTGTTTCGCAAGACCACCTCGGTGTTTCTCGTCGCATAACAGCAAGTACAGTAGTTGCTCTTAACATGCTGCGACTCGGCGTCGATAATATTTACAACACAACTCAACTTATAGACAACAACGGCAATATTGATTACAGTCAATTGCAACAATTCAATGCCGCCGACTACGCTTTTATTGGTTCGTTGTCTCGCCCAACTCGCATTAGCAACCTCTCCATGGGTTTCAATGCCAAAATACTCTATCGTCATATCGGTGATTTTGCCAAAGCGGTGGGTTTTGGTCTCGATGCTGGACTGCAGTATAATCCTAAACAAAATTTAGTTTTCGGCCTGATGCTGCGCGATGCAACGAGTACATTTAGCGTATGGACCTATGACCTCACGCCAGAAATGCAAGCCACTCTTCTTGAAACCAATAATGCTTTACCTCAAAATGGCATCGAACAAATGCTGCCGCGCCTTATTCTAGGTGCTTCCGGATTTTTACCGATTCCTACTAAAAAATTACAAATAGGTGGGGAGGTAGATTTTGAAATTACTGCTGATGGGCCAAGAAATACACTTGTATCGGGTTCAGTTTTTTCCATGGATCAAAAAACAGGTCTGTACGTGACCTATGACAAAAAGCTCAGCTTCAGGACTGGTGTTTCACAATGGCAATACTATACCAATCTTGACCTTCAAAAGAAATTAACTGTACAACCGCATATGGGGGTTGGTTTGCAACTGAAGCAATGGCAAATTGATTACGCTTTTACGCGTCTTGGCTTGGGCAACAGCGCTTACTTTAGTCATTTGTTTTCCTTCAAATGGGCGCTGGGCTTAATTCCTAAGTAACAGAACAATCAGAAAAACTTACAGCTAAAAATTGCCGTGTCATCAATGTATGGCAAGGGACCTTTCCATTCCTCGAGTTTGGAAAAAATGAGGTTGTTCATGTCTTCCATTTTCAGCGGAGCAAATGCCTTGACTTGCTTGATCAATTGCTCTAGGCCAAAAGCTTCACCCGCTTCGTTTTCAAGTTCAACCACACCGTCCGTAAATAAGACAATTGTCGTTTTGGGCTGCAAAATAAGCTTGCCCACATTGACGTATGGAAGTTCGTCTAACATGCCAAGCCCGATACAACCTTCATTGAGTAGCGTGACATTCTTGCCGTGTAATACAAAGGGTTGATTATGGCCAGCATTCACATAAGTAAGTTGGCGCGTGTAGGCATTATAGTGCGCGATAAAAAACGTAATAAACTTTTCACCTTTGGCGCTTTTCATGACAATTTTATTGAGCTCTTCCATTAAAAAACTCATTTCGAAGCGCTGGTATTTAAATAAAGTGCGAATTGTAGCTTGAAAGTTAGCCATGAGCATGGCTGCTGTAATTCCCTTGCCACTCACATCGCCAATACAGATGATGTATTCTTCATCACCTAGCGGGATGAAGTCATAGTAATCTCCGCCGATGGCGTGTCTGGGAATGTACTTTCCGGAAAGATCCATTTTTTTATTGGAAGGCAATTCTTGCGGAAAGAGTAATTTTTGCATTTCGGAGGCTAACTCAAGTTCTTTAGAAATGCGCTCTTGGATGAGGTTCTGCTTGGTGAGTCTACGGTTTTCAATGGCAACAGATAAAATATTTGTCAGCGTCTGTGCAAAAGAGAAGTGCTGCGGTTCTAAGTATTCAGTTTTACCGGGTGTAGCAAGCAGCAAAAAGGCCAAAGCGCGTTCTTGATGAAATATCGGAATGACGGCCTGAAAATCTTTGAGTTGTGGACTATTTGACGACGCAACAAGCGTGATGTCTTTAAAGCGCTGTAACTCTTGTGCCAAATCATTTGGCGTGATTTTACCTTTGTAACCGCTTTTGGCTGCGAGTTCCCATTCTTCTTGTGCCATCAAAAGTGCAAAGCGGCTGAAGTTGAGCTGCTCCTTCATGATAAAGGTGAATATGCGATACAATTGATCGATAGCCAGGTTGGCATTGATGGCATTGGTAAGTTCGAGCAAGGAATGCAAACGGTTATCCTTGAGCTCAAGGTGGTTCAAAGAAGAGTTAAATTCTTGGCGCATGGCGAACTATTGCTTACAAAACTACTATACAAATCGAATTTTTTTTCTTTTGCTTCTAATTTTCTTGTTTTTGAATAAGAAATGCGTATCTTTGCAATCCATTTTCCGAAAAGTAAAATAAAATGAAAAAAGATATCCATCCATCAGATTACAGACTTGTTGTATTCAAAGATATGTCCAATGACTACAGTTTCATCTGTCCTTCTTGCGCAGAAACTAAAGAAACAATCTCTTGGGAAGACGGTAACGAGTATCCACTTGTGAAGTTAGATATCTCTCACAAATCACACCCGTTCTTTACAGGTATCGCTCAGTTCGTAGATACAGCTGGTCGTATCGATAAGTTCAAAAACCGTTATGGTCGTCACATGAAATAATTGAGTTCGCTCAATCTAACCATTTCAATTCAAATATTTAGAGGCTTCGATTCGGAGCCTCTTTTTTTTGCGCTTAATTTTTCAGAGTCAAAGTAAAAATCATCGCATGTGCCAATGATGCTTTTGGCTCTTTTTTACTGAATACTTAAGGTTTTACTTTGTTTATGCCTTGCTTGTAAACTTTGCAGCGGCTCTTGATAAGCGATCATTCATGGCAGCCCCAAGCCCTTCTTGCGGAAATGGCTCTACAAAGATGCGTTCAACCCCGATGGCATCTGCCGCGTGCAGCATCGCATACAGATTTTGAGCGGCTTCGGTAAGTGAACCACTTTGGCTTAAGATCATTTTTGGCTCCGGAACTGTTTGGTCATCGGTCAACAGAATTTGAAGGTCTGCATCTTGACCCTGCTCATTTTTGAAGCCTAAATAAAGTGGGGTTTGGGTGGCGTAATGGTATTTAACCATCCCGCTGGTGCGCACTCCGCCGTGTTCATGAATCTTAGCCTCAGGCGTGTATCCTAAATGAACAGCAAGTTGTTCGGCCGTGATACTGCCATAGCGGTAAATCAGAACGCGCTCATTTTCAAGTCCAATAATGGTTGATTCAAGCCCTTGATCACAAGCTCCACCATCCAAAATATAAGGAATGCGTCCGTTTAATTGGGAGAAAACATGTTGGGCAGTTGTTGGGCTCAGTTGCCCGTATAAATTAGCGCTAGGGGCTGCAAGAGGGCGACCAAATGCCTGAAGTAGGTTTTGCAGCACTTCGTGTTTTGGAAAACGAATGGCCACGGTGTCTTGCCCGCCAGTGATGAGTTCAGAAACCAAACTACTTTTGGGCACAATAAAAGTGAGTGGTCCGGGGCAAAAAGACGCATAAAGTTGCTTGAAAACTGCCGGAAAAGACAGCATATAAGGCTCGGCGCTATGTAGGCTATCAAAGTGTAATATCAATGGATTGGCATGGGGCCGATTTTTTGCCGCAAAAATCCCGAGTACTGCTTCTTCGTGATTGGCATCGGCAGCCAAGCCATAGACGGTTTCGGTCGGGACGGCAACTTGTTTTCCTTCCTGAAGAAGTTCCAAAGCGCGCTGAATATCTTTTCCGAGTTCCGTATGCATAAGGCAAAGTTAGGTTGATTTTATTTGTTTTCTTACATGCAATAAAAAACTAGTGCTTTTGCTTGACAAAAAGATTTTTGCGCGTACCTTTGTGTAGAATAATTCTAAATAAGATGCAAGTCATCCTCGCCGATAGCAATGAATTGATCCGTTTGGGCCTGAGAACCATCTTGGCTGCACAAGCAGGCATTTCTATTGTCGGTGAAGCCCGCAATGAAGATGAATTGTTGGCTCAGCTTAAGAATTTTGGTGCCGATGTCGTGCTCATCGATTTTACTTCACATGGTTTCAGTATCGATATCGTCCCAAAAGCAATATCAAAGTACAAGGACCTCCGTTTTGTAGCCATTACTGAAGCACAGCATGCGCCTATTTTAATTGATGCCCTCAAATCTGGGGTCACGAGTTATGTTAAAAAAGACTGCGAACTTGCTGAAATTATCGATGCGGTTAAAGAGACGGCCCAAGGCAAACAATTCTTTTGTGGGCAAATTCTCGAGACTATTCAGAAAGCCAATATTGATTTACACGAGCTCAATACCGATGATTTCAGTTGTGGCCCTATTACGCTCTCAGAAAGAGAAAACGAAATCATTACCCTTATCGCTGAAGGGCAAACCAATGAGCAAATTGCAGACTTACTTTTCTTGAGTAAGCACACGATCAATACGCACCGTAAAAATATCATGGCAAAATTAGGCGTTAAAAATACCGCCGGTATCGTGATGTATGCCGTAAAAACTGGTTTGGTTTCTCCGAATCGTTTTCTTTTTGCACCGAGTTTGGCCTGATCCTAAGCTCAAAGAAAGGTTGCATTCATTTTCAAATGACTTACAGGACAATCGAAAGTTTCAGATTGAAGAGCCGTTGGGTGAGGTAATTCGGAACCGCATAAAATTTCCCTTGAACATCTTGAATCCATTGCTTTGAAAGCACATTATTGACACCAAGAATATTGAAGATTTCCAAAGAAACGAGTGCTTGGTCAATGGCACGACTTCTTTTATTTAAAAATTTGGCTGACTGCTCAGACGAACTCGTTAAGGTTCGGTGGTGCAATAAATCATAAGATAAACCGAGGTCAACGCGGAAATAAGAGCGTATGCGCAGTGTGTCTTTGTAGCGTGTAAAATCTGGTGGGCCGTAAGGAAGCCTAGAGCCATATTGAAGCCCCATTTGTACTTTGAATGCTTCGAAGCCAGGCATTTGGTCCTGAACCAAAGCGCCGAAAGTAAACCACTGATCGGTTGGTCTTGGAATAAAACCCGGAAAAACCACTGTAGAATCAACCACTGTCTGATCTTCACTGTAGCCAAAAATAATGCGCTCGCCTGCAGCATTATAGTAGATGGTGTATTGATCGTTGTCGATGTCTTCTCTGGTAGAAAGCAAACCGACCTTGAAAAAGGATTGGATGCCTTCGACAAATTCACCGTGCACATTTACATCTAAGCCATAGGCATAGCCAACAGCATTGTTCGTTGCGTAGTAACGGGTGCGAACGTTTTCAATTTCGTACGGATTGAGGTCCCAAAGATGTTTGTAATAGAGTTCTGAATTGAGTTTGAATGGCGTGCTTCGACCCCACATCTGAAATTGAAATTCAGAACCCAATACGGCATGAAAAGACTTTTGAGACTGAACCCCGAGTGCCAAATTTCCGTCAAAAGTCCTGAATTCACGGTAAAAAGGAGGTTGGTAATAAAAACCACTCGAGAATTTAATAAGTAAACCACGGCGCACTGCTTTGCCATTTTGCCACATGTAGGCGGCAGGGGCATAGGAAATGCTCATTCGGGGTGTAAAATAAGGTTCCTGATTCACGCTCGTGTAACCACCACGCAATCCAATTTGAAAATTGATTTTTTTCGTGGAAAGATCTAGGGTGTCGGTATAAAGCACTCTTACACCATCTTTTTTGGTTGGAGACTTTACCGAAACTATTTTGTGTCGGCTCACTTTTGTCCAAGAATTAGACCATTGTAAAAATCCGGTAGCGCGGTAACCGTTTAGGGCGAGATTGCCTTTGATTGTTTCAAATAATATAATACTATCGGGTTGGCTTTGCGGTAAACTATAACCTGCTGAGTCAATAAGTCTCCACTCGCTGAGTCGGTCTTGGAATTGATCGAGCTGTAAATTAACGCCCCAAGACAATTCGTTGTAGCGCTTTCTAGTTTTGAGTTCATCGCTAAAATCATCCTGAATCAAAAAGCTCCCGTTGTGATAGGCAGACAAGATTTGGGCTTGTAAGCGGTTGCGGCCGTGGTTTAAGAAGCCACCCACACCAAGTGTAGCAATGGAATCTCCAAATTCTTCTTTTGAGGGGTCGGTTTCGAGTTCATTGATATAGTACTGACCGAAGATGTCGAAGTATTCTTTTTCATCGGACTGAAACCCGGAGACATAAAAATCAAGCTTGGTTCTGTTTTTGGCATATTTGAGTGCCGTTCCACCCATAAGGGTTTGGAATTGAGAATTTTCTTGGCCCTCGAAATAAATCATGAGCCTGTAGGCTTCATTGGCTGTTCCAAAATCAGATTGCGATGTTTGAGGTGCAAATTGGTAAGTATTACTCGAGAAATGACCTAAAAAAGTCCAAGTCCAAAATTCATTGAGGCGGTAATTGGTCAGAATTTGGGCATCGGCAAAAACAGGGTTGTAAGCACCTTTGGTTGGCAATGAATTGAGGAAATAGCCGTTAGAACGGTAACGCGCTCCTACTAAAAAATTGAAGCGTTGGTTAACGGCCTCTTCGACATGTGCTTCAACACCCAGCAACGAGGCCATCGCTGATGCATGAAAGGTTTCTGGCGTTTTATAAGTGATGTCGAGTACAGAGCTCAGGCGATCGCCGTAATTCGAGGAGAAACCACCAGCACTAAAGCGCACATCTTCAACAAGAGATGAATGAATGAAACTCATGCCTTCTTGCTGACCACTGCGCGTTAAAAACGGGCGAAAAACTTGAAATCCATTGACGTAAACTAAATTCTCGTCATAATTACCGCCACGAACATTATAATTGGAGGTCAGTTCGTTATTAGAAGTTGCAGCAGTTGTAAGGGTAAGGGTGCGCTCGAGACCCACAATTCCTTTCAAATTGAGTTGTGGTAATTTTTCAATTTCAAATGGGTTTTGGGCTTCTTGCCTGACGGTAACACCTCGGTTGTCTTGTATTGAAAAGTTCTGCTCAGGAAGTTCTTGAAGTTCTTTATTACTCGTTATTATTTGAGATAGGCTCAGCGCTAATTCTCCGTAAGTATATTGTATTTCAATGATTTGCCCAACTTCTAAATTTGAAAAGGAGTAGTAGCCTTGGTTATTCGTTGTGGTTTGCATCGGAATGTTTACCGAAAAATTATTGCGAACACTTAACTCGATTTTTACCCCAGCTGCTGGCTTTCTGCCCTTGACAAAACAATACCCAAAAACAGTAACATTTTGGGCCATGAGACCTGTTGTTAGCGATAGAAATAGAAGAAGTAAAAGATGCTTCATTGCTACAAAGTTACAATCCTTAACGACCAAACTGCTGCTTTATTTCTCAGAAAGTAATTTTCGGGTGTTCTCAGATTCAATTACATTTGTTTTATGTTGTCTAAAGACAAAATATTAATTGGACGTCGCGAGCTTGCTGTTTTGCCTGATTTCGGCCTAGAGCAAGTTAAGGTGAAGGTTGATACAGGGGCCTATACCTCTAGTATTCACGTCAGTAGTTGCCATGAACAAGATGGTCAATTAAAAGTTATTTTCCTTGACGATAAACATGCTGCATATACTGGGCAAGAGATGAATTTCACGAAGTTCAGGACTAAAAAAGTCAAAAGTTCTACCGGACAAACCCAAGAGCGCTATTTTGTTTTTGGCACAATTTGCATCGCAGACCTCTGTTTTCAAACCGAATTTTCCTTGACCGTGCGCAAAGGCATGCGTTACCCCATTTTATTAGGGCGCAAGGTCCTCAATAACCGATTTATCGTTGACACCAGTAAAAAATATATTCACGAGCCACTTACCTTACAAGCATGAAAATTGCCATCTTATCTAGAAACGCCCATCTTTATTCTACGCGCAGGCTCGTTGAAGCCGCAGAAGCCGCAGGTCATGAAGCACATGTCATTGATCACCTCAAATGCAATATTGAAATAGAACAGACTGGCCCTGCGCTCTACTATCAAAATCAATACTTGAAAGGATTTGATGCTGTTATTCCTAGAATTGGTGCATCGGTCACTTTCTATGGAACTGCTGTTGTTCGTCAGTTTGAAATGATGAATGTTTTTACAGCCGTTGGCTCAAGAGGAATTATTCATTCAAGAGATAAATTGCGCTGTTTACAGGTGCTTTCCAAAGAAGGAATCGGTCTACCTAAAACAGTTTTTACAAATTATTCTAAGGACGTAAAGCATGTCGTGAAAAGTGCAGGTGGCGCGCCTGTGGTTTTAAAACTGCTCGAAGGAACGCAAGGCCTGGGGGTTGTATTAGCTGAAAACTTAAATGCGGCGCAATCTGTTTTGGAGGCTTTTAATGGTCTGAAAGCTCGGGTTATAGTTCAAGAATTTATTCGCGAGGCCAAAGGGGCAGACATTCGTGCTTTTGTAGTGGACGGCGAAGTAGTCGGTGCGATGAAACGACAAGGTTTACCCGGCGAATTTAGATCAAACTTACACCGTGGCGGGAGCTCAGAAACCATTGAGCTGACTACCGAGGAAAAGTATACAGCAATTTTAGCTGCAAAGGCTGTTGGTTTAGGTATTGCCGGTGTCGATATGCTGCAATCTGAACGTGGCCCCCTTGTTTTGGAAGTAAATTCATCTCCAGGACTCGAGGGCATTGAAAAAACAACCCAGAGTAATATCGCAGGTAAAATCATTGCATACATAGAGAGAAATGTCAATCGCTAAGCAGAAAGGCTACAAGAAAATGACCATCCTGGGGCAAGAAATTTTGCCAGGCAAAGGTGCGCAACTCAATTTAGAGGTAGCTCATTTGCACACCAGGACGCCCATTCAGGTTCCGGTGCTCGTTGAGCGTGCCAAAGAAGACGGACCAACTGTTTTAGTCATGGCTGGCCTGCACGGAGACGAACTCAACGGTATCGAAATCGTGCGTCGTTTCTTGCGAAAAAAACTCAATAAGCCTACGAAAGGCACCATCATTTGCTTGCCCATTTTTAATATTTTCGGCTTTCTCAATTTACAACGAGAGTTGCCAGATGGTCGAGACCTCAACCGCAGTTTCCCGGGCAGCAATAATGGTTCACTTGCTGCTCAATTTGCGTATCATTTCATGAAAGAAATTGCTCCGCACTGTGATTACATCATTGATTTTCATACTGGTGCTGCACAGCGCAATAACTTTCCGCAAATTCGTTGTGTCTTTAGTGACCAAGAGAGTATTGAATTAGCAAAGGTTTTTAATCCGCCTTTTATTTTGCATTCTGGCCTTATTGCCAAAACACTGCGCGAAAGCATGGTGAAGCGCAAAAAGAAAATCTTGCTTTTCGAGGGCGGAAAATCGAATAATATTGAAGAAAATGTGGTCGAAGAAGGTTTGAATGGCCTGAAGCGACTCATCAATCATTTGGGGATGCGCAATTATAAAATTGATATTTCCAAAGACCGCGAACCTATTTTTATCGGAGAAAACAAATGGATGCGTGCCCCTTCTAGTGGTATGTTCCAGTGTTTTGTTGCCAACGGAACCGCCGTTCAAAAAGGCGAAGTGTTGGCACTTGTCACCGATCCTTATGGAAAATACGAAAAACAAATCAAGGCAAGCCAAACAGGTTATGTCATCTGTATCAACGAGGCGCCAGTTGTTTATAAAGGCGATGCGATTATCCATTTAGCCAAAGAAAAACCTCAACAATGAGTTTACTAAAAATCTGTACGATGAAAAAAACACTGTTCACGCTACTCTTTAGCATTTTGACACTGCAACTTTTTGCACAAGATGCTTTTACACCCAAGCAATTTCTGGGATATAACATTGGTGAGCAATTTACCAGACACCACCGTGTCGTGGATTACTTTTTTGCACTCGAAAAGGCCTTTCCTGGTCAGATCAAGGTAGAAAAAGTAGGTCAAACCTATGAGAAACGAGACTTGTTGCTGGTTTATATTGGAACGCCAGACAATTTGAAAAAACTCGGAGAAATCAAGCAAAAACATTTGACGCAAGCCCCTGATGAAAAACTGGCCATTGTTTGGTTATCATATAACGTTCATGGTAATGAAAGCTCGGGTACGGAAGCAGCCATGCAAACCGCCTATCGCTTACTCACCGACAAAGCCGGTTATTTAGAAAATACGGTTGTCATTATGGATCCTTGCCTCAATCCAGACGGCCGTGATCGCTATGTAAATTTTTATTATCAGTATGGCGCCAACCCAATAGATATGCAGCGTTTTAGCGCTAGCCATAATGAAACCTGGCCAGGTGGTCGTCCGAACCATTATTTATTTGATCTCAACCGCGACTGGGCCTGGATGACCCAAATCGAATCTGCAGTCCGAATTCAACAGTATAATCAATGGTTGCCACACGTGCATGTCGATTTCCACGAGCAAGGCATCAATGAGCCTTATTATTTTCCTCCTGCTGCCGAACCTTATCACGAAGTAATTACCGATTGGCAACGAGAATTTCAAAAGGAAATTGGAAAAAACCATGCCGGTTATTTCGACAAAGCGGGCTGGCTCTATTTTTCAAAAGAAATTTTTGATTTGCTGTATCCAAGCTATGGTGATACGTATCCGACTTATTCAGGCAGTATAGGCATGACCTATGAGCAAGGTGGAAGCGGGCGTGCTGGCTTAGCGGTTATTACACAAGTTGGCGATACACTGCGTTTGGCAGACCGCGTTGCGCATCATGTGACAACAGGTTTGTCTACGGTTGAAACCAGTGCCCGAAATGCACAAAAATTGGTGGCTGAATATCAAAAATTCTATAAGCAAAAAGATTTTAAATACGAGTCATATGTGCTCAAGGGCTCAAGTAATCAAATCGAGCCATTGTTGGTGTTGCTCGGAAAAAACAACATCCAGTGGCAAATGATTTCTACGAGTACCCAAGCCATTGCTTCCAAAGGATTTCATTTCAAGACGGGGGCTCAAGAAGCCTTTAAACTGAATATTGGCGATATCATTGTTTCTACCCAACAAGAAAAAGGAACGCTTGTCTCTGTTTTATTTGAGCCTAGAACAAAGCTTTCAGACAGCCTCACGTATGACATTACAGCTTGGTCCCTTCCATATGCTTACGGCATTGACGCTTATGCTGTTGAGCAAGAAATCAAAGCAACGCCATTTGCGGCCACAGGTCAGAAACAATCAGATTTTTTTGCTGTTGAGGGTTTTACAGCCTACGCTGTAAGGTGGGAAAGCATGCAAACAGCAAGATTTTTAAATGCGGTTCAACAAGCGGGTCTAAAAGTCTATTTTCATGAAAAAGGATTCAAATTAGCCGGTAAAACCTTTGCGCCGGGAACATTATTGTTGTTGGTTGGTGAAAACAAGGGGCTTGATTTGCATGCAATGGTCAATGACTACTCGAAACGTTATCATGTTGACATCACAGGTTTAACAACCGGAATGGTAGACGCTGGTGCCGATTTTGGTTCTTCGTCGGTAAAGCTTGTTCCTAATCCAACGGTTGGCATCTTGGCTGGCGATGAATTTTCATCTTTGAATGTGGGTGAAATTTGGCATTTCTTTGAACAACAATTAGTGAAAGGAGCACATCTTATTTTTGCCGATGATTTAAATGCAGCCTTGGCTACTTTAGATGTTTTGTTTGTTCCTGAAGGCGGCTATGACATTGCTGGAAATGAACAATTGCTTTCATGGATTGCAGCAGGTGGTAAGCTCATCGTAACAGGTGGTGCAGTTGATGCTTTGGTGAACCAAGAAGGTTTTGGCATCAAGCGCAAAGAAGGATCTGCCTTAGCAACAAATGCACTCAGTTATGCCAACCAAGAGCGCGATCAAATCTCAGATGCCATCATTGGTGCCATTTACCCTTGTATATTTGATAACAGCCATCCGTTGGCTTTCGGTTACAACGGTTATTACACCTTGCGCCAAGGCGCAACAGCTTATCAAATTGAAGGAAACCCGGTTTTCAAACTCGAAAAAAATGCCACCGCAGTCAACGGCTTTGTAGGGGCAAGAGTGAAACTACAGCAATCTGAAGCAGCCATTGCCGGAGCCGTTTCTTATGGCCGTGGAACGGTCGTTTACCTCATCGATAACCCACTCTTCCGAGGTTTCTGGGAAAGCGGTAAACTCATGGTGGTGAATGCGATGTATTTTGTGAATGAGTAGGTTAGTCGTCGTAGTGAAATCTACATTTTACAACAATAACTTGTTGATCTAGTACTTGATAAATCAATCGGTTTTTTTGATCGATTCGGCGAGACCAAAAACCGGTATATTGAAACTTAAGAGGTTCAGGCATGCCAATACCTTCAAATGGATTTCTGAGAATATCCTTAAGAAGTTGGTTTATTTTAATAATTTTCTTTTTGTCTTGGCTCATCCAATATTGGTAGTCATCCCAGGCTCTTGGGGTAAAGCTGATATTCATTCTGGGATAAAATCAATCATGTCCTTTCCAATTTCTTGGATAGAGGCATCTAAGTGTGCTTTGTTTTTGATGGATGAAAGTTCAAGACTTGTGGCGCACAATGAGTTGTACTCTTCTAATGACATAACAACAACGGCTTTGCCCTTTCCTCTGTGAATAATTAGGGTATCGACATTTGTAATGACTTGATCGAGAAATTGTTTGAGGTCTTTTCTAAATTCTGAATAAGTTGCGCTTAACATAAGTACCGATTTAGGTACAAAATTACGTACTTTTAACATAGGAGTTAGTTTTCTTCAAAAATAAACCAGTCCTATAAAAGTCTATTCAGTAGATTCTCGGATTAGGATAGAAATATAGATTAAGAAGTGGGTGCTGAGCTGAGCATTAAAAAAATACCGAATACGACAGCTGGCAAGAAACGAATCGAGTTTTTCGATCAGTGAGGTCGGAGAATGATTCGTTATAGACATTTAATCCTCCACTATTGAAAATAGCTATTTGAGGATCTAGAGACAACTGTGAAGTCCTTTCTTTTTTAGAACTAAAATGCTTTGAAAAAGATAGCCCGCCAATGAGTTGGGTTTTGCGCCATCCGCTGTTATTATTTATCATATTTGGGGGAGCGACACCCCAAATACGCTCGATGGTGTAGGTATCTTTGCTCGATACGAGGTAAGAAGGCGTAAGTTGAATGCCTAGTTCAAGACCGTTCCCGAAGCTTCGTCCAAACCCTATTTGTAAATGAGCAAAGTGTTGGATACTGTTGGAATAGTAGATATCGTAATAAAAACTATTAGGAAGATTAGGATTGAATATGTATATCGATTTCACACCGCGATAGGCAAAAAAGAGATGCTGGTAATTTAAGCCTGCTGAAAAGTTCCAGTTCTGATATTGTTGTATTGCTTTTATTCCAATTTGAGAGGCCTGGCCATATTTGTAGTCATGGGCAAAACCAATGTTGCTAATTGTTGGGTTGTAATAAGTAGCCGGCCCTGCACTTATATTAATGCCTAAATGCGGTCTCAACTTGAATTGGGCGTGGCTTGAATAGAAGATCAAGAAAAAATGAAGCAGAAAAATAGATTTCATATGTCTTTGATTTTATTCAATAACCAAAGTAATTTCTGGCTCTTGACCATTTATCAAATTGCCAAATCCTTCAATTTTAAGGTTTTTGTAACTAGGTTCCGTTATTTCACCATTAAATTGATAAATACCTGACGAATATACGTTGAGGGAATGTAATCTCCCGTTGACCTTAGTGTCAGCAATAAAGAGGGTGTCAGCCCACCTTCCGTTCACTAAAAAAATTAATTTTTCTTTATCGCGTTCAATGAGCGTGTAGGCCTGAAAGGCACGTTTTGCATATGATTCATCTAAATGGGAAAACCAATAAGTAACTGAGAATTTTCGAATTGCTGGTTTTTCAAATGTCGAGATAACGCAACCACAAAGTAGCAAAGGCATAAGAAGTGTCAATCGTTTCATTGGCAATATTTGTTTGTTGCTTGGGTATTGAAATTAATGATTTTACATTAAAAAATACGCTTAGAATAACATTAATTCCTCTTCGCTATCGCCTGATACACCACGTGTTGTAAATCAGTGCGGATGTTCATGTCGCGGAGTTTCCAGTTGTCTTGGTTGGGGTGTACGCGGTTGGATAAAAAGATAAAGATGACTTTATTTTTGGGGTCTGCCCAGGCCAGCGTTCCTGTGAAACCAGAGTGCCCGAAGCTTTGTTGAGAAGCGAGTTCATCACAGGTGCCTCCACCGCTGGCATTAGGACGGTCAAAACCGGCTGCTCGGCGGTTACCAGGATATTGTTGTTTGGTAAATTCGTTGTAGGTGGCCTCTGAAAAGAAGCGCTGTCCGGCCATTTGGCCTTTGTTCAAGAAAAGTTGCATCACATGTGCCAAGCTCCAGGCATTTGAAAAGACACCAGCATGGCCCGCAACGCCGCCGAGCATGGCAGCCCCAGGATCGTGGACATAGCCCCTGAGCAATTGCTTTCTATAAGTTTGATCGTCCTCGGTAGGGACAAGTTCTTTGCTTAGGAATTGATTTTTAAGGGGCTGATACAAAATGCGATTTAATCCTAGGGGTAGGTAAATTTCGCGACGCAAATAACTTGCTTGGCTTTCGCCAATGAGCCTTTCTAAGATAGGTTGGGTAAAGTAATAGCAAAGGTCAGAATAGACATATTTTTTTGGGCCCAACTCAGAACGCATGATTTGTGCATACATCGTGTCTTTGAAAGCTTTGCGCATATACATCCCGTTTGCAACTTCAAGTGAAAAGGTTTCGGAGTGGCTGCTTTGGTAAATTTCTGGTTTCCATTTGCCTTCTGTAAGCGTTCTTTTGTAAAATGGAATCCAGGGTGTCAGGCCAGCCTGATGCGCCATGATTTCGCGGATTTTAAGCGCCCCAAAAGGCGTTTGCCCGGTTATTTCAGGAATATAAGAACCGATGCTGCGGTCAAGATCAAATTTGCCTGCGCTGTGTTGTTGCATCGCAAGCAGGGTAGAAGCAGCAATTTTAGTGACTGAAGCGATATCGTACAATGATTTTAAATCTATGGCAGCTGCATCTGCTTCGTATCCTTGTTTGCCGTATGCTTTGTGCCAAATGATTTTGTTCTCGACGGCAACGAGTACTTGGCAACCAGGGTAAGCACCCGCCGCAATGCCTTTTTCTGCAATTTGATCGAGTCCTTTGAGCTCAGCACTTGCAATGCCTAATTCTTCTGGTAGGGCAATTCCGAGACGGCCATTTTCTTGAAGTTGAGCAGCACTTAGGCCGCCCATGATGAGTTGGGCCACTTGGCTTTGTGCAATGGGGTGGTTTTCATGTGCTAGAATAATGGCATCAAAAAGCGAAGTATCAATATGTTTAAAGGCTTTGTGATCTCCGAAAAGCACGAGAATATTTTGGTCATTGGGGTTCAATACCTGTGTTTTTTTACTGGCCCAATCAGGGATATGGTTGTGTTCTGGCTTTTGAGCATGTAAGCTAAAGATGCACAGGTTTGGGTCAGTGAGCCCATAGAATTTATCGACTGCTGCAGGAATTTGAAGCGTATCGGCCGCACTAATAGCCATGCGGTCCGCATAAAGCGCGAGCGTTTCCGTGAAAACAGATGAATTTCCACCGAGTGCAATACAAGCCATTTTTTGATCGAGTCTTCCGAGCGGCAGCAAGGCCTGATTGTTTTTTATAAGCTCGATGTGTTTGCGGTAGTTTTCATTTTGCGCTGCTAGGCTCAAGGAATTCAATTTTGAGAGTTCTGGGCTCAGCCAATTGCTTGGTAGTTCATATTGAAACTTAGCACGACCTTCAGCCTGCTCTGTATTTTGAAAAATAGTCGGGATATAGCGTAGGGTAACAAAGCCAAGGAGTGCAACAACGAAGAGAGAAGAGAAGAGGCGCATGCGTTTCATTTAGCCTCAAAACTAACGAAAATACAGCGCTTTTCAAAACTCAAAGTGTAGTTCTGACACTTACTTTAATATAGTGTTTTTTCTTTAAAAACGCAAATTAAGTTCTGCACATTTCTGCACAATTGATGTTTACAAAAACCTAATATAAATCATGGTTTGAGCTATCTAAGTACCTTAAATTTGTCGCGTCAAACAACTCTAATTACACAACATGGAACAACATGGTAAATTCGGTAAAAATGCCGACCTCTCCCAGAGCATTGGCTTGTCTGAAACCGGAGATCAATTCTGGAATCTTACGCCTGCAGAACTCATCGAAGATTGTATCATTTTAGGTGAAGGAATGCTCACAGATACCGGAGCGCTAGCCATTGAAACCGGAGAATTTACAGGTCGTTCACCAAAGGACCGCTTTATTGTGCGCGATGCCATTACAGAAAATGCTGTATGGTGGGGCGACATCAACATTGGTTTTGAGCCAGCAAAGTTTGATGCCCTTTATGAGCGCATGAAAGCACATTTAGCAGAACAAGATTTATATGTTCGCGATGTATATGCTTGCGCAGACCCAAGCTACAAACTTAATATTAGAATCGTTGCAGAATTGCCATGGTCTAGTTTGTTTGCGCACAACATGTTTTTGCGTTGCACCCCTGAAGAACTAGAGGACTTCTCGCCAGAATGGCATATCGTGTGTGCACCAAGTTTCCAAGCTGACCCAGCTATTGACGGTACACGCCAGCATAATTTCGCCATCTTGAATTTTACTAAAAAAATGATCCTGATTGGTGGTACTGGTTATACTGGTGAAATCAAAAAAGGAATTTTCTCAGCACTCAACTTTATTTTACCACACGAAAAGAATGTGCTCTCGATGCACTGCTCGGCAAACATCGGCGAAGCAGGAGACACCGCAATCTTTTTTGGTTTATCGGGCACAGGAAAAACAACTTTATCTTCAGATCCAAATCGCCGCTTAATTGGCGATGACGAGCATGGTTGGTCGGCAAACAGTGTCTTTAACTTTGAAGGAGGTTGTTATGCCAAAACGATTGATCTCTCTCGTGAAAAAGAACCACAAATTTATGATGCCATTCGTTTTGGTGCCTTGTTAGAAAATGTAGGCTTTCCACAAGAATCATCTTCACCAGATTACTCGGATGGAAGCATCACTGAAAATACCCGTGTATCTTACCCAATTCACCACATCGATAACATTGCCGTTCCTTCTATTGGTTCAGCGCCTAAAAATATTTTCTTTTTGACAGCGGATGCTTTTGGCGTGCTGCCTCCAATTTCAAAATTGACAAAAGAGCAGGCCATGTATCACTTTATGTCTGGCTATACTGCAAAAGTTGCCGGAACCGAAGTAGGTATAACAGAACCAACCACTACTTTCTCTGCTGGCTTTGGTGCTGCATTCTTGCCGTTACACCCTGCTAAGTATGCCAAGTTACTCGGTGAAAAAATTGAAGGTACAGACATTAAGGTTTGGTTGATCAATACGGGCTGGTCTGGTGGTTCTTATGGTGTTGGGTCACGCATGAAGTTGTCTTACACCCGCGCCATGATTACAGCGGCTCTAAATGGCCAACTCGACAACGTGAGCTTTGAAACCATGCCTATTTTTGATTTAGCTTTCCCAACTTCATGTGAGGGCGTACCTGCTGAATTACTGAATCCTAGAAATACATGGGCAGACAAGGCAGCTTATGACCAAACAGCGGCAAGCCTCGCAGCTAAGTTTGTCAAGAACTTTGAAAAGTTTGCAGCCGAAACAGATGCTAGCATTTTAGCGGCAGCTCCAAAACTTACCGTTTAACCTCCTTTCCATCAGTCAACGAGATTGGAAAGAGCAAGGGCCGCGAAAGCGGCCCTTTTTTATTTTGGTCATGATTTACCCTAAAAAAAATAGTGTAAAAAAAAGCCCCGACCAAAAGGACAGGGCTCGATAAGAGTTGAGAACGAATTAACGCTTGTGCATTGGTTCGTCAGATACAGTTAATTTTTTACGGCCTTTGCGACGACGCGCAGCCAATACACGACGACCGTTTTTTGTGGCCATACGGCTACGGAAGCCATGCTTGTTTCTTCTTTTTCTTACCGATGGTTGAAACGTTCTTTTCATGTCGTGTAGTTATTTGTAATGTTTTTGGGAATGCAAAGATAGTGATTTTTTTAGAAATTCAAATTCTTTGCACAAAAATGATGAAAAAAAGCCAGCACCCCAAGAAAGGAGCTTATTTTTGTACTGCTAAGCGCAAAGCCATGATGAGACCCAAAAAGAAATCCGAGCAAAAAGTAAAACTTACAAAAGCAAGCTGGAAAAAGGCTGGCCGCTTTTTACGCTACTTGAAACCCTATGCCGGAACCTATTTCATCGGTTGGATTTTTTTGGTGTTAAGCACCTCCGCAGGCTTGGTTTTCCCATACCTAATGGGTAAGCTGCTCGGAACGACCAATACAAGCGCTCAGCCCGAACAGGCGATTCGCTTGATAGATCTTTCTAATGTCAATCAAATTGCCTTGGCGCTTTTTGCGTTGTTCTTTTTTCAGTCGGTTTTTTCCTTTGTGCGCGTGGTCTTATTTAATAACGTCACAGAAAACGCCCTGCGCGACATGCGCAACGATGCGTTTCAAAAGTTGGTCTACATGCCCATGGATTTCTTCAACCGTCAAAAGGTGGGCGAATTGACTTCTCGGGTGGCGACAGACATTACCCAAATTCAAGAAGTACTCCGAACCACGATTGCTGAGTTTTTCAGGCAGATCATTATTGTTGTTGGTGGCATCGCGTTTTTATTCTTCATTTCCTGGAAGTTGTCCTTGATCATGTTGGCCACGGTTCCGGTTATGGCCATCGTAGCCGTCTTTTTTGGTCGCTACATCCGCAAACTCAGTAAAGAGGCTCAGGATTACATCGCGACCTCTAATTCGATCTTAGAGGAAGCCTTAACAGGTATTGCCAATGTGAAAGCGTTTACCAATGAGTGGTTCTTATTAGGTAAATACAAAAAGTCAACGCAACAAAGTCGTGACCTCAATGTACGCAGTGGCATTTGGCGTGGCCTTTTTGTCTCTTTTATAATCTTTTGTTTGTTCGGTGCCATTGTTTTTATTGTTTGGAAGGGGCTACTCATGACGCAAGGGCCCAATCCAGAATTGGCCTCTGAAGGATTTTATCAGTTTGTGCTATTTACCATCATGATGGGTGCATCAATTGGATCCTTACCTGATTTATATGCCAGTGTTCAGAAGGCAGTTGGTGCTACTGAAAATTTATTGGATATTTTAGAAGAGGAAACCGAATTCTCAGCATCAAGCTCTAAGCCAGTCCTTCATTTTGATGGATCCGTACGTTTTGAGAACTTACACTTTAGTTATCCGCAGCGCTCGGACATCGAGGTACTCAAAGGCCTCAATTTTACTTTAGCGCCTAACCAAACGCTTGCTTTGGTTGGTCAAAGTGGTTCAGGAAAATCTACCATTGCGAATTTAGTGTTGCGCTTCTATCAACCAACTTCAGGCCAAATTTATTTTGGCGAAACACCTGCAACTGAATTTGATTTACAGGCCTTGCGCCAACACATGGCAATTGTTCCGCAAGAAGTTTTGTTGTTTTCCGGAAGCATTCTTGAAAACATCCGCTTTGGTAACCCAGCTGCCTCAGATGATGAGGTGATTGAAGCTGCTAAAAAGGCCAATGCTTGGGAATTCATTCAAAGTTTCCCTGAGCAAATGCAAACCGAAGTAGGTGACCGCGGTATTCAGTTATCTGGCGGACAAAAACAGCGCATTGCCATTGCCAGAGCCATTCTGAAAAATCCAAGTATATTAATCCTGGACGAAGCCACCTCAGCCCTAGACTCTGCCTCTGAGAAATTGGTGCAAGATGCGCTAGAAGAACTCATGAAAGGACGCACCTCTATCGTGATTGCACATCGCTTGTCTACAATTAAACAAGCCAATCAAATCTTGGTCTTGCAAGATGGAGCAATTGTAGAAAGTGGTGATCATCAGAGCCTAATGGCGCAAAATGGCCAATATGCAGCCTATGTAGCGCAGCAAAATATGCAGGAGTAATTTGCTAGCTATAAATTTTAGGATTCGGTGAGTTTCTAAATAAAAGCACCTTTTTCGAGCTTTTTGGGGCTTCTAATGATTAGCATTGAATAAAGATTCAACAAAAGTCTTGCGATCAAAAAGCTGAAGATCGGTCATTTTTTCACCAACCCCAATGTACTTAACTGGTATTTTCATTTGATCTGAAATACCAATGACAACGCCACCTTTTGCGGTACCGTCAAGTTTGGTTACTGCCAGCGCATTGATGTCAGTGGCTTGAGCAAATTGTTTGGCTTGTTCAAAGGCGTTTTGGCCAGTTGAGCCATCGAGGACCAATAAAATCTCGTGTGGTGCATTCGGTACAACTTTGTCCATGACACGTTTGATTTTAGAGAGCTCTTGCATGAGGTTGACTTTGTTGTGCAAGCGGCCTGCGGTATCGATAATGACAACATCGGCACCTTGTGCTTTGGCAGATTGCAGCGCATCAAATGCCACACTAGCTGGGTCTGCGCCCATGCCTTGCTGAACAATCGGAACGCCTACGCGATCAGCCCAAATAATGAGTTGATCCACGGCAGCTGCTCTAAAAGTATCAGAAGCACCTAAAACTACTTTTAAGCCCGCTTGTTTCATTTGGTAAGCCAGTTTGCCAATGGTGGTTGTTTTGCCTACACCATTTACACCGACAACCATTAAAACGTAAGGATTGCCATCGGCTGGCTTGTCTACTTTTAATTGCCCCTGAAAATTAGCGGCGTTTTCTTCGAGTAGAGCGATGATTTCATCGCGCAAAATTTGATTGAGTTCTTCGGAGTTGATGACGCGATCACGTGAAACCCTGCTCTCAATGCGCTCAATGATTTTGAGGGTGGTTTCTACACCCACATCGGCGGTAATTAGGATTTCTTCGAGTTCATCTAGGACGTCTTGGTCAACACGGCTTTTACCGATGAGAACGCGCGTCAGTTTAGAGAAAAACGTTTGCTTGGTTTTCTCTAGGCCTTGTTCGAGAGTTTCTTTTTGCTCGGGTTCAAGGTTTTCTTTTTTAGACTTCGAAAAAAAATCAAATATGCCCATGATCTAAGGTATAAAAAAAAAGCTCCCGACATGGAAGCTTTTAAAGGGATTGCACAACAGATTAGTTTTTAGTAAACCACTCTTTTACTTTATCGTTGTGTACGATTTCTTCTTTAAAGGTATATGATCCAGACTTTTCTGACTTGACCATTTTGATCACCTTTGTATGTTCTTTACCTCCACCTTTTTGGAGCGATGCGACTACTTTCTTTGCCATGTCTTATTATTTAATTTCTTTATGGACAGTCATGCGCTTAAGGATCGGGTTGTACTTTTTAATTTCCATACGATCCGGCGTGTTCTTACGATTCTTGGTAGTAATGTAACGTGATGTACCTGGCATACCTGACTCTTTGTGCTCAGTGCACTCGAGAATTACTTGGATGCGGTTACCTTTACTCTTCTTAGCCATTTTCTAACTTTTTATTCTGTTTCGCAACAGGTTATTTCAAAAACCCTTTTTGGCGTGCTTCTTTCAAGCAAGCTGAGATTCCTTTTTTATTGATGGTGCGCAATGCAGCAGCAGAAATCTTTAAAGTGATATAATTATCTTCTTCAGGAACGAAAAACTTCTTCGTGATCAAGTTCGGATAAAAACGACGCTTGGTCTTGCGATTAGAGTGAGATACGTTGTTTCCAACCATCACTGACTTTCCTGTTAACTGACAAACTCGTGACATGTCTAAATTATTACGTGTAATTACAAAAGCGGATGCAAAGATAACAACTTTTTGCAATTCCACAAAACCCTTATCCACAATTTAGCACCCTTTTTCAACAAATCTTTTATTTCTGTTGATTCCGGGGGTGATAATTTAAAATGGCTTTGCGCAAAAATCGTTGGTCGAGATGTGTGTAAATCTCTGTGGTTGTGATAGATTCATGTCCAAGCATTTCTTGAACAGCTCTTAAATTGGCGCCCCCTTCAATCAGATGCGTAGCAAAACTATGTCTAAAAGTATGTGGCGAAATATTTTTTTTCAGGCCAATTTGTGATGCTAATTGCTTGATGATGGTAAAAACCATTACTCTTGTGAGTTGCGCACCGCGTCGGTTCAAAAATACAAACTGTTCGTGACCAGGCTGAATAGGTAACTGTGCCCGAATTGAATTTTGATAGGCTTTTATCTCTTTTTCTACGCCTTCAGAAACTGGGACTAATCTTTCTTTATTCCCTTTTCCGATCACTCTAATAAAACCTTCGTCAAAATAGAGATCTGCAAAACGTAAATGAATCAGTTCTGAAACACGCAGCCCACAGCTGTACAAGGTTTCAATCATGGCGTGGTTTCTTGAGCCTTCTGGTTTAGAAAGATCAATTGCTGCTAACATTTTGTCAATTTCATCGATTTCTAACACTTCGGGAAGTTTCTTTCCCAACCGGGGTTGCTCGAGAAGTTCAGAAGGGTCTGCGGACAGATATTGCTCTAGCAAAAGGAAGCGATAAAATTGCTTGATGCCTGAAATGATGCGTGCTTGACTTCTGGCGCTAAGCCCAAGGTCATATAAATGGGCTACAAAAGTTTTGAGTTGGTCGTAGGTAAGCAGCTCGGGTTTTTGCTTTGTTTCTTCGGCAAAGGTTGCAAGCAGGCTAACATCTCGTTGGTAAGCTAAAATAGAATTTTCAGCCAAACCCTTTTCAATTTTTAGGTATGAAACAAAATCCTTAATATAGCGCTCCCAATGTATCATTTATGAACTTACTCGTTGTCAACGGCCCAAATTTAAACTTACTCGGTACCCGAGAAACACAAATATATGGGAATGTCACGTTCGATGCATTTTTTGCTGATTTGAAAGCCGCTACCCAGCATCAATTGACTTATTTTCAGTCCAATGTTGAAGGAGAGCTCATTAATTGTTTGCAGGCTGCCCAGGTAGACGGCATCATCTTAAATGCTGGCGGCTACACGCACACAAGCGTTGCGTTGCGCGATTGCATTGCCGCCATTCAAATTCCTGTCATTGAAGTTCATATTTCAAACATTGCTGCCCGAGAATCTTTTCGTCATGAATCATTGCTCAGCCCAGTGTGCAAGGGCTGTATCTTTGGCTTTGGACTCGATGCTTACATGCTAGCTATTCGCGCTTTCGAATTATAGGCATATTCGATTAACTTTGCATGTATTATGCAACAAATCGAACACTTTTTCACACACATTGATCCTGTATTTGCTGCTTTTTTAGCGACCACCTTTACTTGGTTAGTAACTGCAGCCGGTGCTAGTCTGGTTTTCTTTTTCAAAAATATGCACCGCGGCTTGCTCGATGGCATGCTTGGTTTCACGGGTGGTGTCATGGTTGCAGCTAGTTTTTGGTCTTTGTTAATGCCCTCTATTGAATTGTCAGAGCGCTTGTACCCGACTGCACCTTGGATGCCCGCCGCAATTGGATTCTTGACCGGTGCACTCTTTTTGTTTTTTCTCGATAAAAAATTACCACACTTACATATCAATTTCAACGAAAATGAAACGGAGGGGGTAAAGACGCAATTGCACAAAACTACCTTGCTCGTTCTTGCGATTACTTTACACAACATTCCGGAAGGTTTGGCAGTTGGTGTCTTGTTTGGTGCCGCAGCCAATGGCATGGAAGGTGCCACCATTGCCGGTGCAGTTGCGTTAGCAATAGGTATTGGCATTCAGAATTTCCCGGAAGGTTTTGCTGTAGCGATGCCGCTCAGACGTGCTGGAGCTAGTAGAATGAAGAGCTTTATGTATGGGCAACTTTCTGCTATTGTTGAGCCAATTGCGGGTGTAATCGGAGCTGTGGCCGTTATTTACATGGAACCCATCTTGCCATTTGCACTGTCATTTGCGGCCGGTGCGATGATATTTGTGGTGGTGGAAGAGGTGATCCCGGAAACCCAGCGCGATAAATACACGGACATCGCCGTCTTAGGCTTCATTGGTGGCTTCTTGGTCATGATGATCCTGGATGTCGCCTTGGGTTAGTAAGTTAAAATTTCTTCAAGCGCTTTTCTAATTTCTTTTAAATCTTTGCTAGGAATGCGTCCAATTTTTTGCACGCATCTTTCTTTTGATATGGATCGAATGTGAAATGTAAAAACTTCTGATCTTTCTTTGAGCCCATTTTCAGGACTAGGTTCAAGAACAAGATTTCCTTTGTAGTTTTTGATTTTTGTAGAGAGTGGTAAGCCGATGATGAGTGGCGTATGTGTATTAAAGAGATCCCCGCTGAATATCAGGATGGGCCGAAAACCAGCTTGTTCGCTGCCACGGGTTGGGTCTAGGTTGGCCATCCAGATTTCACCTTGTTTCATCTTGGTCAAGGCCGTTTAATTGTGCATAATAGGCTTGCATACCCTCTTCGGCTAATTGCAAAACATCGGTGTCTTCTGACATTTGTCGATAGGATTTGATATAAGCCGCCTTATTGAGTTGCTCTAGGTAAAGCATGAGCGCTTTCTCAATGAGTTTATTTTTAGGCACCTTGAGTTCGGAAGCCTTATTTGATAGGGCCTCGAATAAAGTATCCGGAAGTGAACTAGTGAAGACTTGCATATTTATAAAATATAAATATAAAATTAGGCAGTTTTAATGAACTGAACAAAAAAAAAGCCCCCAATTTTGGAGGCTATTCAGTCATTCAGGAAGTGTGAATGCTTAAGAACAAATGGTTTGTTCACAAGCTTTTAGAATCTCTCTTACTTCTTCTAGAGTTGGTGCTTCGGCGTAGGTGCGTAGTACAGGTTCAGTACCAGAAGGTCTGATCATGACCCAACGCTTGTCATCAAAGAAGTATTTGAAGCCGTCAATGGTTTGTACTTCTTGCACTTGGTATTTGCCAAATGCTTTGTAGTTGTTGGCTTTACAATTCACAATAATTTTTTGCTTGAGCGCTTCTGTAATGTGTAGGTCATTGCGTTCAAATTGGAAAGGACCAACAATAGCATACACTTCGTCAATGAGTTGATCGAGGGTTTTGCCTGATTTAGCCATGAATTCCCAGATGATGAGCCCCATCCAGATGCCATCGCGTTCTGGAATGTGTCCTTTGACCGCAATTCCGCCCGATTCTTCGCCGCCCAATAAGACATCTTCTTTGATCATGATAGCAGCAATCTCTTTAAAGCCAATTTTAGTAACCTCGAGTTCAAGACCGTAGTGCTTGCACAATTTCTCAACTCTTGGGGTAACAGAGAAAGCGATCACCACTTTGCCACTCATTTGCTTGTATTTGACCAAGTAATGGATTAAAAGCAAAATAATGTGGTGAGAATCGACAAATTCACCGTGGCTGTTGTATAGGCCAATGCGGTCGGCATCGCCATCGGTGGCTAATGCACAAGCGATGTCTCCTTGATTTTTGATGGTTTGCGCTAATTCTTGAAGGTTTTTAGCAATAGGTTCAGGAGCCGTACCCATAAAAGAAGGGTTGTGCTCGCAATGTAATAAAGAAACTTTTGGTAAGATCAGTGGCATGACACGCTGTCCTGCACCGTACATAGCGTCATACATCAAGTGAAGCCCTGACTGATCAATGGCTGCAAGGTCAAAGTTGGCTTTTACATGATTGATGTAGCGCGTTTCAATATCGATTTCTTCTAGTTGCCCAGATTTTTGAGCAGCTTGCAAGTCAATGCTATTAAAATCGATTGAGCACGAATCTGGAATTAGTGCCTCGACTTCGTTGATTTTTTCTGGCTCGAGCGGCCCGCCAAACTTAGCTTTGAGCTTAAAACCATTGTAGCTTGGTGGATTATGGCTTGCCGTTAAAATGATCCCAACTTCACAACCTAACTGATTGGCCGCCAAAGAAATCATGGGTGTAGAAACAAAACCACGAGAAAGTTTAACATGAATACCTTGTGCCAATAGTACTTTGGCAGCTGTTTCCATAAAAAGTTCTCCGGCAAAGCGGCAGTCGTGGCCAAGTACGACACTTGGGTTCTCAAAACGCTCTTTGAGCCAAAGACCTGTAGCTTCAGTGACTCTTGCTACATTTTCTACAGTGAATTCTGCGGCGATAATAGCTCTCCAGCCATCGGTTCCGAATTTAATTGGTGTTGCCAAGTTGCTTATTTTTTAAATGATTGAATGGTATTTTCGATAATGGCCACGCATTCATGTAGTTGCGCTTCAGTCATGACCAAAGGTGGCGCAAAACGAATGATGTTGCCGTGGGTTGGCTTTGCCAATAGGCCATTTTCTTTGAGGGCCAAGCAGAGTCTCCAGGCTGTGTCTGAATCAGGGCTATCATTGACGACGATCGCATTGAGTAAGCCTTTTCCGCGTACCTTGATGATGAGGTCGTTATTTGCAATGATTCTTTGCATTTCTTGTCTGAATAACTCACCAAGGTGGCGTGCATTTTGAATTAATTTTTCGTCGTAGATGACTTCCAAAGCGGCAATAGCAACTTTAGCAGCAATAGGATTGCCACCAAAGGTAGAACCGTGTTGTCCGGGTTGAATCACCATCATGATGTCGTCGTTGGCTAAAACCGCTGATACCGGATAAACGCCTCCCGAAAGCGCTTTTCCTAAAATGAGGATGTCGGGTCTTGCATAAGTAGCAGCCTGTTGCTCGCATTTGTTATCACAAGTGCAATTCCCACAAACGGCGAGTAAGCTTCCCGTTCTGGCAATGCCTGTTTGTACTTCGTCGGCAATGAAAAGTGCGTTGTATTTAGAACACAAGGCGCGGGCCTCACGCATGAAATCATCATTAGGCGTGTAAACACCTGCTTCTCCTTGAATGGGTTCTACTAGAAAACCAGCTACGTTTGCTTGTTGAAGCGCAGTTTCAAGAGCTGCGGTATCGTTGTATGGTATCGAGATGAAACCAGCAGGGTAGGGGCCAAAGTTATGATTGGAATCTGGGTCTGAGGAAAAAGATACGATGGTGGTTGTGCGGCCATGGAAGTTCCCTTCGCACACAATAATTTGCGCTTGATTTTCAGCAACACCTTTCTTTTCGTAGGCCCATTTTCTACATAATTTAATGGCTGTTTCAACGGCTTCAGCACCGGTATTCATTGGTAATACCTTGTCAAAACCAAAATAATTGGTGACAAATTTTTCGTATTCACCAAGGCAATTGTTGTAAAATGCACGTGAAGTCAAGGCCAAAGTTTGGGCTTGTTTGATCAGGGCATCTGTGATTTTCGGATGCGCGTGACCTTGATTCACAGCTGAGTAAGCCGAAAGAAAGTCAAAATAGCGCTTTCCGTCAACGTCCCAAACATAGACGCCATCTCCTTTTTCCAAGACAACCGGAAGCGGGTGATAGTTATGAGCGCCATATTGATCTTCCAGCTCAATGAATGCTTGTGACTTACTTGATAATGTATTTGTTGATTGCATAG
>JBEBBE010000010.1:0-8714 GCA_041158525.1 Bacteroidota bacterium | reverse complement strand
GGCGTGTTCTGTGATTGCATGGTGCCAATAGAGAGCATTCCGAATCCATTGAAACCCCAAGAAAATTGAGTGGCGTCAGTTAGGGTGCCATAGGCAAAAGAAGAACCGGCCGTAATTTGGTTCCAGTTTGTTAAATTGCCGAGTTGTGTAATGACGTCGCGGTCTTGTGTGTCACCTAAGCCCAACTGCCCGTTGCCATTAAAACCCCAAGTCCATGCGGTGCCATTTTGTGCAACTGCGCTTGAAAACTGAAAACCCGCAGAAATACTTTTCCAATCTAAAACTTGACCAACTGGCATTAAGACAGCCGTTGGAACATTCACGTCGGTTGTAGTTCCTAAACCCAACTGACCAGTAGAGTTAAATCCCCAGGCATACAAAACGTGTTGTGAAGCTTCTTCTTGTATTCCTAGTGCATGAAGACCACCTAATGAGATAGTTTTCCAAGTATTTAGGCTTCCAACTTGAGTTGGTATCAATACATCCGTAGTAGTACCAATTCCGCACTGACCATATAAATTATTACCCCACATCCAAAGCGTTCCATTGGCTTTGATTGCAGCGCTGTTTATGGTTCCGCATTCAATTTGAACCCAATCGTGATCTGAACCAATTTGTTGAGGAGTTACAATATTTGTTGTATTCCCGAGGCCAAGCTGTCCTGAAGCATTAAATCCCCAAGACCACAAAGTACTATCTGCCTTCATGGCTAAAATATGAAAACTACCACAAGCAATATCTTTCCAATCTGAATCAGAACCTACTTGAACAGGAACATTACTACTTGAAGGAGATGACACGCCCAATTGCCCATAATTATTTGCTCCCCAAGCCCATAATGTGCCATCAGATTTGAGCGCTAAACTATACTCTGTCCCAGCACTTACTTTAACCCATGTTTGGGAAAAGACGTTAGAAAAGACTAAAAAAATAAATGCAAAAGTGGAGATATGTTTCATGGAGAAAGTTTGTATAAATATACTCAAACCTTTCATCAATTTTCATCATTCAAAATCTTTCCCTGTAGTCGCAAAATTCTTCTTTCTTGCTGTTGTTGTGCAAGCTGTTCCTTTTCAAGCTCAATTTCATAATTTGTGCGTGGAGTATACAAACCGTCGATGATACTCAGCCTAATAAGTTCGTTTGATGTCTTGACCTGATATGCTTTTAACAACTTCGTTCTGATGAGATCAACAGTTTTTTTTGATACATACAATTGTTCACCGATTTCCTTGCTAGTGAGTCCATCACATAGTGAAATAAGCACCTTCAGTTCTCGGTCTGTAAACCCTTTTTTGTTTTGATGCGCTTGAAGATTGTTTTTGTTTTTCTGCTCATCCGATAGCAGTAACTGTTTGATTTCTTCTGCCGTGAGATTTTTAATCTGCTTTACATCTTTGAATTTTGACATATCTATATCAACAAGAAAAACATTGATGCAGTTCTGTTGCAATTCAGCGAGTAGATCAGCATCTTTTTCGTGAATATCAATGATAGCGAAACGCATGGTTTTATTTGGCATAAAGAAAATCTTAGTTCAATAAAAAAAACAATTTGTAGTCAAATACGTGGAAATTTTCGTTTTAGTATTGCCTTGCTTCGAATTAGAACTCAGTCCTAAAATATCAACTATCCTTGGCCGTTTATGGGTTCAATCTTAAAATAAACTACCTATGAAATTTTTAGTTTTCTGCTCGCTATGCTTGTCTTTTAATGGGATCGCCCAATCTGTAAATTACAATGATGTTGGCGTTATTGTCAACTTAAACAGTCCTGAATCGATGCAAATTGGAAGTTATTTTCAAAACGTTAGAAATATCCCAACACAAAATATAATTTACGTAAGTGTCCCGACAACAGAAGTGATTAACGATGCCGAATTTACGCTTTTGAGGACGCAAATTGAAAACCACTTGACTAGTCAAAACCTTCAAAATCAAATCAATTATTTGGTGACAACAAAAGGCATTCCGCTCAAACGCAATGGATTTGATTGTATAACTAATTCTAGCCTCGGTGACTGCGGTTCTGTTGACCAAGAATTGAGCCTGATACTCGGGCCCCACGCAAGCGGGATCGGCGTTAGTAACGGATATAACAATCCTTACTATCAAGAAAACACCCACTTTACACGGGCGCAATTCGGTATTTATTTAGTTTCTAGACTAGATGGCTATGCTGTTTCAGATGTCATTTCACTTATTGACAGAAGTGGCCCCAATAAAGGCGTCAACCAACTCGATGCGCAAGTTGTTTTAGACATCTTTGAAACCAACTTAATCGATGCAACATATTTTATCGACAATTATTTAGATCCAAGTAAAGACATACTTCAAAATAACAATTGGTCAATTCTCCAAGATTATGGACTCGGCACACCAAATAATGTACAAAACGCACTAGGTTATATAGGAATTGGAAATGGTCCTACCGATTCTGTTTTATTAAATTATGAATGGTTACCCGGTTCATTTAGTTCAGTAAACACCTGTAGCGCTGCGCAAACTTTTAATGCCGCTACTAATCCAGATAATAAATTCCTGATAGCCAACTTAATTCAGGATGGATGTACAGCAGCACATGGCTATGTAAATTGCGTATATTTGGTACAACTGCTTGAGACAGACATCCTACTAAATCGCTATTTAGATCCAAATGCTGGTTTCAACTTGGCTGAAAGTTATTTCATGGCAGAACGCTTGTTATCTCATCAAAGCGTACTTATCGGAGATCCCAAAGCTTCCATTCTTATTGACAACACTGCTGGTATATCTAAGCCAACGATTTCTAATTTAACACTTTACCCCAACCCTAGCCTTGGCGTATTTAAATTCAAAGGACTCGAGAATTTATCAGGTGAACTGCGCATCGAGGTTGCTAACACATATGGACAAATTGTCCTTGAAGAAGTCATCAGCGCTTTCGACCAACAATTTACTGTAACGACACCAGGAATTTATTTTATCAGTATCTTAGAAAATGACAAACTGGCTCAAACCTTTAAACTTTTGAGGTATTAGCACTTAGGGTATTTAAAGAAAAGTTATGAATTCCCTACTCCACCACCAATCTACTACTCCCTATCTGACTACCCTCCTCATTGATCAATTTGAGCAGGTACAAACCTTGTGGAAGGTTTGGTTCAAGAGATATATTCAATCCTGAATTTAGGATAGGTTGCGAAAAAACGCGTTGTCCATTCACATTGAAAATGTGAACTTGCTGTCCTGCTTCAAATGGTGCTTCGATGGTGAATTTGCCAGTTGTTGGGTTAGGATAAAGTGAGAGTTCGATAACCGACATGACTTCATCAGTGGCTGAGGTTGATAAATCACAATCAAAATAACTCCTGGAAATAAAAGTTCCGTTGCCGAGTTGACTAAAATTATTGGAGCCAACCGAACAAATACTACTATGATCAGGACTTAAAGTGAGGACATGCGCACCAATAAAACTCGCACTAAAAGATGGAGTTTTGGATAAGGAAAATGCTGAAATATCGAAATTAATGGCATTTCCTAGTAAGAACAGTGTATTTTGAGGCAAGGTGGTTCCAGTTCCAAGATTTCCTAAAGAATTGTTTCCCCAAGTGTATACGTTTAAGTCATTTTTAACTCCGTAGCAATAAGAATCTCCCGCTTTGATATCAAGCCATGTTGAACCAGGTTCAAATTCCACAGGAAGTAAATGACTGCCTTGAGCGAGATTTGGACCCAACTGCCCTCCTTCATTATTCCCGAAAACCCATAGTGTAGAATCGGAACGCAACGCCGCCGAAAAATATTGACCTGCAGCCACAGTAGTCCAAGTTGAATTTGGACTATTATTTTGTAAAACTTCTATGGGTACAGTAGCATTATATGTATTGCCGCTACCAAGCTGACCATATAGGTTTTCTCCCCAAGCATAAAGCTTTCCACCATTTCCGTTGTCAAAAATGGCTAAAGTATGAAAAGTATGTAAGGCTACTGATTTACAAATACCAGGAACTTGAACCTGATTGGGATTGGATGAATTTTGAAAACCACCAACACCTAATTGCCCTGAAATATTGACACCCCACGTCCAGAGTGTACCGTCATTTTTTATGGCTGCAGAATGACAAGCACCTGCTTGTATTTTTTCCCATTTTGAAGTTGAATTGATCAATTGAGGGCTATATGATTGAATGGTATTCCCTAAACCTAATTGCCCAAACTCATTAGAACCCATGGACCACAAAGTGCTGTCTTTTTTTAAAAGTAAAATATGATGGGTTCCACACGAAACAGCCATCCAATTGGTATCAAGCCCGACCTGACTAGGCATGCTAATCGTAGTACTTTGATCTGGTGGAACTGCACCCCAAACCCACAGCGTACCATCGCCCTTTATTCCGGCTGAAAAGAATGTGCCTGCACTGACAGTCAGCCACTGATTAGACACTTGCGCTTGAGTAGAAAATGCCAAGCAGCATAGTAAGAAAAAGGAAAGATTTGCTTTCATAGTTTATTCATTAAGAGAAATGTTCACCCAAATAGAGCACAACTTTCTTTTAACGAAAAAATCGAAGAAAAGGGGTGGTTTGGCCACCTTTACTCCACCACCAATTTTTTCACACCTTTTTGACCACCTTGACTCAGGTGTGCAAAATAGATGCCTTTGGCTTGTGAGGTGAGTTGTAAAGTTGTGTTGGTAAGTGGGTTTTCAAAATGATGTTTGCTCACCAAAACACCGGCCTGATTGTACACTAGGATATCGAGTGGCTCTTGCTTTTCCGTTTTGATTTCAAAAACGCCATTAGACGGGTTTGGCGCTAGTTCAATCTGAATAACTGCGGCTAATTCATCAGTGCTCACGATAAAATCACAGACTTCGTCATAGAATGGTTTGTAAGTATTAAAGTTGTTGTCTGAGTAACAACGAAAAGGCCCGCCTTCATTACCATCCAAAGACATGAGGCAGTAGTCTGCTGGCAACATATAAGAGCCCGTAAAACCGATCTTTTCGATGATCGTATCTTGTATTCCTTGACTGCTTAGGTCTGGATTACAAAAGTCCACCACAAGGTATTTCAAAGTTTCAGCGTTGATCACTTTGGTACCGGTTGCTAATACTTTGAGTTGGCTATTTTGAATACAACTCCCAAAATCAGGCATAGGAGCAATTGGCCAATGCTCACCAACAACTGCATTGAAATTGTAAAGTACCTTCCACTGATTCTGCTCTAATACATAAACAATTCCGTTATTTTCATAAGTGTATGTAGTATCGAAAACATAATTCATTGGCGTTACGCCGAATTGCAGTCCATTGAAAGTTTTCTGCAATTTCTGACAGGTTTGCCCTGCAATAACGGTATCACCCACGTTTGCAATTTCTACATAACCTGATGCAAATCCGATATAAGAATAATGCCATTTTGCCCCAGCTGGCGCCCAGCTTTGAGCATAAGTTGCAGCACTGAATAGCACCGCGAAGAAGAATAGTGTTGTTTTCATGTTGTTGATTTAGAATATTAAATTACAATAAAATATTGGAAATGAGTATGTCAGGAAAAAATTCATAATAAAACAAAAAGAATGATTAGTGGTTGAGAATAATCTCAAGCCCTAAAGCAGACTCCTACTAAAATAAACTTGTAAGTTTACTTTTTAGCACTTGCATCGAGAAAAAAATTATTTTTGATTATGGATTATGATGCAATAATTTTTGATATTGACGGAACACTTTGGAATGCTTGCGAAGCTAGTGCTAAGGGATGGAATACCGGATTATCAAAACTTAGAATGAACAAAAGTGTTACGCCAAAACAAATTGAAGGCGTAGCCGGCCATCCGTTCGAGGATTGCATCGAGATTTTATTACCTGGCTTAAAAGACGAGTATCCTCAACTACTTGAAACCTTAAACGATAGCGAAATTGAAGCCGTAATTTTTGAAGGTGGTGTTTTCTATGAGGGCGTTATTGACGGAATAAAAAAACTTTCTAAGTCAAATAAAATATTCCTAGTAAGCAACTGTCAAGACTGGTACCTTAAATTATTTCTCGAGTTTTCAGGTTTGGAGGATTACCTTATAGATTACGATTGTAATGGCATGTCTGGCCAACACAAAAATGAAATGCTCTCCGATATCAAAATTAAATACGCTTTAAAAAAACCTGTTTACATTGGAGATACGGAAGGTGATGAAGCCGCTTGCAAGATCGCAAATATTGATTTTATTCATGTTACCTATGGCTTTGGATCATCAAAAAAGAATATTGTTAATTTCGATTCTTTCAATTCCCTTGTGGCTTATTTTGAAGGGTGATATTTAACTTTCCAACCCATCCACATCATCAACCGAAACAACAATTGGTTCGTGCTTTGCTGACTGAATCAGAATGAGCTCTTTTTTGGCTTTTGCCATCAACTTAACTTGGCCAAAACCTGCTAGATCATAGTATCCGTAATATCCGAAGAGCCCATTGATGCCAATTTTACGGCGGAGGTCCGAGAAATCTACTATTTCAATTTTTTCAATGTCCTCGATTTTTAAAATAATTGTACCAGCAATTCTTTTTAGTACCAGTGCTTTTTCATCCTTCATGATTTGAAACGGAATGAGACTCAAAGAGCTCGCAATGGCAAAAAGAAAAATCAACGCCATACTTACTTGAAACAGCCAGCCGGTATTGGCATAGAACAGCAATAGAAATAGTGCCAAGAAAATGAGCGGCAACAACAATACGGTTTGACGATCATAGCTGGTTGGGATGATTTGCTTAGCCATGTTGTAAATATATGAAATTGATTTAATTAGGATTGAAATTATCCAAGGTCTTGAAGTGCAGTGTCAATTAGCTGTTCAGCTTGGATTGAACCAATTGAAAAGCACCCCGCCTACCTTACTTCAACCTAAACCCAACGCCTACGTTGCAACCGAAATTGATGTATTTGCGGTAGCTGAAGATTTCTGGTGGGGTTTTGACACTGTTGAAATTGAGGTACGGCGTGAGAGAGACGAAGAAGTTTTGTTGAGATTGACGCAATTCTACCTGGAGGCTTTGTTGGAAATTGAATTTAGGGCTCAGGAAGGCGTACATGCCAATGCCGTTTCTGTTTGGGTAGTAACCAATTTGCTCTTTGACGCGTGTACCTATTGAGGCGCTGTATTTCGGAATCACTGAAAAATGATTTCTTTGGAAGCGATACCCAATACTAATTGGAATTTGAATGAACTGGTATTCATTTTTGTTGACGTATTTGGCTTCAAAGTAGATGGTATCTTGAATGCTCGGGCTAATGCTTGACGGCTCTAATTTGTAGTCTAGATAATGGTAATTGGCTTGTTCGCCTAAACTTGTAAATAAGGCACCTATACCCCATTGCAACTGGCCTGAATAGTTATAGAGTTGGAAACCAAAATTAGTGGTTGTCAGGACAGACTCTGATTGCGTCAGCTTTAAATCATAGGCACTCACCACATTGAAATCGCTGTACAAATAGCTTTTTGTGAAATTGACGCCTGAATACAGCGCTATTTCTCGATTGCGATTACTGTTTTGTTGGGTTTGTGGCGCTTGTGGCTTGTTTAATAGTTGACGGCTAAGCTGAGGCACTGCAAGCATACCCAACATCAATTCTTTAATTGGATTCAACAGTTGGCCCATTCTGAGGGTGTCTATGAATGCCTCCCGATTTTCAGGATTTTGACTTGCTAGGAATGAGGAGCTTTCTGAAGAGGGGTTACTTAAAGTTGAAGAGGCAGTTGGTGCTGTGAATTTTAAAGATAAATCTGAGGTTTCTATTTGAATATTATGTTGAAGTGAATTTATTTTATTATTTGATATTGAGTTATTTATAATAATATTTTTTGAAGAAAGGTCAGTTGTTTGAATTTGAGCAATTGCAATTGTGTTGTGCCAGTTGAGGGGTTCGTTCAAAAAGGAGCTCATGCCCAAAATGAGGAAAGTAATGCTGAGTGCCATTCCTTTGAACCAGCCAAAGAAGAATCCTCCTCTTCTCTTTTTTTCATCGAGGCGATGTTCTAGATCTTGCATGAAATCCAAATCAAGAGCAGGCAACTGACCAAGCGCTGCTTCCCGATATTGCATTTCAAATGAAGTCAGTTCGTTCTTCATAATGTGTTGTTTTGTAGTTGTTCGGCAATAATTTTTCGGGCTTTTAAAATATGCCACTTCACTAAATCGTAACTGATCTTGAGCTCTGTTGCAATTTCTTCCCTACTCAGCTCTTCAATCACATAAAGGTTAAAAATGATTCTTGTTGCCTCTGGCAATGCATCGACAAACTCAAAAAGCATTTTTGCAGCATCTTCTTGTTGCAAAAGCAAATCAGTTGGCAGGTGGTCAGGCAAGTCTGTTGAGAGGTCTACTTGCTGAAAGAATGAATGGTGCCGTTGTTTTTTGCGATACTGATCGATAAATTCATTTCTGACAATAATACTGAGCCAGGCCGGAAATGATTTTTGCAGATCAAAAGTATCAATGCGATCAAGCGCTTTTAAAAATGCAGTGTTTGCAATACTCATTTGATCTTCCTTATGCAGGCTCAAACGAGACAAACGCTGCAACATCAATGGAAAACAATAAGCATACAATTCCATGATAAAGCGGCGGTCTCGCTTTACAATCAATGCTATGCTCTCTTTTGTCAGTTCCAAACTCAAACGCGTGTGTTTCCTTTATCTTCTATTTAAGTAATATTTCAAGCCAAACATTTGCGCAGA
>JBEBBE010000009.1:0-11624 GCA_041158525.1 Bacteroidota bacterium | reverse complement strand
CTTAGGTCTTCCCAAAAGAAAGAGGTTGTGGAGCTAGAAATGAAAGAAAAGACGGCACGATTTACAGGTCAACCAGATGAATTCATCAAAAACCCAACTGTTCTCGAGTTTTTAAATTTATCAACGAGTAAGTCCTATACCGAATTAGAATTAGAACAAGCATTGATTGAAAATCTTCAACAATTCTTATTGGAATTAGGCAAAGGATTTTCGTTCGTGGCACGTCAAAAACACATTCGTACGGAAACAGCGGATTTCTTTATCGATTTAGTTTTTTACAACTTCATCTTGAAGTGTTTTGTCATCGTTGAGCTGAAAACCAGTAAATTGACACATCAAGACCTTGGGCAATTAGACATGTACGTGCGCATGTTCGACGACTTGGAACGACTGGAAAGTGACAATCCAACAAATGGAATTCTCTTGTGCACGGAAACCGACCAGACAATTGCTAAATATTCCGTCTTGAATGAAAGTAAGCAATTATTTGCCAACAAGTATTTGCCGTTTTTACCGACGTAAGAAGAACTTATTGCGGAACTTGAGCGTGAAAAGTTTATTGTTCAACAACGATTTGAAAATCAAAAGTGACATCCGGTGAACAGAAGATTTCATTTCGTTTAATGTGATGCTCAGGAAATATATCAAAACAAAAAAGCGTAATCTCTTTATCTAAAAGTGATTACGCTTATACCTTGTGGAGTCGGAGGGGTTCGAACCCTCGTCCAAACGACGAGTTTTCAAGCTTTCTACATGCTTAGTTCGTTGGTTGATTTTCGATATGTGGCCGGACAAGAACACCCAACGCGCATACTTAGGTTTTTTAGTTTCATGTTGCGGTAAAACCATTGGCAACACTAACCCTATGGGATGAACTTCTGAGCGATGAACCGAAAGGGTGGCAGTTCATCAGAAGTACTTGTCTGGCCTACTATACTTCAGCTAGATTAAGCCAATTAACATTCCGTTAATTAAGCAGCAAGTGCGTATGACGTGTTGTCATTTATTGTTCGTAGCATTTGATTTAAGAGGAACACTACAAGCCTCTGCATGCTGACACCTGACTACCGCTATCGCTGTCAAATCCAATGTCGACCCCAAAGAACGTAGGTACAAAGTTACGAAGAAAGCAGCTGCTTTTTTTATTGCAAACGAAAAACTTGTGGGGTTTGCAAAGGATTTACATCCAATTGAAGGTATAAGATGCCATTTTTTATTTCTGCCTGATTGCTTTTGTTTAAGGGCTTCACGGTCCATTTGTTTTGTTTTGCGTTTTCGCTGGGGTTGAGCAATGAAAGATCTAATCTGACCTGACTCTTTGGCTGTGTACCCGGAATCCAAATGGCATAAACCGCTTTTTCTACCTGTGTAAATACCCAAGTGCCGATTTCACCGTTTTTGATTTCATAAGGCGCAACAGGCTTGGAGTTGTAGATGGCTGCGCTGTTGATGTTCATCCAGTCTCCGATTTCATCGAGTCTTTGGTAGGCGAGGCTGTCCCAGCGGCCCTGCGGGTCAGGGGCAATATTGAGTAAGAAGTTGCCGCCTCTCGAGACAATAAGGCAAAGATTCTTGAGGAGTGTTGCGGTGCTTTTATATTGGTCACCAGGTACGTAACTCCAACTGTTGGCCATGGTCATGCAGGTTTCCCAGGGGTAAGGCAAGGGCTTGTCTGGAATACTTTGCTCTGGGGTGAGGTAGTTTTGGTTTGGGCCTTCTACGGCGCGGTCCACAACAATTAAGCCTGGTTGCAATTGGCGTGCTTTAGCCGCAAGTTCATCCATGCGGATATTTTGATCAACGGGTTTGTAGCCCCACTTCGGTGAGGTTTCGGTGTAGGGCTGAACCCAACCGCCATCTAGCCACAAGATGTCAATTTTGCCATAGTGCTGCATGAGTTCCATGATTTGGCCTTGTGTGAATTGAACAAATGATTCCCATTTGGCTGGTTTCTTTTGAAGGTCATAGTTGGGGTTGCGATCGTAGGGTGGGAATTTGGGGTCCCAGTAGTCTGGGTGGTGCCAGTCGGGCTTGGAAAAATAGGCGCCGATACAGAGCCCTTCAGCCCTAAAAGCTTCGAATATACTTTTGGTGAGGTCGGGTTGCGCGCTTTTGCTATTGGGGCAGGCTGGGTTAGCCACTGTGTAATTCGTGAGTTTGGAATCAAACATGCAGAAGCCGTCGTGGTGCTTGGTGGTGAACACCATGTATTTCATACCTGCATTTTTGGCGGCTTTAGCCCAACGTTTTGGGTCGAACTGTGTGGGGTTAAAGGTTTGTTGAAGCTTTTCATAGTTACTTACGTAGTCGAAGTAAGAAGCTGCATAGGGCCCGCGGCGTGTGCACCAATCTTCGTCTTCGGGGCAAATGCTCCAGCTTTCAACAACGCCCCATTGGCTGTAGGCGCCCCAGTGCATCAAGAGCCCAAATTTGTAATCTTGCCATGTGGCCAATTTGTTCAGGACCAAGCTGTCGGTCGGGGGGAAGTAGGTTTGCTCGTGGTGTTGTGCACTTACAAACTTTGGAAGCAAGCCGCATAAAAGTATAATGAGTTGTAATTTATTTTTCATGGCCATAAACTTCAATTTCATCAATAAACAACCAGCCTAAGCCATCGACACCTCGCCATTTAGGGAGTTGCCCCGGATTGCCAATGGTTATTTCTAGTGTTTGAATGCTGCTATTTGGAAAATGCGTCAGCGTGAGCGGATAACTGCCGTTAGGTTGTGCTTGGTTGACCAAAGCATTCAGGGTAGAATCTGTAAAACTTTGTTGATCTGAAGTTTGTCCAAATGCCTTCAAAAAACTTGGGCCCATGATCCACGATTGGTTATTGGCCAAATAATGGATGCGCACCGAATCGATTACATATGGTTTTTTGAGCACGAGTTGAAATTTGGCGTCCTGACCCTGCCATCCTTGCCAACTTTTTTGGTATTCTTGGGTGGCACGTAGGCCATCATTGAGACTAGAGCTAAAAGTGTAAGTAATTGTGTCTTCAAGTTGAAGACCATCCGAATAGGCCTTTGCGGGTAGGGTGTGGTATTTAATTTGTTGATTTTTTGCCAAATGATTTACCATGGCTTCTTTCCAAAATTGCTGGGTGCTTTTTTCATAATCTGAAGGGCTGAGCCTGACTTCATGCAAGAGTTTGGGCCCATAATTGAGCGCAATGCGCGTAAAGTCTTTGAGCATTTGCTGATAATAAGCGCTGTTGCCCGAAAAATACCAATCGGACCCCGCACTTGGTGATTTGGAAACTTCGAGTAAGGCATAACGGATACTTTGTTCGGCCATTTCAATTCTTTGAATGTGTGTTGCCTGCATTTCAGGAAGGCTTTTGGCCTTTTCATACATGCTGAGTGCCCATTTGAGATTGGCAGGAGCTAAATAGCCGCCGATATGAGTAATGGGTGGTTCGTAAAGTGTCAGCGCTTTACAACTTTCTTGTAAATCTTTGACCTGAGCACGGAGTACTTCCCGAACGATCATACCGGCAGGGCCATAGTAATTTTCTGTAAATTCATAAATAAGGCTATCGGCATTGAGCTTCGGATCCCAGGCCCATTTAGAAAGTAGAAAGGCGCGAAGTGGTTGCATTTCTGAGGAGGGCGAGTTGTAGCCTTGCTCAAAAAGCATTTTGACTCCATTTTGCTGGAAAATTTGGATGTTTTCTTGGAGTGTAGGCCAATTCGGGAAGGGCATCACCATGTGCGAGAAATTGATGACGTAATCCCAAATGAGGATATTTTGTGTCAGGGCCGCCCAATTTTTCAGGTCTTTTTCAAAGCTGCTGCCTTTTAAAGATTTTGCCCGATTCTCCTCAATAGTGCATAGCATGATATTGACATTGGCTTCGGGTTTGGTAAGTATCGGCGCACTTCGGGTATACTGGTAGGCGAGGGTTGAAATAATTTTATTCGGAAAGCGCTTGGCTACTTCATTGACAAAGCGCAACATGGTGCCAGCGTGGCTGTGTTCAATAGAGTCTGTGTGTTTACAGGCGTCACATTCGCAAAAGTTGTAGTTGTCCATTTGGCTCACCGACCAATATTTGGCATCAGGTTTTTTACTGATTTCAATGGCGAGATTATCACAAACCAGATTTAAAACGTCCGGGTTGCTCAGGCAAACTTGGTCTTTCATGCGGATTCCGTTGCGCAGCGCATAATATTCTGGATGTGCTTCGAAGTGTTGTTCGGGAGGTAACAATTTGTGCAAAGTATGTACCCACAATCCCCAACCCGGATGATTTTCAAAGGTAAATGATGATTCACCACTGGTTAGTTTGTGCCAGTCGCCGTAGCCAGTGCGCCTGGTTTCTCCGTAAAAAATTTCGCGGTACTCAAAGGCCGGGACAGATTCATAACGGTCATAGGCAAATTTAACAGGCAGTCGACCCGGCAACTTGGTGCACTCAGCTTGGTAGTATTCAAAACCAAATTTGCGCTGCAAGACATCATAGACAGCGTTTTTACATGCTGCTTCTGAGTAAGCAAAAATTTGAATCTGACGTTGGTCGCAAATCACACCAAAGCCATCGCTTCCCCAGGTTTCGCAGTTCGGAAAAAGTTGTTGGTCAGGCCAGAAAAAGCGCAATTGAAATTGAGTCGTTTGTTGCCCGGCTTCACGCAGGTAAAATTCAAAGGTGCGTTGTAGTTTGGGGAAAAACATTTCCTTTTGACCGAAAGTAGCAAGCGTCAAAAGCAAAAAGAAGGAGAGTATTAGGTTTTTCATGAAATGATATGCGTAAATATGGGTTTTTAATGAAAGCCGCCTTTGCCACGGTAGAGCTGAAGGGGTTCAGCAAATTGCAGTTGTAGCACACTGATCATGGGGTCCATTGCTGCAATAGGAATTTCTATAAAGTAAGTTCCGGGTACATAGCTCCAAGAAATCTTACCGACTTCTTTGATCGGAATAATATCCTCAGAACCAAGTAATTTCACATGAGTCGTTTTGCTTTTAATGCCTTTTAAGTAAATGGTCATGACGCCTTTTGCAGTGCTCAGCTCCATATTTTGTGGGCTTGGAACAAAGAGGTTTAACTGTAAAGAATCTTTACTGAGTGTAGAGTTACCATGATAATGCCCAGCTGGCAGACCCGCCGTTGTGCCGTAAATGGCGCTTGCATTTTTTTGCGTCCAACGTCCAAATTCTTTCAGAATGGCAACTTGTTCATCCGGAATTGTACCATCGGCTTTGGGTCCGATATCGAGTAGCAGGTTGCCGCCCATGCCTAAACATTCAGTAAAAATGCTCAGTAGTTCGAAATGACTTTTAAAGTTGCGGTCTTGTGGGCGATAACCCCAGTTGTCATTGGAGGTGAGACACAATTCCCAGGTATTTCTGTCTGGGTGAATGATCGGCATGTTTTGCTCCGGGGTATCATAATCTCCGAAGCTTTTGAGCCTGCCATTTAATATTGCATTTGGATTTTTAGCCTTAATGATGGAATCAATTTGTTGCGCTTGCCATTCAGCTTCAGAATGTTCCCAATCGCCGTCAAACCAATAAAGATCAGGATTGTAGTTTGTTGCAATTTCAGCAATTTGCCCATGCATGAATGTTAAAAAGCGTTCCCAGCGCGCAGGGTCATCTTTGATCTGATATCGGCTTGAGTCTTTGAGAAAGGCAGGGTAGTCATTTGAAGACCAATCGAGTAAAGAGTAATAAGCGCCTATTTTGATGTCTTCTTTTCGCAGTGCGCTATAGAATGGAGCAATTAAATCTTGACGTGCCGGTGTTTGGTGGCTCGTACTGAATGGATACTTCGGGTTCCAGTTTTGCTGTTTACTGGCCTGTGGTGTTTTGAGTTGTGTATTATAAAGGGCCAAACCGTCATGGTGTTTGGTGGTGATGACACAATATTTGGCGCCACTAGCCTTAATGAGTGCTGCCCACTGTTCAGGTTGGTAATGCTCAGCCGAGAACCTCTTCATTTGCGACATATAAGTGGGGTAGCTCACACTTTTGTTATGAAAGGCCCAGCTCTCTGAGGTGCCATCAACCGCATACATCCCCCAATGAATAAAGATACCTAGTTTGGCATCTGCAAACCATTCAGTAGTTTGTTTGGTTTCTTGTGCTAAAAAAATAGATGGTAGGAGGAAGAGGAGAAGTCCAATTTTATTCATCTCTCAAAGGAACAAAAATGCCCCGAAACGACCAAAATTTAAACAATCGTTTAATTTTTTATACAAATCTTAAACATTTGTTTAAAAAGAGTGTTTAACTTTGCAGCGCAAATTTTGCAATACCTATGAAAAGAGACCTCAGTACGGAAGAAAAAATAAAGGCTGCTGCAAAGAAAGTCTTTATGACCAAAGGCTTTGATGGTTGTTCAGTACGCGATATTGCCAAAGAGGTAGGAAGCAACGTCGCTTTGCTCAATTATTACTTTAGATCCAAAGAAAAACTCTTCGAACTCATTTTTGAAGGCGCCATGAGTGATTTCTTGCAGTCCATGATAGAAGTTTTTAGCTCCAATCTCACACTTCAAGAAAAGCTAGAACAACTCATAGATAAAGAGTTTGAGTTTTTCATGGAGCACCCTGAACTACCCATGTTTATTCTGCAGTCTTTACATCAGAATAAAACCGATGCCCCAATGCCCAGTCATTTTTTAGAACCCATCGCCAAAACGGGCATTTTCGAGCAATTTGAATTGGCAAAAGCCAAAGGTGAAATCAGAGATATCAGCATCCGCAACATGACCATGTTATTGATGTCTAATGTGCATTATCCTTTTATGTCCAAAAAATTGACCGAGCAGTTTCACGGAATTGACGCCGAAATTTTTGAAGCAGATTTAATCAAGCATAAAGCAATAGTCAAAGAATTAATTATCAATTATTTATTTATATCAAACCCAAAAGCATGAAAATGAAACCCAATCTCTCCTTCGGATTGCTATTTGTACTGATGGGTCTGTCTGTACAGGCCCAAAAGTATGACCTCGCAGCTTGCTTGCGCCTGGCTGAAACGGCCAATGTGCAAATTCGAAATGCGCAACTTGATGTTGCCATCAATGAAAGTCAGCGTTCGGCTTACTTATCGACGCGTTTACCATCCTTAAATTTCAGTGGTGATTATCGCTACAATGCTGTCATTCCAGGACAGGTGGTTCCGGCTCAGTTTTTTGGCGGCCCAGCTGGTACATTTGCTGAAGTGAAGTTTGGTGTGCCTATCGTTTTGAGTAATACAGTGCAGCTCAATCAGATCCTCTTCAATTCCCAAGTAAATTATGGTCTGTCTGCTTTGCGTATCAATAGTGATATCGTCAAGATCAAGCGCGACATGACCATTCAAGAAGTAAAATATCAAGTAGCCAATACCTTTTTTATTCTACAAGGTGTTGATCAACAATTGCGTTTTCTAGATAGCAATGCAACTCATGTGAGACGCATGCTCAAAAACATGGATCTACTCGTGAGTCAAGGCATGCTAGTGCAGACCGAGGCAGACAAAGTTCGCATCAATTTGCTCAACATAGAAAATAATGTAGCAAACCTAAATGCTACTAAGTCACAATTAGAAGAATTGCTCAAAATCATGATTGGTGTTGATCCTAAAACAGCAATTACATTGGCTGATGATCAAATGGTTCAGCAAACCTTACTTGTGGATCCTACACAAGCTAATTTATTTGCTTTGCAACTCCTCGAGCAACAGCAAAAAATGGCCGAAGAAGAGGCAAAAGGCATCAAGATGGGTTATTTACCTAACTTAAATCTGTACGGCATTTACCAATATAACGTCAATATGAATCCTGAAACAGATTTTCGTACGGGTATTGATGGAGCTTTTGTTGGTTTGCGTCTTGACTGGAATTTATTTGATGGTCTCGATAAGCACCATAAAGCAGCAGTCAATGCCCTTAAGCAAGAGCAAATTCAAGCGCAACAAGATCTTACGCGTTTGCAACTACAACAACAAAGCGAACAAAACAAGCGCAATATTTCAGTAAAGGCTTCCGCTTTAGATGTCGCTAAAGAGCAGCTCAGTTTGGCTGAATCTATTTTGAAAAATGCGTCTTTAAAATACAAAGAAGGTCTCATTTCCGTGAATGACTTCTTAATGGCTGAAACAGGTCTTGAGCAAGCACAAGCGGGTGTGGTAGCAGCGTATGTATCACTCAGACAAGCAGAACTTGAATACTTAAAAACAAACGGAAATATCAAATAATCTATCATGAAAAGAATCATCCTTATTTCAATTATTGTCATTGGTGCATTAGCTTTAACCGTGACAAAACTTTTATCAAACGCAGATAAAGCAAAAAAGAAAATTTACATCCATGACCTCGAGGCGGCTGTTTTAGTTGAAACGGCTAACCCTGTGGCCAATTATACATTTGAGAGTGCCTTTTCTTATTTAGGTGTTTTTGATGCGATGCACCAGAATAATGTGGCTTCAGAAGGATCTGGTAAACTCATCGATTTATTAGTAAAAGAAGGTCAACAAGTTCAAAAAGGTCAGGTAATCGCTAAACTTGATGACGAACTGATTCAGTTGCAGATTGAAAATGCAAAGCTAAACATTGCTCAGTTAAAAAATGACAACGCGCGCTTTGCAAATCTTCGAAAAGAACAGGCGGTATCATCTGTTGAAGCAGAGAAAATGGAATTGGCCTTGAAATCTGCCGAAGTACAACTAAAGCAACTTCAAAAGCAACTCAAAGGCTGTAAAGTATTGGCACCATTTTCAGGTGTTGTCACAAAAAAAATGGCAGACCTCGGTTCAATGGTCATGCCAGGAACACCAATTGTAGAACTCACAGATATTGCACAACTCAAACTTACCATTTCTGTTCCTGAGCGCGATGTGCTCAAGTTCAAAGTGGGGCAGAAAGTCGCAGTGAGTGTAGATGCGCATGAAGGAGAAGTTTACAATGCCAGCGTTTATAGTACTTCGGTTCAGGCCGATGCCTTACATAATTTCAAAGTACAAGTATTGGTTTCGAACAAAGCGCAAGCAAGAATTCTTGCTGGTATGTACGGAAGCGTAACGCTACAAAGCACAAAATCGGTTACGGCTATGGCTGTGCCAAGAAAAGCACTCATTGGCTCTACCAAAACGCCGCAAGTTTATGTGGTGCGCAACGGAAAAGCGAAGCTGACGAGCTTTAGCCCAGGTACCTCTGACGGAAATTACCTAGAAGTCGTTTCAGGCTTAGCAGCATCAGATCAAATTGTTGTGAAAGGACAAGTGAATTTAGAAGACGGGATGAACATCAAACGCAATAAATAGCCCCATGACACTTACAGAATTGGCCATTAAAAGGCCCTCATTTATCATCGTAATTTTCACCATCTTAGTTGGTGGTGGAATCCTCAGTTACAAGCAGCTCTCTTATGAGCTCATGCCGGATTTCTCGGCTCCTCTATTAACCATCACTACGGCTTATCCGGGTGCGTCTCCATCTACTGTTGAATCTCAGGTGTCTAAACCACTTGAAGATGTCCTAAGTGGTATGGAAAACGTCGATGAAGTGACATCTTTTTCTTTCGATAATGCTTCTTTTGTATTGCTTGAGTTCAAGGCCTCAGCCAACATTGATGACGCACTTGAAGATGCGCAAAGAAAGATCAATAATAACCTGAGTAAACTTCCTGAAGATGCCCTCAATCCAGTAGTTGCCAAAATTGAACCCAATGCAACGCCCGTATTACAGCTGAGTGCCGTAGCATCCAAAATCAACGATGCTGAACTCATGCGCTTGATGGATGAACAATTGTTGCCGCAAATCAAGCAGGTAAAAGGGGTGGCCGAGGTGCAAGTGATTGGTGGTGAGCGCCGTGCATTTCGCGTCAATGTAGATAAAGAAAAAATGCGCAAACTCGGTTTGTCTTTGGCCCAAATCAATCAGGCTGTTGCGATGTCAAACCTCGATTTCCCAACTGGAAAGGTCAAAAGTCAAGACGAGCAAATAACGGTGCGTTTGACGGGAAAATACCAAAGTATTGAGGACCTTAAAAATCTTGTTTTGGTGTCCAAAGGCACTTCGTCTATCAAATTAGGTGATCTTGCAGAAGTGGTTGATGCCAGTGATGATCAAGTAACTATTAGCCGCTTGAATGGCGTCAATGGTATTGGTCTGCGCATCAAAAAGCAAAGTGACGCCAACGCGGTTGATGTTGCTAAATTGACCAAGCAGAAATTCAAAGACCTCGAAGAGAAGTATGCCAAAGAAGGCTTGCAATTCACGATTGCTACAGACACCTCAATTCCTACTATTGAGTCGGTTGATGCCGTTATTCATGACCTCGAGTTGGCTGTCTTGTTAGTAGCCTTAGTGATGCTCTTGTTCTTGCATACCATCAGAAATGCCTTTATTGTCTTGGTTTCAATCCCGGCATCCTTGATTTCTACTTTTGTAGCGATGTACCTCTTGGGTTACACGCTCAACCTCATGACTTTACTTGCGATGTCATTGGTGATTGGTATTCTTGTAGATGACTCTATTGTGGTCTTAGAAAACATTTATCGCCACTTGCAAATGGGCAAGAAGCGTCGTCAGGCTGCACTAGATGGTCGAAACGAAATCGGATTCACAGCCCTAGCCATTACGCTAGTTGACGTCGTGGTCTTTTCACCGGTTGTCTTTATTGAAGGAACCATTTCTGATATCTTGCATCAGTTCTCTATTGTGGTTGTGATTTCAACCTTGATGTCTTTGTTTGTTTGCTTTACCCTGACACCATGGTTGGCATCGCGTTTTGCCAAAGAAGTTCAACTCAATCCGAAGAAGCCATTTCAAGCTATTTTGCTTTGGTTCGAGCGCCGCATCACCATCTTCACAGATTCTTATGTGAAAATAGTGGGCTGGGCACTCAGACACAAAATCTCGATGGGCTTGATCATCATTGGCATTTTCATCGCATCTTTCTCTACGATGGGCTTAGGTATTGTGGGTCAAGAATTTGTTTCTCAAGGTGACCAAGGAAAATTCATGCTCAAACTCAAATATGAAAAGAGTGCGACTTTTGCAGAGAATAACCTGACCACCATGAAAATTGAGCAGTTGTTATTGGCTCAAAAAGACATGATTGATATCGTCTTCTCCAATGTGGGCGGCCCAAGTGCAGGTCTCGGAGCTGCAGCTTTTGGCGCTGAAAACCGTTCAGAGGTTACGGTCATGATGAAAAAAGACAAGCAAAAGGAAATTCCGACAGTCGATTACATGAACGTCATTCGTCAGAAAATTGAAGATGAATTTCCGGGCGTGGAAGTGAAAGCGCTCAACATGGGCTTAATCGATTCCGAACAAGCACCAATCGAAATCTTCATCTCGAGTAATGACAAAGAACTCATGATGAAAGAAGCGCAGCGCTTGAAGCATGCGATTAAAGCCATGAAAGGAGCGAAAGATCCATCATTAAGTACCGAAGATGTTACGCCTGAAGTTAAAATTGCACTTAACCGTGAAAAGATGGGGCAATTAGGTGTAAATGTAGCCGCAGTTGGGATGCAATTACAAGGAGCACTTTCTGGTAATGACGACAGCCAAATTGACCTTGGTGGTTCAGAATACGACATCCGCGTAATGCTCGATGCTGCCAATAGAAAGGATATTCAGGATATCTCTGAACTCAGTTTTACAAATAATGAAGGCAAGCAAG
>JBEBBE010000008.1:0-35212 GCA_041158525.1 Bacteroidota bacterium | reverse complement strand
ACGGTGGAGTAAGTTATTGTTATTCAAAGGAAATTTTATTCATAAATAAGACCTTGCGCTTGTCTTGGCGGTCTTCTTTATTTGTGATTTTCTCATCACCAAAAGACAAGAAGTAGTTATCGTACCAATAGGAAATATTACTAAAGTATACGCTTACTTTTTCACTTTCGTCCGGGGCAATGATTGGGTTTGATTTTTTATCATGCACTATTTCACCATCAAAAGAGTAGGCCTTTGCAAAAATTTGGTACCCATAAGAATATACCAACTGGATATTTTTTTGCTCATTTGTAGCGACATGAATCAAAGTTCTTGGAATCTTAAAGTCGGTACTCAAAGAAATATCAAAAGATTGATTCCAAATGATTTCACCTTCGGCATTGAATTTGGTTACCATGGCATCCGAGTAATAATAGCCATCTAAAACTTCCACTCTTTCCGTTGTTGTACGACCATTAACGGTAGTTGTTTTAGTATCAATATGGGTGATTGGTTGAACCGATTCTGCAATGAATAAAAATTCGTTGTCAGCGGAAATGACATCATGAATAATAAGGTTTTCTTTGAATTCAAATACTTTGCCTTCCGAAGTTTTCTTTTCTGCTTTATTTTTAATCTGTTCTTGTCTTTTTTCTGAAAGTGAAGAAAAATAGTTGGGGATATCTATGAAATTATAAGTATTGATTTTTGTGAAAGCGCCGTTAGAAGAACCCCCAAAAAAAACACCTGTGTCGGGACCACCAAGCTTACTACAGTAGGTTCCTGCAACGGCAACTTCATTCGACCCAACCGCACCAACAGAAATAGAATTAATGATTTTATCTCCCATACCGTTGATCATTTCTGGTTTGGAAAGCTTGCCTTCTAGGTCAATTGAAAGCAGATAAGTTACTATTTCTTCTTTAGATACGTAAACTCTTAGCGAAAGATAAAATTTTTCAGCGGCCTCTAAATATTGTAGATTCATTGGTGCAGCTTTGTCTTTAGTAATACCCTCGATGGTTATTGGGGTAATTGTTGCCGCTCCCTTATCCAAATCAAACAACAAAAGACTAACCTTACCAATTTCTTCTAATATGGCATAGGCTTTTTGACCTACGACATGAAATGAATAAATTTGTTTGATTCCTTTTATTCCGATCAAATCAAATTCTGTACGTTTCGTTTCACCTGTATTTATATCAAAAGCACAGATGTAGGTAGGTAAATTGCGATGGTAGGCTAAATAATAGATGCTTTGCTCTCCTTCAAATGTGGCTATATATGGGTTCTGTGTATCTTGTTTAATTGAATCAGAATGGGTCAGCTTCAAATCTAAATCATACACATCGTGATGCAAATAGTAATCACCTTTTATACCTTCTGTTCGACTTAAACTTTTCACAACCACCCCATGTTTTCCCATTGTATGTGCGGTCTCTTTATAGCGGTTATCCTTCAACTTGATTTCGACACGTTGTTCGGTTGTTGTTAGTTCTTGAGAGAATGATGTAGCGCTCAGCAATACAATAGAAAAGAGAAGTAAAGATTTCATGAAAAGGGATATTTGAATAAAAGTACAAAACTTTTCTTTTGGCTCTTTTGTTACCTTTGTCTATGCAAGAAAAGAAAGGCATTGCCATACTTGGTTCGACAGGTTCGATTGGGACACAAGCTTTAGACGTCATTGAGGCGTATCCAGATTATTTTGATTTACAAGTATTGACAGCAGGTAAAAATGCTGATTTACTGATCGAACAAGCCAAGAAATTTCAGCCTAATTCGGTTGTAATTACTGATGAAACGCAGTACCAAAAGGTCAAGGAAGCATTGTGGTCAGAAGACATTCATGTCTATGCAGGCCAAGAGGCGCTCTGCCAAGTGGTTGAATCCAAAGAAGTGCATACCGTGCTTACTGCTTTGGTTGGTTATGCAGGCCTCAAGCCAACAATTCATGCCATAGAGGCGGGCAAAACAATTGCGCTTGCCAACAAAGAAACGTTGGTTGTGGCGGGTGAGCTTATTACTAAATTAGCTCAAGAAAAAGGGGTGAATATTTACCCCGTTGACTCCGAACACTCAGCAATTTTTCAGTGCTTAGTGGGTGAATTTCATAATCCCATTGAGAAGATTTACCTCACTGCATCAGGCGGGCCATTCCGCGGTTTTACACTCGAACAATTGCAACAAGTTAGCCTTGAGCAAGCACTCAAGCATCCTAACTGGAGCATGGGCGCTAAAATCACCATTGATTCAGCGAGCCTCATGAATAAAGGTTTGGAAGTCATAGAAGCGAAATGGCTATTTGGCTTACAGCCCGAACAAATTGATGTCATTGTGCATCCGCAGTCAATTGTGCATAGTTTGGTACAATTTGAAGATGGCAGCATGAAAGCACAAATGGGCCTCCCTGACATGAAGTTGCCTATTCAATTTGCCTTGACTTATCCAGCGCGTTTCAAAACCGATTTTCCGCGTTTCAACTTCATGGATTATCCGCAACTTACCTTTGAGCAGCCAGACAGAAAGGTTTTTAAAAATCTAGATTTAGCCTACCAAGCGATGAATGAACTGGGTACAGCTGCTTGTGTTTTAAATGCGGCAAATGAAGAAGCGGTAGCTGCATTTTTGGAAAGAAAAATCGCCTTCTTAGAAATTGGCCAACTCAATGAACAGACAATGCGCAATATTTCAAATGTGCTCAATCCACGCTATGAAGATTTTGTAGCAGCCGATGCACAAGCCCGCGCATATGTCAAAGCCCAAATTGCACATTAAGCTTAAAAGAAAGCCCTTAATTCCATGCCGCCACTATGAATGCTGCGTTGATCTTGCATCGCTCGGCCATTATAGTGTAAGCTTAGCTGCAGATTTTTACCAAGATTTTTCTGGAAATTGAGCCCCCAAGTTAGGTTTGATCCTGCCCGGAGTCCTTCTAACATTTCATAAGCTACCGCCGATTGCTGTGAGCCACTGAAATCAAAATAAATATACTTTAGATTACCAGTAATACTGGACTGTTCAGTTCTATTGATTTTCCAAGAACAATCTATTGAGCGCGCTAAACTTTTTTCGGGTCCGTAAATCGGATTGTTTTGTTTTTGGGTAAGCCCGGCTGTTAAACTCAAACGCAGTTTGCTTTCTTGCTGATAAATCAATTGTGGTTTGAAATCTAGAATTTCTAGCTGGTAATTTCGCCCAGCAGTGTAGTCTGCAAGTGTTGTAAGTTGTCCTTTACTCATTGTGGTCTCTAGCGCAAATGCCTTCCCAATATTCCAACGCAAATTGATTTGATGATTGAGGTTTGCCCTGGCGTCTTGTCCGTTGGCTAAGAGGTTTTTACTTTGGTTGTGGCTCCAGTTATAGGCGGCGGAAAATACTTGGCTATTGCGGTTAAAGAACAAGGAGTTGGAGAGTTGAGAATTGGCAAACAGCAAGGTATTGTTGTCAATTTGAGTAGCCAACGGATTGATCCATTGTGCTAAATTGGCTTCGTTGATTTTGCGCTGAATTCGAATTTTAGTTTGATTCGAGAACTTGGCCAACAAACCGATCGCCCCTGTTCGATTGCGCCATAGCTGTTCGGGTCTCCACAAGATACTTTGGTTCCATTCATTGGCATAAACGGCCGCGTAATCGGTGCTTGGAACGAAAATCCGAATGTATTGTGCTTGGTCAATATATTGTGCAATTTCAAACTCATTGAGGTCCTTGATGCCGTCATTGTTGTAATCAATCCAGGCATAAATACCCTGTCCGTCGTTGACTCTTAAATACTGAAAACGTCTTTTCTGCTCGAGGCCGGAACCTAATTCATAGAACGTATTGATCACGAGGGCATTTTTGAAAAATTTACCATTGTAATCGATGCGGCCTACGGCGCTATTTTCAGGACTTTGCGCAATAAGCGTTGAGTCCAAGATAAAAAGCTGTCTGGTCCCGAGAATGGTTTGGAGTTGGTGCTTTGGATTGCCGTCCCATTTGAGTTCGAGGCCACTAGTTCGGGCCTTTGCTGCTGTGTTGAGCGCACTAGAATCTGGTCGCCAGTCATAGCGTTCTCTATAAAATACCTTAAGGTCGAGGCCTTTTTTTGGCTGATAACTGACGTAAGTTTGGGCGTCAAAAAATTGATACGACTGAGGAGTAAATTGCTGCTGACTCTCAAAAATATTCCACTCGTGGTCATCGGTGAATCCTACTTGAAAAACCCCAAGTTGCTTACTCATCTTTGCCCGATGTCTGATAAATGTATTTTGTAAACTGGTTTGCTTTGCTTGCATGGCAAAGCCGTCCCATTTGGCATGCCAACCGTTATTTTTCCAGGCACCCTCCGTATAAAATTTTTGCCCGCTAAAATTGGTGTCAATTTGAAAATTTTCCAATTTGAGCTGTACTTGCCCTTTTTGACTATTCAGCCATTTTTGCTCAAGTGCCAATTGTAACTGAGCCCCATTTAACTGTTGGCCTCTGATATTCCAGTCTCGGTCAAATTCAACGGCTCGGAACTGTTCAATAGGAATAAATCTTTGTCCGAGATAGGTGTAATGAATAGCGCTTTCACGAATAAACTGAGTACTGTCTTGCCATTTTTCTTGTTTGCGCACGAGCCCACCTTTTGAAGCAAAACCTAGGTTATTTTGGTCATCTTTACTCGAAAAGAGATTGAGGTCGTTTTCGCTGAGTGTATTTTCGGTAAAAATTCGCCATTTTGAATTGAGTTGATAAGAAAAACCAGTACTTAGCATTTGCTTGCGCTGAGGTGTTTCAACTTTTCGAAGCGGGGCAAAATTCCCTTGTGGAATCCCGTTTTCAGGTTGGACCCATTGGTAGAATACACCCGAAGCATTGATGCCAACCTGCACATAATCTCCTTGGTGTTCTCCAACTTGCGTAAACGTGCAACGATAAGTAGCTAATTGTGGGTTCACACTGAGCACGAAAACGCTGTCAAAACCTAAAGTGTCTATCATTTGATACATGTTGGCGTTTTCTAAAAACCCTACATTATCGAAGCCTGGCACGCTTGCGTTAGAGAGCTGATCTCCGATCTGACTCAGACTCTGTTGTTGAGCTGTTGATAATAGTTGTTGAAGTGGTTGATTCTTGAGCTCCTGTTCTTGATAGGCAGCTGCCCAAACTTGAATTTTGTCATTTTCAAAACGCGAAGTATGTTGTAATAAGCTCCTGCTGTAATTTTGATCGGCATATTGAAATTCTGCCACGATGCGCACATCTTTAGTGATCAATTGCCTAGATGTAAAAGTGAGTTCAGCGGTATTGTAGTCTATGATGTAGTCGAATTCTTGACCGCGTGTGAGCAGTTTACCATCGATGTAAATTTTTTCGGTTCCGGATAAAATACTGATGTAAGGTTCGTTATTGGCGCCATTGAGTCGGTACGGCCCTTGCACGGCCTCTTTTCCTTGAATAATTTGACGTTGAAATTTCCCTTTAGAAAGCCCAACTGTAGATTGTGTGAAGACCTTTCCTTGCTTGACTTTCCACTGATAAGATCCTGTTAAGCCCTGTCCGCGTTTTTTATAAACAAGAAAGTCGCTGTAGTTCGGATTTTGCAGCCAAAAGTCACCTGCAATGATTTTCAGTTGCTGATTGTGTACCTGAATAAATACTTGATCAAATTCTTTGAGTTGATTGGTGCTTCCGGAGGCTTGCAATGGAATGTTGGCGTCAGAAAGTGCCGCGGTGAGTGTTAAGTTTGGCGTGATTTGGCCACTGAGCTGCAAATTCAATGAAGATTGCAAACCCAAACTTTGGTTATTTCCAAAGCCAACTCCTCTTGACAAACTTCCATTTTTTTGGATGCTATTGCCGCCAAAAATATCTTGCGAATTGGTGCTGTTAATCTGAAATTTAGCGCGTTCTGCGGCCTCAGCATCGGTCGGAATGCTGCGAAACGGATAGGGTTGCCATACTTGTTTGAGTGCAAAAGGAAAGACCTGATAAAATAAGTAAAGGGTATCTGTCGGTGGCGTCAACCAAACAAATATGTTTTTATCAAATTGAATGACATAATGATCTGGGCTGACCTCAAAGCGTTGAGTTTGTTGTCGGTCTTTATAAAAAGACAAAGACGGCAAGTAAATAGCTTGGCTATCTAAAAATTGTTGTGCTATAGTAGGCTCGAGTGTTTTAAACTTCGGATTCAATTGTGCAGCAGCACTGAAGCAAACCGCTAAGGCGCTATAAAACAGGAATAGAAACTTGATAAAGGTCGGTTTCATGGGCACAAGCCCTTCATTAACGCAAATTTAGCCCAAGAATTGTTAGTCAATAACACTAAATCCGGTATAGGCTTGAAGTGCTTTTGGAATAGCAATGCCGTTTTCCGTTTGATGGTTTTCAAGTAACGAAGCCAAGATACGAGGTAAGGCTAAAGCTGAGCCGTTCAGGGTATGACAAAGTGTGGTTTTTTTGTCGTCTTTGAAGCGCAATTTTAAGCGATTAGATTGGAAGGTATCAAAGCGAGAAACAGAGCTCACCTCGAGCCATTTTTCTTGAGCTGCTGAGAAAACCTCAAAATCGTAGGTCATAGACGAAGCAAAACCCATATCGCCACCACACAAACGCAAAATGCGATATGGTAATTCTAATTTGTCTAGTAAGTTAGAGACATGTGCAATCATGTCATCAAGGGCTTTTGCTGTGTTGTCTGGGTGTTCGATGCGGACAATTTCTACTTTGTCAAATTGGTGCAAACGATTGAGCCCGCGAACGTCTTTTCCGTAAGAACCCGCTTCGCGTCTGAAACATGGCGTGTAGCCACACATTTTAATCGAAAAATCAGGGCCAGGAAGGATCACATCGCGATAAATATTGGTCAAGGGAACTTCTGCTGTCGGGATGAGGTAAAGATCATCTTCTTGGATGTAATACATTTGACCTTCTTTGTCCGGGAGTTGCCCTGTTCCGTAGCCACTTGCCTCATTGACAACATGTGGAGAGATGAATTCTTCATAGCCAGATGCGATGGCTTCATCAAGGAAAAACTGAATAAGTGCACGTTGTAAACGCGCCCCTTTGCCTCGGTAAAATGGGAAGCCAGCACCGGTTACTTTAACACCGAGTTCAAAATCGATGAGTTTGTATTTTTTAGCGAGGTCCCAGTGGGCTTGTGCTTCAAAGTTGAACGTTGGAATGGTTCCGGCTTCGTGAACGGTTTGGTTGTCATTGGCATCTTTTCCTGTTACAACCATGTCGTTGGGTACGTTCGGCAGGGTATAGAGTAATTTCTGAAGGGCTTCTTCAAGTTGATTCACTTCTTCCTTGAGGCCAGCTTCTTGTGTTTTAAGTTCGGTCGTTTTTGCTTTTAACGTAGCAGCTTCTTCTTGCTTGCCACTTTTGAAAAGCTCTCCGATTGATTTGGCTAATTGGTTCATTTCAGCGGCAACTTGATCAAGCGAGGTTTTAGCTGATCTCCATTGTTGATCAAGGGTTAAAATTTCGTCAAGGGTGCTACTTGCATCGATATTTCTTTTGGCTAAACCGGCAATAATGGCGTCTTTTTCTTGTCTGATGCGCTGAATTTCTAACATAATCAATGAATTGTGAAACAAAAGTAAGCAATTGAGCTTAAAAACTAAGGATGTTGTCCATACTAAGCTGTTGATTAATCCTAGAAAACGCAGCAAATTAGCGTGAAGAATTACTTTATTTTTGAAAGATGAGTTTCAATGAAGTAAGAATTGTCAATCAGGGGCATCATGAAATGCCTGCTTACCAGACTGCTGGCGCTTCCGGGATGGATGTCAGAGCGCTGTTATCCGAGCCTGTAAGTTTGGCACCTATGCAGCGGGCCCTCATTAAAACGGGTTTGTTTTTAGAAATGGATCCTTCACTAGAATGCCAAGTTCGCCCAAGAAGTGGTTTGGCACTCAAAAAAGGGCTTACCGTACTCAATACCCCAGGCACTATTGATGCAGATTATCGCGGAGAAATTGGCGTAATTCTTGTCAATCTGTCTTCCGAAACGGTCATCATTGAAGACGGAGAGCGCATTGCCCAATTGGTGTTTTGCAAAGTTGAAAAAGTTAATTTAATCTCAGTTACTGAACTCGGATCTTCAGAGCGTGGCGAAGGCGGCTTTGGAAGTACCGGTCTAAAATAATTCAAATGAAAGTAGTAGTACCTATGGCGGGTCGCGGTAGCAGACTCAGACCCCACACCCTAACCATTCCTAAGCCACTTGTTCCGGTCGGAGGCATTCCGATTGTGCACCGCTTGGTTGCTGATATTGCCAGAGTTTGTGCAGAACCTATTGAAGAGATAGCATTTGTTGTTGGTGAGTTTGGTGAGGCAGTTGAAAAAGAATTATTGGCAGTAGCAGAGCGCCTTGGTGCGAAAGGTTCTATACATTATCAATTGCAACCGCTTGGAACTGCACATGCTGTTTTATGCGCCGCTGAAAAACTTGAAGGCCCAGTTGTAGTTGCTTTTGCTGATACCTTGTTCAAGGCTGATTTCAAAATTTCACAAGAAGATGAAGGCATCCTGTGGGTGAAGCAAATTGAAGACCCTAGTGCCTTTGGCGTGGTCAAACTTAATGCCAATGGTCATATCATTGACTTCGTTGAAAAGCCACAAACTTTTGTTTCTGACTTAGCCATGATCGGCATTTATTATTTCAAAGACGGCAAGCGTTTGCGCTCCGAACTTGAATACCTCATTGATAACAACGTGATCAAAAGTGGCGAATACCAGTTGCCAGATGCTTTGCGCAGACTCACTGAAGCAGGTGTTGCCTTCAAGCCAGGAACTGTAGACGAATGGCTTGACTGCGGAAACAAGGAGGTTACCGTCGAAACCAACCAACGTGTTCTCGAACACGATCAAGAAGCTGGTCGCTTACAGCAACTTTCTTCTGATATCAAAGACAGTGTCATCATCCAGCCTTGCTATATAGGACCCAACGTTCAAATTTCTAATTCTATCGTTGGTCCGCATGTCTCCATTGGTGCAGGAAGTGTGCTCCATGAAGTCATAGTTAGCAATACCATTATCGGCGAGAAAACACAACTTAGCAAAGCACAACTTAGCGCTTCCATGATTGGTTCAAATGCCAATTATACAGGCAGGTCTAAAGACTTAAGCCTCGGAGATTTCAGCACAATTCATGAATAAGCTCTACATTTTTCTTGCTTTAGTTATCCTGTACTCTTGTAAAGTTCAAGAGCAACCGGTTACACAAGACCCTGCCTATATTAAGCAATTTCATACGGGCGTTCGAGCGATGTTAAATGAACAACACGAGGAAGCGATTACTGCTTTCAAAGTCTGTTTACAACAGAACCCGAAAGATGCGGCCTTGCATTATGCCATGTTTGAAACCTATCTGAAACAAGAAAAATATACAGAAGCAGTTTATCATACAGAGCTGGCTGCTGAACTGGACCCGAAAAACCTACATTACAAAAGAGAACTCGCTTTTATGTATGGCCAGATGGGCAAATACGCAGAATCTGCTGCTGTATTTGAAGCGCTTTTGAAGGCAGACCCTAAAAACCTCGATTTTTATAGCGGTGGATTGCAAGCTTATCAGCAACTTCAAAAACCTGCTAAATCGTTGGCGCTTATTGAAAAAATGGAGCTAGCACTTGGTGCGAACCCAAATACTGAACTCGAAAAGTTCAAGCTTTTGCTCCAAATGGGTAAAGAAAAAGAAGGCATTGAGGTTTTGGAAAATGCCAGAAAATCCTACCCAAAAGAACCGATGATCTTGGCTAACTTAGTGGATCATTATTTCAAAACACAGAACTATAACAAGGGTTTTGAATTGCTCAAAGATTTAGTTGCAGCAGATCCAAACAATGGAGTAGCTACACTCATGTATGGCGAAATGCTGTATCGATCTGGTGACCGCGCTCAGGGTAAGAAATTTTTACAAGCCGGTATTTTATTAGAAGGACCCAGCCTAGATCAAAAAATGAATATCCTCATTATGCTTCTAAATGAGCAGGCTCAAACTCCTGACCCAAGTCTGGAGCCATTAGTAACCTACATGACTGAAGCTTTCCCTACCGAAGCTAAATCTTATTCAATTGCCGGCGATTATTATTACAAAGCGGGGCAATTACAAAAAGCAATCAAGGCCTATCAAAACACAGTGTCTATTGACCCTAATTTATATCCGGTTTGGAATCAAATTTTATTGCTCGAATATGAAACCCAACAATGGATTTCTTTACAAAAAGATGCTGAGGCCGCTGCAGTTGTATTTCCAAACCAACCTTTGCCTTACTTCTTTTTAGCGCTTAGTAATAATCGATCGAAGCAATTCCAAGCTGCACTTGAGCACCTCGATCAATGTGTCAACGTGTTAGTAAATGACCCGGGCTTGTTGGCTGAGGTTTGGGTACAACGCGGCGTAGCAGCTTTGGGCCTTGGGCAAACTGTTGATGGTTTAGCGCATTTCAAAAAAGCACTAGAACTCAGTAAGTCGAATCCGGCGGTTGAATTGCAATACCTTCACCAATTATTTACGCATCAAATAGAAGTCAAGAGTGCAATGGCACGCTTGTTAGAACTCAGACAATTATCACCTGACAACGATCTATACAAACAAGAAGAAGCTTTTGCGCATTTCCAAGCAGGAAACTATCAGCAAGGCCTTGCAGTATTGAGAACGGTTCAAAATCAAAATGTATTGAAATCATCGAGTTACCACGAATTAATGGGTGATTTACAATTTAAATTAGGTGAAAGTCAAGAAGCACTCAAATGCTGGGAACTCGCTCATACTCTTGGCGAAGGCAGTTTGCAATTAGCCGATAAAATATTGAAAAAATCGTATGTCCATCCTTTTTAAATATAGTTCAGCACTATGTATGCTGCTGTTTTTGGCGGCTTGTAAGCCAGCTGAGGTGCTTACCCAAGATGCAGCTGCCTTGAAACTGCCAAAAATCAAAGACAAGGAGCTCATTGACAGAATTGATAGCTTGTCTCATCTTGAGCCACGCACCTTTTATTCAAAACTCAATGTCACCTATCAGGAAGGAGATAAAGAGGTTTCTTTGAAGACCTCACTTAAAATTGTCTCAGATAGCGCCGTCAATGCAATCATTACCTATGCCAAAATACCAGTTGTGACAGCCATGGTAACCAAAGATTCGGTCAGCGTTGTCAATAAGCGCGACCGCTGTTATTCGGTTACTTCTCTCGACTACCTCAAAGAAATGTTCGGTGTCGATTTCAGTTATGAAAATTTGGAAGAAATCTTGTTAGGGAAACCCCTTGATTACCACCAAGAACAAAAGTATTTTGTGGATAACGACCCTTTCAATTACAGCATTTCTACCCACAAAAAACGCGATCGCAAAAAACCAGAAAGAAAGCAGCGCGATGACCTCATGATTCAGTATCAGCTTACCCCAGATGCCAAGCACCTCAAGCAAACACGGATTCTAAGCATTGAAGATTCTACAGAGGTTTTAGTTGCTTATTTAGAAAGACAAACAATTGGTACTTTTGACATTCCGCTTCAAGTTAAAATTGACATCAAAACACCCAAAAAAACGATGGCAATTTTATTGTATTACGACAAAGCAGAAGTCAATGAACCCCAAGAATTAATCATCGTCATACCAGAAAGCTATGAAAAATGTGATTAAACTATTCCTGATTCTCGTTTTGAGTAACCTGACCTTTGCACAGCAAGATCAGCAAACACTCAAAAAAGAACAGCAAAAACTAGAGAAGCGCATTTCGAACACGAAAAAGTTGCTCAATAAGGTCAAGAACAATAGTCAGGCTTCTTTAAACGAAATCAGGCTCATTGAGAATCAGATCAAGACTCGCGAAGCATTGGTGCATTTATTCGATAACCAGGTACGCAGCGCTGAAATCAAAATGGTTCAGAAAAAAATGGAGGTCAAGCGTTTAATTGCCCGTTTGAAACAACTCAAGCAGCAGTATCGCAAAATGTTCTTGTATGCCTACAAACACCGCGGGAATTACAACAAAGTGATGTTCTTGCTGTCATCTAATGACTACAATGAAGCGCTCCGCCGCAACAGATACCTCAAGAAAGTGGCGGCCATTCAACAAAAGCAAGTGGCCCTCATTAAACAACATCAAGAGCTCATCTCGAAGGAAATCAATCAGATTGAAGATGAAAAGCAAATTAAAGAGTTAGCACTTGAAGAAAAGAAGCAAGAAAGAGCTGCAATAGAAAAGGACAAGACCAAGAAAGAAAAATCTTACGAGAAATTTAAAAAGGAAGAACAAGCCCTTATTGCACAGCTAAAAGAAGACGAAAAGAAGAAAATACAGCTCAAAAAGCAAATTGATGCAGCAATTCGTGCTGATATTGCTCGAGAAAAAGCAAGAGAGGCAGCGCGTCAGGCAGAACTTGCAAAAGCTGCCAAAGCAAAACCAGCTGAGCAACCCACTACGCAAACAACAGCATCAGGTACTAAACCAGCCACTCCAAAGTCTACAACTACCCCAGCGCCAGCCCCTAAAGTAGTAGCCACACCGGTATCTACAGAAGGCGCTGCTATCGGGCGCAGTTTTGAAGCCAATCGCGGGCGCTTGCCTTGGCCAGTAGATAACGGCAGTATTACTGAACGTTTTGGTCGCAATTATCACCCAACACTTAGCGGGGTTGAATGGAACAACAATGGCATCGATATCACTTGTAATCGCGGTTCAAGAGTGCGCTCGGTTTTTGAAGGTGAAGTAACCACCGTATTCTCTGTACCCGGAGCTGGAAAGGTCGTGATTATCAAACACGGTGCTTACCGAACTGTTTACGGAAATTTGGCTGAGACCTATGTGAGTGTAGGCAGCAAAGTTTCAACCAAACAAGTGATAGGGTCTTTATTAAATGACGGCGGCGTTTCTATTTGCCACTTTGAGGTGCATCAGGTAGTCGGGGTGAACCCTGTTACTTTGAATCCGTCACTTTGGATCGGCCGTTGATGGACCTAATTCAGCTTCATAAACCAACCACATTGCACAGATGCCCCAGATAGGCACGGCTGCTTTGTCGGTATCTAAGTAGTTATTTAGAAAAGCATGAATAAAGTAGGTGCTTAAGGCCATGATACTACTCATGATGATGATGCGGTCTTCTTTGTAGCTTTTTGGGATCCTGAAATACAAATGAATTCCTGTGTAAAAGATGAAAAAGACCAAGCTGAGAAAGGTCAATAGACCAATGCTTCCGGTTTCAGCCAAGGCGCCTAAATACTCACTATGGGCATTGCCCATATCGCCAAAGTTGGTGGAAATAATGGTTAAATTCTCGGGTCTTTGGAAAGGGGCATATTCAAATGCGTAGGTGCCGGGTCCGTAACCAACAATGGGTCTTTGTTTGAACATTTCCATCGCACAGCTCCATCTATTGATGCGTTCAAGGTTTGATGCATCGGTTGAGATATTAGCCGCGCTTTGCAAACGTTCGTCAAAAGCTTCCGTAGTGTGCTCATATTTATTGCGCTCGAGCTCCATCTGGATATTATCCCATTTATAGAGCACGCCTCCTATACCCAGCACTGCAATTGCTGCAAGTGGTTTCCAGGAAATTTTATAATAAAGTAGAAATGCAATGCCAACACTTGCAAGTACACTCAGCCAAGCCGCCCTGGTATAGGACAAAACCAAGCCAATCAGGATGATGGTGATTAAACTGATAAGCGTCAATTGCAACAAGGGATCATGTTTTTTATAGACATATAGACCAACTGCGAGCGGAAGTATAAGCGCGACAATGGCGCCGTAAATAGTGTGGTCCTTAAAGAATGGAGACATTACCCAATGGCCTTCTTTTTCTCCAAAACCGTAAAACGAGTGATGGATTAAAGTATATAAAATAACGATGACGCTGGCTACAATGAAAAGCCAAATGAATATTAAGCGGTTCTTTCTTTTTTGAAAAAAGTAGCTGCCAAAAAAGAGCATCGGTACAATAAACCACAGCCTGGCAAGAATAAATTTTAGTGAAACGATGGGGTGCGAACTTGTAATGGCAGAGACCAGTAACCAAGCAAAATAGATGAGGATAGCCCAAATCAAGGGGCTTTTCCAAAGATGTGCCGGCAGAAATGCTTTTTTAATCTGTAAGGCACTGAGCCAAAGCATCAAGCCAAAAAGCAAGGGTTCAGTTGGCACGAAAAGCCCAAAAGCATTGGTATATTCTTCAATATTAATCGAAAGCGGTGTTAAAAAAGCCAAACTCAAAAAGAGCTTCTCGGTTTCAAATAGCGCAAAGTAAATACCTAAAAAACCCAACGGGAATAAGGTCAGGACAGCAAGGTCTTGCCAAATAAAAAGGCCACTTAATGCTAAAAAAAGCAGCAGTGCAGCAACAATAAAAAGGGTTTTGGTTTTCACCATTTATGCATTCAGTTTGAGCTCTGCGATGCGTTGTCTGATTAAGAGGAAGAATAAACCAAAAAGAAAACCACCAACTGTTGCTACTAACACAATAATCATGCGTTTAGGCTTTTCTTTGCGGTCTGCAACTACAGCGCGCTCCACGACAAACTTATGCGTGAAATTGGCATTGGCATCTGATTCAGCTTGTTCATACGAAACACGGAAATCTTCAATCTTGACAATTTTTTCATTGCGTTGGTACTCTAGACCGTCATACACTGAACCGTATTTATTATTGAGTTCTATTTTCTTGCGGATTTCGTCTTTTTCAGCCGGGCTTTTTGAGTCAACGAGGGCTTGGTAAAGTGTTGCTCTGGCATCGTTAGGCAATACGCCAAGTGCAGCTAAAGATTCTAGTTTGCTCAAAATGGAATCGCGCTCTTTTTCCATTTGTTGTTTCTTACGCAAGTTGATTTGAAATGCCGGCATAGTACGCTCGCGGATCATTTCATTTTTAATGGTATCGATGAGGTCCACGATATCGTTGGCCATATTTGCTGCGCGCTGTGGACTTTCGTCTAGCACATCGATTTGGATGGATCCGTAGCGTGTTCTGGCAAATGAAAAGTGCTCGTTGTAGGCTTTGTTGAGTTTATAATTCTTGTTGGGGTCTTTTTTGTCGATGTCGTAAGCCGCAAAAAGATCAAATTTCTGTACAATGCGATCGCGGATGCGGGATGAAGATAAAATCTGAACGAGTTGTTCGGCTTGCTCTTCTTCTCCGAAGTCCATGGCTGCTGCCTTGACGTTTCGTTGTTCTGAGAAGGAAACGTTACTAGAGGCTGCCGGGAAAACGATTGCCGTAGATAGAAAAAGCGGTGTAATTAAAAAAGAAATGATGATGGATACAACTGCTGCTGCTCCAGTAAACAGCATGAGAGATTTTCTATTATTCCAGAGGAATAACATGAGTGCATTTCGTTGTTCAGTCAGGTTTTGATTTTCCATATTATGCGTGGTACCGAATTTTTTTCAAAGCTATGACATTAACTGCGAAATTCCATATTTATTTCATGGCTTCTCGTTTTTGCAAGAGTTTTCTTATTTCTTTCAGATCAACAAAACCAAATAGAAATAAAAGAGCGATACTTACGAAAGCATACAAAACGATTATTGAGCTTGAGCTTATTGAAATACTGCTCGAAAAGAGTACAACCCAAACCCCCACGTAGAATAAAATGAGCATCAATAAAAGACCAAGAAATCTGAGCATCAATGATTTTGGAAGCCTGATATGAAAGAGGCGATAGCAATAAAAGCGTTGTATCAAAGCAACGGTTAATTGAGTGATGGCTGCAACTTTTGCGGCCGCCAAGGCACCCATTTCTTCTGGTGCCATTTGTATGAGCCAATAATTGAGTAGCAGATTTAACACAACACCTCCTATTGAACTCAGGTTTAAAATTTTAAGCGAACCGTTGGCCGTGAGCAGCGATCCATAAATTAAATTGGAAGCCATCCCGAAAAAAGCAAGAGAAAGATAGAAGAGGATTTCTCCGGACAACACACTGGTATTTTCATAGAATAAATCTAGAAACGCACTTCCGTTGAGTAGCGCAAACACCACAAAAATGAGGCTTGCTCCAAGTAATAGTTGACTAGCTTGAAGTGTGAGCACTTCAATTTGTTTGGGGTCGTTTTTAATTTGTTTGGCAAACATCGGGAAAAGTAAGCCCGCAAAAACCATGGCAAACATGTAGAGCGCGTCAATCAACCTATATGCCTGGGCGTAGAAACTGACTTCACTGATTTGCGCAAAATTCTTAAGGATGAGCGCATCGCTTCGTGTGTAGAGCGTCATCAGAATAATCAATAAAGCATAAGGGAAGGCCTCTTTAATCATGGACCTCATTAACAGAAAGTCAGGTTTTAAAAATGAAGGGTTTACTTTCTTCACCAGTCCTATTCCGGCAATTAAAAAAGTAAGCGCATAACAAAGCAGTTGGATGATGGCATATATTTCGATATCTATGAATTTCACTCCAAGTGGGGCAACGTAAAGCAAGTAACCCATCGTTCCTATCAGTAGTAAACGATCTAAGACACTGATAAATGCGTCAAACCGAAACCAATGTAATCCTGCAAAATAGCTTCTAAAAAAAGCAATGTTTGCAATTAAAAATTGATTGATGCCAAAAATGAGAATGAGCTTATATTCTAGCCAGCTGATGGAGGTCAGAAATTTTAGAGCTACCAGCGCGGAGATATATAATACAAGTAAGAAAATGCGCAATACAAGGATACTTGACACCCTTTTTTTTGCTTGCTCTAAATCTTGAGCGGCCAGTTTTATGTTGAGGTTATTAATGCCTAAATCAAAAAGAATGGAAAGTATTAAACTGAGGTTGAAAAAAGCAAAATAGATTCCATATGCGTCTCCAACACGATTTTGAACCGCGGCGTCAATTATAAAAATTGCTGCAGGCTTGACCAGAAGGTTGAGGCCTAGAGAAAAAAAGAGGTTGGAATAAAAGCTGCGTTCCTTCATGTGCTGATCAGCAGGTCAGCCTCAAAGATAGGATTTTATAGATTAGCGCAATAGGTTGACATGGCCAGTCAGTAGTTTGCGTTCGTCGAGATCAGGATTTTTGTAGACGATGCGATACTGATACAACCCGGAAGGCACTTCGATGGCATCTGGGCCATAGGTACCGTCCCAGCCAACAAGTGCGTTATGGCTTTCAAAAATCACTTCGCCCCAACGGTTGTAGATCGTCAATTCATAATTAGCCGGATCAAATCCAGAGTAAAATACCGGGCAGAAAACCTGATTGTTTTGGTCGCCATCTGGTGTAAAAGTATTTGGGATGTAAACCAATTCATTATACTGGTAACCGATACTTACTGTGGTTGCATCTGAACAAAGTAAGTCTGTGAGTGCAGTTAAGGTAATGGTGTAACCGTTCATGGTATTTTGGAAAACATGCGAAGGCTCGAAATCATAAGCCAACTGACCGTCACCGAAATCCCAAACGTAGTTAGTTGCGCCTAAAGAAAGGTTATCAAACATGACATACTGTGCTTCTTGGGTGAATACAGAAATAGGTGATTCAAAAGAAGCCACTGGTAAATCTTCTACATAGATGTAATTGGTTTCCGTATGGATATCATAACAACCAAGTACGGTGGTTGCAGCAAGTGTTACATCAAAAGTTCCGCCAGCAGGGAATACAATAGTTGGTGTGGCACCTGAAGCACTAAGTGCATTGCTCGTACTCCAGCTATAGGTGGCGTTTGTGAGGTCATCGGCTGTAAATTGTACACTTAAAGGCGCACAGCCTTCTATAGGCGTTGCACTAAATGTAACCACCGGTAATGGATTTACTATTACGGTACTGAAAGCTGGTAAACTTGGGCAGTTATTCAGTGTGTAAATGACGCTCAGTGTGGTATCTTGAAGTGGGGTCAATGTTTGAATGGCACCACCTGCAATTTGATTTGGCCCCCACGTGTAGCTTCCACCGATTAAATCAGGCACTGCTGTAATGGTTACAGGATCTGTTTCACATATAGTCGCACTATTTAGGGTCACAACCGGTATCGGATTAACTGTTACTTGAGCAGTTGCAGCAGGGCTTGTACAGTTGTTTAGCGTGTAGGTAACAGAATAACTGGTACTAGCAGCTGGCCAAACGGTGTTGGTGTCATTGGCTGTACCATTTGACCACAAAAAGCTTCCGCCAGGTAAGTTCGCCGTGGCAACAAGGTTGATAGTATCTCCAAAGCAAATAACGCCATTGGCTGTCGAAGCCACAGGAATAGGATTCACTAAAACGGTCATTTGTGTAGTATCTTGACAACCTAGTAGGTCATAAATAACTGTGTAGGTTGTAGTGGTAGTTGGCGCTACAGTAACTGAACTACTGCTAGCCGCAATCGGGCTCCAGGAGTAAGTCCCACCAGGTAAATCCACTTGTGTTGCTAAGGTGGTAGAACTACCAAAACAAATTGTATCATTGGTACTTGTGATGACCGGGTAAGGTTTAACCACAATTGTTCCACTTACGCTCGGGCTTACACAGCCATTTGCACTTGTGAAGACTACGCTGTAATTGGAAGTAGAAGTTGGAGCAGCAGTTAAACTAGCCGTAGTTGCTCCGGTATTCCAAAGATAAGTTCCTCCGGCGCTTACGTTATTGACAAATAAGGTTCCGCTTGAGCCAATACAAACAGAGTCAACGGTAACAATGGGTTGTGGCGTTGCTTCAACGGTAACAGTAACCGTGTTTGTACCTGTACAACCATTGGCGGTGTATTCAACGGTGTAGGTTGTAGTACTTGTGGGTGAAACCGTTACGCTTGATCCTGAACCGATAGAGGCACCATTTAAAAGCCAATTGTAAGTGCCACCAGTTACAGCAGAACTTGCGGTAAGCGTGGTGGAGCCACCCACACAAATTGTTGCAGGTGTGGCACTCACGGCAGGCCCAGGATTGACTGTTACGGTTGTGGTTGCGTTAGATGTACCACAGTTAGGGACAGTAAGCGTAACCGTATAAGTACCTGCAGCTAAAATAGTAGGGCTTGGTATTGTTGGATTCTGTAAAGTCGATGTAAAGTTGTTCGGCCCTGTCCAGCTGTAAGTATAGTTGGTCCCAGTTGGATTCGGTACTGCACCAAAATTAAGACTTTGGCCACTACAAATAGGACTTGTATTGCTTGCAGTTAAGGTCGGCGTCGTACAGCAGTTGATGTACATGTTGATGCGGCCAATGTTGTAGTTCACCTCTGACCAAATGTTGGCCATGGGCGCTCCGGTACCTGCCGGGCAAGACTGCATGCCACTTCGTTGCAATGTGGCGTTGAATCCGTTGATGCTTGTTACGAAATTTGCCGGGCCATAGCTATTGACGCAGTTTGCCCCACGTGCCCCGTAAACACCAATAATTTCACCAGCAGCAACTGGAATATTGCAAGCCACTACTTGGGTTGCTGGTGCATTGCTGATGGTAAATAATTGGATGAAATTATTTGTAGTTCCGGCAAAAGCAGGAGGCGGGCCAGCGGTAAATTTAACGACGCGAATGGTTTGCGTACCGGTAGGTGCAGCATCTGGTGGAATATATAAACCGCAAATGGTAAAACTAGTTGGAGCCGTAAAGTGATAACCCCGGATCATGCTTGTAAATGTAGTTACTTGCGTACCCACACTAATAGGCGTTCCTTGGGAGAAAACACTAATTTGAAGCCCTAAAAGTATGAGAAGTTGTAGTAGTAGTTTTTTTACCATTAGCGAATCAGATTGACGTGACCTTCAAAGACTTTTCTTTCGTCTCGAGAAGGCACTTTGATTGTTATTTTGTAAATATACGAACCATTTTGGCATTGGATGCCATCAGGTCCATAGGTACCATCCCAACCTGTAGTTGGATTATTAGACTCAAAAATGAATTCGCCCCAGCGATTATAAATGGCAAGCGAATAATTACTAGGATCGATTCCGTAAGTAAAAATCGGAAGAAAAACTTGGTTGTATTGGTCACCATCAGGAGTAAATGAATTCGGAATATAGTAAACGAGCCCTGGGTCAAATTCAATTAGAAATTCGGTTGTGTCTGTACATCCTAGATTTGATGCTGCAACAAGTGTAACTGTAATTTCTTCGTTTTCAGCATTATTGAAGAGATGAAAAGGGGCAAATTCTGTAGACGTGCTGCCATCACCGAAGTCCCAAAGATAAGTTTGAGCACCACTTGAATTATTCCAAAATGATAATCCTTGACCTGGCTCAGTAAACATGTCTGATGACGGTTCAAAGGCTGCAATCGGATACGCATCTACAATTATCGGATTGGTTAAAGTAGCCGTACTTGTACAACCATTCAGTGTGGTTGTCAAGGTGATATTGTAAGTCCCTGCGCTAATAAAATCAAAAGCGAGGGTATTAGTTGTGCCAATATTTTGGTTGTTACTTTCCCAAGAATAAGTATCATAGGTGGTAATATCTGGTGTAAAAACAACCGAGATAGGCATGCATCCTTGGTTGATAGATGCACTTATGTTGCTGATAGGAAGTGGATTTACAGTAATTTGAGAGAAAATGGTGTCGCTATAGCAACCATTGAGAACATTGTAAATTGGTATAATAGTATCTTGGGTAGGGCTTACTGTTAATTGGTTATTTCCGACGCTGGCAGTTGGCCCCCAATAGAAGTTTCCACCAGCCGGGTTGGCCGTAGCAATAAGTAATGTAGGATCTCCTAGACAGATGGTAGGGCTGTTTACAGTGATACTTGGAACAGGGAGTACAGTAATGGTAGCCGTTGCAGGAAGAGAATTACAGCCATTTAAGGTATAAACAACAGTATAATTTGTGGTAGCAACTGGGCTTAATGCTTGTGAACTTACGTTGCTTCCGTTAGACCACTGCCAAGTCCCGTTTGGCAAATTAGCCGAGGCAGAAACGCTTCCTACTTGCCCTAAACAAATAGTCGAATTCTGAACCGTTACTTGTGGAACAGGCTTGACCTCAATACTGGCATATGCCGTATCTGCACAACCTGCCACTGTATAAATAACTTGATAGCTATTTGAAAAATTCAGAGGAAGACTTAGGCTAGCCGCTGTATTAGTTGAACCGGCCCAAACATAAGTACCACCAGGCACGGTAACTTGAGTAGAAATGGTTCCGGTTTGCCCGGCACAAATTGTGTCATTGATAGCATTGATGACCGGATACGGATTGACAACAACAGTTAAAGTAACTGGATTAGCACAGAGTCCGGCATTTGGTGTAAATGTATAAGTAGTGGTGCTGAAAAAGTTAGGGTTAGGAGACCATGAACCAAGAACGGCATTCAGAGAGCTAGTTGGCAGGGTGAAAGAGCCACCGGCACAAATGGGTGCAATAGCGTTAAAGTTCGGAATAGTATTGCCTTGAGAAGTTATAGTAATGTTTTCCGTATCTATACAACCATTAGCTCCAGTAGCAGTAAGTGTGTAGGTCCCGGCAGAGGTTATACTTATTGTATTTGATGTACCCAGGATTGTGGCTCCGTTGGCCCAACTATAACTTACGCCACCACTTGCTGTTAGGGTTATGCTTGTGGTATTGCAATTGAGCGTATTGTTGGCCACACTACTACTGATGCCAGCAACCGGCGGGGTGATATTTTGAGTGACATTGATGATTTCTGTATCAATACAGCCATTTGCTCCTGTAGTAGAAAGCGTGTAGGTGCCAGGGTTTGTAATTGAAATCGTACTTGTGCTTGCAAAATTACTCGTGCCGTTTGACCACGCAAAAGTAGTGCCACCCGAACCAGTCAAACTGATACTTGTAGTAGTGCAAGTAAGCACACTTGTATTTGTGTTGTTTGTAATAACAGCAACGGGCGCCGTTATATCTTGTGTTATGACCAAACTTGTAGTGGTTGTACAGCCATTTTGGTCAAGAATACCGACCGTATAGGTGCCGGGTGTAGTGACATTTATGGATGATCCGGTTGAAATAGGAATAACACCATTAGCCCATGCAAAACTTCCTGCACCAACGGCATTTAAGGAAATACTGGTTTGTGTACAATTTAAAATGGTGGATCCTGCCGCATTGATGATACTTAGGGTAGGTAAGGCATTTACCGCAACTGTTAACGTAGTTGGCAAAGCACAAAGCCCAACATTAGGCGTAAAGGTGTAGGTAGTGGATTGTAAATTATTCGGTGCGGGGGACCAAGTTCCATTGATGCCGTTTGTCGAAGAGGTCGGGAGTGTAGGAAAGGTGCTTCCTGCGCAAATAGCAGCAACTGGCGAAAAAGTTGGCGTTATGTTGGCATTGACAACGATTTCACCATTGACGTTTGAGGTGCCGTTCCAAAATCCACCTCCAGTTGTGCTATAGCCACCATAAACAGTACACCCGTTGTAGGTATAGCTGAATGCGTAGTAGTAGGTTCCTGGACTTAAATTAGTCAGCGTACCCATGTATTCGTCATTGTTTGGGTTTCCGCTAGCCAATGTATTGAAGCTTGCTGTTGTCCAGGCACTTGCCGGCCAGGTGGATGGATTCGTATTGGTAGTGCTTAAGCCATATTGAACTGTAATACCAGCACCTTGACCCACAGCTTCAGTAAGGCCGGTTTCAAAAACTTGACCGTAGATGGATACACTTTGACCTTCGCAAATATTGCTAGTTCCGGGCCATTGCGTATTTGCCCAATCGATGCCGTTTATTTGTGTAGCCGTAATAGAGGTGTTAGCACTACAAGCGCCAAGTGTATACTGAACGTTGTAGGTAGTAGTAGCCGTTGGACTTACTGTAATAGAATTTGTTGTTTGCCCACCAGGAGTCCATAAGAAAGCACCATTTGCAGGGGTAGCGGTTGCACTAAGCGTGACAGCAGAACCTGGACAAAATGATTGTGCTGTACTAGAAATGGTAGGTGTAGGGTTGACAGTTACAACTACTTGATCTTGACTTGTACAGTTTCCTTGGGTTGCCGTCAAGGTGTATGTTGTTGTTGTGGTAGGCGTAGCTAATGGGTTGAGGATATTTGTAGCGCTAAGGCCTGTTGCAGGGCTCCAAGAAAAAGTAAGCGGTGCTGTGCTCCCTGAACCGCTGCCAATTGAGGCAAGGCCTGCCAATTGTACAGAGCTTCCGGCACATAGTACTTGATCATTGCCTGCATTTACAATAGGGTTGGTACATGAGGTTGTAGGACAGGTAGTTGAGTAAGACACAGTTGCCGGACCATAAAGTGGATTGCAAAAGAACTGTGAGAGTTGAATGCTGTATGGGCCGCTTGTATTGCACAACCAAATAGCATTGGTTTGTAAAAATCCGCATTGGTCGTCCCAGCCTTGTACGAGAGCGCCTGCAGCATTATAAATCCTGAGGTAGGTATCTACGCTACTTAGGCCGCAAGTTGCAAAAGTGTAGGTGCAACCAGCCGTAGCTGTGAAAGTAAAAACAGGAGCGGTACCTGCAGGAAAGGTAGCTGTATATTGAGTTGTGGTTGTCGGCGTAATGGCCGTTGTACTAGTTGGTGGTGTGCAGTATTGTGCACTTAAGTTTTGACTCAAGAGCATAATAAAAACGACAAACGCTAAGCAATAACGCATGATTAGAATGTAGTACAGGTTTAGTGGTGCTAAAGATAGCAAATCAAGAACGGAAATTCTAGTGCGGGGTTGCCTTTAATTCAAAAAAAAGGCTTCCGAAGAAGCCTTAATTTTAATATTCAAATGTTTCCATGAACTTGGTGGTAAAATTACCGGCGTTGAAGTCCGGATTTTCCATGAGTTTTTGATGGAATGGAATGGTTGTTTTAACGCCACCGATAACGTATTCACTGAGGGCTCTTTTCATTTTAAGAATCGCTTCTTCTCGGGTTTGAGCAACCACAATGAGTTTGGAAATCATGGAGTCGTAATGCGGCGGAATGGAGTAGCCTGCGTATACATGTGCATCAATGCGAACACCGTGTCCACCTGGGCAATGGTAATCTGTGATTTTTCCTGGGCTTGGACGAAAGTCAGCGTAAGGATCCTCAGCATTGATTCGACATTGAATGGCGTGCATGGTCGGGTAGTAATTTTTTCCCGAAATTTTTTCACCAGCTGCAATTTTAATTTGCTCTTTGATGAGGTCAAAGTTGATGACTTCTTCGGTAATGGTGTGTTCTACCTGAATACGCGTATTCATTTCCATAAAATAGAAGTCGCGGTTTTTATCTACCAAGAACTCGACTGTTCCTACGCCTTCGTATTTAACGGCTTTGGCTGCTTTTATGGCAGCTTCACCCATACGCTCGCGCAGTTCGTCGGTCATGAAAGGTGACGGCGTTTCTTCTACTAATTTTTGATGGCGACGCTGTATAGAGCAATCGCGTTCTGAAAGATGGCAAGCATTTCCGTATTGGTCACCTGCAATTTGGATTTCAATGTGTCGTGGTTCCTCAATGAATTTCTCCATGTAGATACCGTCGTTTCCGAAAGCGGCTCCGGCTTCTTGACGTGCAGAATCCCAAGCGGCTTCCATTTCGTCTTTTTTCCAAACAATACGCATCCCTTTTCCTCCACCACCTGCGGTAGCTTTGAGGATGACCGGGTACTTGATTTTTTCTGCCGTAACAAAAGCGTCATCGAGGTCTTTGAGCAAACCTTTTGAACCAGGAATACATGGTACTCCGGCTGCAATCATGGTTGCTTTTGCCGTGGCTTTATCACCCATACCAGCGATTTGCTCTGGTAAAGCACCGATAAACTTAATACCGTGTTCTTGGCAAACCTTTGAAAACTTTTCGTTTTCTGAAAGGAAACCATAACCTGGGTGAATGGCATCGGCGTTAGTAATTTCTGCTGCTGCAATGATATTTGGAATGCTAAGGTAAGACTGTGAACTTACAGGCGGACCAATACAAACGGCTTCATCGGCAAAGCGAACAGGAAGGCTGTCTTTGTCAGCGGTAGAATAAACTGCCACTGTTTTGATGCCCATTTCTTTGCAAGTACGAATTACGCGCAACGCGATTTCACCGCGGTTGGCGATCAAAATTTTCTTAAACATAGTGCTGTTTTTAAGCTGGATCAACCAAGAATAATGGTTGGTCGTAATCTACAGGACTTGCGTTGTCCACGAGTACTTTAACAATTTTACCAGAAACTTCTGACTCAATTTCATTGAAAGTTTTCATGGCCTCAATGATACAAAGTTTCATGCCCGGCTGAATGCTATCGCCTACATTAACAAAAGCATCCTTGTCTGGACCTGGCGTTCTGTAGAAAGTACCAATCATTGGTGATTTAACAGTGATGTATTTGCTGTCATCTGAAGCGGCAACTGGTGCAGCATCACCTGTATTACTGGGTGCAGCAACTGGTGCAGCAGCGATTGGCGCTGGAGCAGCCATAACAGGTGCAGCTTGAACTAATACTTGTTCAGATTGGCTTCCTTTAATTGAAATGCGAAAACCTTCTCTTTCAATTTCTACTTTACCGAGACCTGATTTCGATACTAATTTGATGAGGTCTTTGATCTCTTCTAGATTCATGACTATATTTTTTTCAAAGTTAAATTAATTATGAATTGTAGGCCCATTTCAAATAAATAGCACCCCAAGTAAATCCGCCACCAAAGGCAGAAAGCACTAATATATCTCCTTTTTTAAGTTGTTTTTCGTAATCCCACAAGCAAAGTGGCAGCGTTCCGGCAGTTGTATTGCCGTACTTCTGAATATTGATCATGACCTTTTCTTTGGTCAGACCCATGCGGTTTGCTGTTGCATCGATAATGCGGAGGTTTGCTTGGTGTGGTACCAACCAACTTACGTCGTCACTGGTAAGGTTATTGCGCTCCATGATTTCAGCTGAAACATCGGCCATGTTGGTCACGGCAAATTTGAATACTGCTTGACCCTCTTGCTTCACGTAATGCAAACGGTTTTCAACTGTTTCAATAGATGCAGGTTGTGCTGAACCACCGGCAGGTTGTTGTAAATATTGTTTACCAGAACCATCGCTTCTAAGGATGAAGTCGAGAACTCCATTTCCTTCTTCGTTTGGCTCAAGTAAAACAGCACCTGCGCCATCTCCAAAAATGACACAAGTGGTGCGATCTTGATAATCAATGATTGACGTCATTTTATCAACACCGATGACAATTACTTTTTTGTGTTTTCCGGTCTCAATAAATTGAGCACCTGTAGAAAGTGCATATAGAAAACCTGAACAAGCAGCGTTTACGTCATAACTCCAGGCATTTTTCATGCCTACTTTGTCACAAACAATGTTTGCCGTGCTTGGGAAAGGATGGTCAGGGGTAACGGTACCAACAATGACAAGTTCAATGTCAAGTGGGTCAATACCTTTTTTCTCGAGGAGGGTTTTTACAGCTGCTGCAGCCATATCAGAACTGGCACCATCTTTCATGATACGACGCTCTTTGATTCCTGTGCGAGATGTGATCCATTCGTCAGAGGTATCTACAAGTTTAGCGAGGTCTTCGTTAGATAAGATGTGTTCAGGAACGTATCCTTGAACTGCGGTAATGGCAGCGGTAATTTTGCCCATGGTTAGTTAAATGCTTCGTTAATTTTTACAGCAAGATCAGATACAACGACCTCGTGTGCATGCAGCAACATATTTTTGACTGCAATATCATTTGAAATTCCGTGCCCAATAATGGCATTTCCTTTGACTCCTAAAACAGGTGTTCCGCCGTAATTCTCGTAATTAAAACGGTCGAAATATTCGTCTTTAATGCCGCGTTTTTTCATGAGGGTAAAAATACCTTCCGCTTCTTTAAGCACAATATTTCCGGTGAATCCGTCACAGACAATGACGTCTGCAACACCTGTAAAAATATCACGACCTTCAATGTTCCCAATGAAATTGATTTCGTCGGATTCAGAAAGCAACTTATAGGCAGCAATAGAAAGCAGATTCCCTTTGGAATCTTCTTCACCAATATTTAATAGGGCAATTTTTGGATTCGGGATATTTAATACGGTTTCGGCATAAACCGAACCCAATACTGCAAACTGATAAAGCACATCAGATTTGCAATCGGCGTTAGAACCGACATCAAGCAGCACTGACTTGCCATCGTTAATTGTTGGCAAGGTTGAAGTGATGCAGGGTCTAATTACACCTGGAATGGTATTGAGTTTGTACATCGATCCGACCAGCATGGCACCTGTATTACCATTACTTGCAAAAACGTCTAATAGACCTTTAGCAAGCATATCAAAACCAACAGCGATAGAGCTATTTGGTTTTTTTGGTAAAGCACGTGTGGGGTGGTCATGGTAAGTAATGACCTCTGGTGCGTGTACAATTTCGAAAAGCTCTGGAGATTTTCCTCTTGCAGCAAGTTCTTTTTGAATAACAAGTTCGTCACCAAGCAATACAATAGTGACATCATTAGCCAATTCTTCTCTGGCTAATAATGCACCATCAATTGTCGCTTGCGGAGCGAAATCGCCACCGGAGACATCAAGCCCAATCTTCATGGGAGAAAATTAGAACTTATTGTACCTCCTCGATGGAGTCTGTAGCTTTTTCAGCTACAACTTTCCCTCTGTAGTAGAGCTTTCCTTCATGCCAGTGCGCATGATGAAAAAGGTGCGGCTGACCTGTTGTTGGGCATGTTGCTACTTGATTCGCAGTAGCTTTCTTGTGCGTTCTACGTTTGTCACGACGTGTGGTCGATATTCTTCGTTTAGGATGCGCCATTTTTCTTTAATTTATAGCTATTTAATTTAAATTCTTTAATGCGGACCACCTTGGGTCTATGTCGTCGTCGTCGTCTTTTTTGTTTGGATCTGGTGCTACTTGCTGATATTTAGCAATTAGGGCAACCATCTCTTCGTTGCAATCTTCTTCATCATGGACCATTCTTGAGGGCAAGGATAGTGAGATGAGCTCATAGATAGGCTGAGTGAGGTCTATTTGATAGCTCTCGGGTGCGATAACGATTAAGTTTTCATCTTCGGACTCTTCGTGTCCAAAGGTGTAATAGATAGTGAACTCACCATCTATTTCTTGGTTAATCGGTTCGCCACAGCGGTCACAGTCTGAAAAAATGAAACCGTCAATACCGATATTGGCAATGAGCATAGTTTCCTTTTTTTCTAACTCTAGATAGGCGATTAAACGGCCATCTTCTATGAGTGAGTAAGGCAAAGATTCAAAGAACGACTTGTCAATGTCAAATTCAAATTCGTGAATCCCGAGCTTGAGGCCGACAAACGGTATGGCGTAGGGATTATTCATATTGAAAGTTTCACTAACAAAAACGAAGGGCAAAATTAAGGAATTAATTTGGATTTTTAAAATCCGAAAAGATACTTAGGTGTAATCTTCAATTAATCTTGGTCTTTTCTCCCTTTTTCTTCTTTAGAAAATGCCAATGGATTGGCTGTAATCTCTTTGTAAATTTTGCGATTTCGGTAGGCATCAACGGCTAGGTAGATAGCGCTGCGCATGCTTTGTTCGTCGGCGAGTTGTTTGCCAGCGATGTCAAAGGCGGTACCGTGATCAGGGCTTGTTCTGACGATTGGTAAACTTGCTGTAAAATTGACACCATCTTCGAAGCAGAGTGCTTTAAATGCTGCAAGACCTTGATCGTGATACATAGCCAAAACGCCATCAAACTGTTGCCTTGATTTAGAGCCAAAAAATCCGTCCGCTGGGTAAGGTCCAAAGGCCAAAACCCCATTCTGACGTGCTTGTTGAATGGCAGGAGTAATGATGTGTTGTTCTTCTTCGCCAATTTTGCCGTTTTCGCCGGCATGTGGATTGAGTCCAAAAACTGCAATTCGTGGCTTGACAATACCAAAGTCTTTCTTCAAGCTTTGTTCGAATGCTTCGATTTTCTGAACGATGAGTTCTTTATTGAGTTTACTTGAAATATCTTTAATCGGGATATGAGTAGTAACCAACGCAACGCGCAGCGATCCTGAAACCAAAACCATCAGCGCTTCTTTGGCGCCAGACATTTCTGCTAAATATTCGGTGTGTCCTACAAATTCAAAACCTGCTTTTGCTACGTTTTCTTTAGAAAAAGGCGCTGTAACAATGACATCAATTTTACCACTCGCGAGGTCTTTGGTAGCTGCCTCTAAGGAAAGTAACGCATATTTGCCTCCGTTTGCATTGGATTGCCCAGGCTCTATTTCAATTTCATCTTGCCAAACATTGACAACATTGATTTTTTTAGCAGATACTTCATCTGCAGATTTACAAGTTTGGTAATTGAAATCTTGGAGGTTGAGGTGTTTTTTATAAAAAGAAACAACCTTGTTCGAGCCATAAATAACCGGTATGATATCGGTTAATATGCGGTTGTCTTTGAGTGCTTTGATCAAGACCTCAGGGCCGATGCCATTGATGTCACCAACAGTAAGACCTACTTTGATCAAGGGCTTTTGAGACTGCTCCTTTTCTTTATTTGCGATTTGAGGATCTTTATCCATTAGTTGTGTAGACTTTTAAGAAAATGATAGAGTAAGCGCACACCTGCTCCGGTACCGCCGTCTCCTTTATAGTTTTCAGGGGCATCTAGCCAAGCTGGGCCTGCAATATCCATGTGAATATAAGGTGCTTTTACGAAATGCTCTAAAAATTTACCTGCTGAAATCATGCCTGCATTTGGTCCGCCGATATTTTTCATGTCGGCAATTTTAGATTTCATGTGTTTTTTGTAGTCGTCCCAGAAAGGGAAGCGAACAACGCGTTCATGCACCGCAAAACCACTTTCTTCTAGTTGTTTGAAAATAGCATCTTCTGCATTACCCATAATGATGCTTGCTTCTGTTCCGATAGCACGCAAAGCTGCACCAGTAAGTGTAGCAGCATCAATGACAAGTTGCGGATTGTATTTATTAGAATAAGCCAAAGCATCAGCTAAAATCATGCGGCCTTCAGCATCTGTATTGAGTACCTCAATGGTGGTGCCATCAAACATCGTGATGACATCACCGGGCGTATAAGCGTTTCCGCCTGGTCGGTTGTCGGTGGCTGGAATAAGTGCAATCAAATGAACTGGTAGTTTTTCTAGCGCAGCTAAATAAATGACTGCCGCCATTGTTGCTGCTCCTGCCATGTCACCTTTCATGGTATCCATGCTGCCTGGTGTTGGCTTCAAACTGAGCCCTCCTGTATCATAAACAACTCCTTTTCCAACCAGCACAATTGGCTGTTTGTTTTTGGCATTTTTTGGTTTGTATTCGGCAACGGTAAATGTAGGCGGGTCAATGGAACCTTTATTAACCGCGAGTAAGCCACCCATTTTGAGGGTTTCAATTTGAGTTTCTTCAAGGACTTGAACTTGAAAACCTGCTTCTTCACCTAAGTCCACAACCGCTTGTGCAAGTTGCTCGGCATTTAGATGAGATACCGGCGTGTTGACTAAATCACGGGTTTTGTGAACTGCTTTAGCAATGTGCTGCAATTCTTGAATGCTTGCTTTGTCAAATAATTTTGGCACGATAACTTCAGCAAAAACACCTGGCTTGGGTTTACTAAAGTGCTGTAAAAAACGGTAATTAGCCAAAAGCAGACCCTCTAAAAAAGCATAGAGGTCAGTGTTGTCTCCATTTTCAATTTTCAGACAAACTACGTCGTCATGCAAGTACTTCTCGACCTTGTCGGCGAGAATGCGCAGTGCCTCGGCTTCTTGACCTGCTTTGATTTCGAATTCAAAATGCGTTTTGGTTTTAGTGTAGTCAAAGTCTTTGACTTCTGGCTGGTTAGGCACAAAACGCAAAACTGAAGGCTGCTTATCTTTAGATTGGTAGTTGATTGAGAGCATTGATCTTTTTTTACAAAGTTAACAAGAAAGCGACTGCTATTTCGTTAAATCTTCCCGATGTTGTTCAAGAAATTTATCGATCAAGCGGGGCAAGGGCAAACTGGAAATTTCTTCAAAATGATAATAGTTGAGTTCCTTGGTTTTTGGGTCAAATGGAGCGCGGATAAAAAATGCTTTTATCCTTTGATGTGTCAAAACATGCTTGAATGGAGCAGAGCGCCAAGCCTTATCAAAACGATCCAAATAAGCCATTTGTGCTTCTTCAGTATCCAACTCAACAAGTGGAAATTCATATAATCCTTCCCAAATATCTCCAGCGCCTCGTCGTTCAAATGCGAGACGGCCCTCTAGATCCTGTTCAACATGATACACAAAAAAACGCGGCCTTACTTTCAATTTTTTTTCTTTGACGGGCAAAACCTGAACTTTTCCCTCTGAAAAAGCAGCACAAGAGGCATTCAGCGGGCAAACCTCACAATTTGGCGAAACAGGCTTGCATTGCAACGCTCCAAATTCCATGATGGCTTGGTTGTGTTGAGCCGCATGTTTGGGGTCCAACATTTCCTCGGCAATTTTTTCAAAAGCCTTTTTTCCTGGAGTGGAGTTGATGGCTAAATCAATCCCAAAATATCTACTAAGCACTCTGTAAACATTGCCATCTACAACGGCATGTGGTAAATCAAAAGCAAAAGATGCAATGGCTGCTGCAGTATATGGCCCAATTCCTTTTAGCTGCAGCAGGCCCTGATAACTTTCTGGGAATTTCCCCTGATAAGCTTGGCTGATAATTTGAGCCGTTTTATGCAGATTTCTCCCGCGGCTGTAGTAACCAAGACCCTGCCAAAGACTCAAAACTTCTTGTTCGCTAGCATTCGCTAAAGCATGAATATCAGGAAAGGCCGCAACGAATTTATTGTAATACGGCAAGCCCTGATCGACCCGAGTTTGTTGTAAAATTACCTCGCTAAGCCATATTTGATAGGGATCTTTGGTATGTCTCCAAGGCAAGTTACGCTGGTGATTTTCATACCATTCGATCAAGATCTGACTAAGTGCGTGCATAATATTTCAGAAAAATTCGTGGAAAATTACGCATATAATGTTTCTGTGAAGTATTTTTGCGCCGCTATTAATCACCTAATCAATTAACCAAAGAGATATGACAAAAGCGGATATCGTTGCAAATATTGCAGAAGAAACCGGATTGGAAAGAGCAGAGGCACTCCGTGCAGTAGAGGCTTTTATGAACAACATTAAAGCTTCTATGGCTGACGGAAAAAATGTGTACTTACGTGGGTTTGGAAGTTTCGTAGTGAAAGAACGCGCTCAAAAAACAGGTCGCAATATCTCAAAAAACACCACGATCATCATCCCGGCGCACAACATCCCTTCCTTCAAACCTTCTAAAACTTTCGTTGACGAAGTGAAGAACAAGGTTAAGGTGAAATAAGATTTCTTTTTTACTGAAATTTGTATTACCTTTGCACTCCCTTTGCGGGGGTGCATTTTTTTTGTAACAAAGTACTAAACATATAATATACTCATTATGCCAAGCGGTAAAAAAAGAAAAAGACACAAGATGGCGACGCACAAGCGTAAAAAAAGACTTAGAAAAAATCGCCACAAGAAGAAAAAATAATTTCTTCTTTCATATGTAAACGCATAGAGAGCTCATTGATTTTTCTTTGAGCTTTCATTGTTTCATCCTGTAAATAATTTCAAGTGAATTTAGAACTCGTTGTAGACGCACGTTCAAACGGCGTCTGGATAGCATTGCTACGCGACGGGAAGTTAATTGAGTTGCACGAAGACCGCGGCAACACAGACTTCTCTGTAGGCGACATCTATTTAGGACGAGTACGACGCGTAGCAAATGGACTCAACGCTGCTTTTGTTGACGTCGGTTATGACAAAGATGCTTTTTTGCATTATCATGACCTCGGACCCCAATACGTTTCCTTTTCAAAATATGTAAAAGATAGCGTAGCTGGAAAACAAAATGTAGCTGACCTTCAATACTTTAAGTTAGAAAAAGAAATCCCAAAAGAAGGAAAAGTATCTAATATACTTTCCTCTTCTCAAGCTATCCTGGTTCAGGTGGCAAAAGAACCGATTTCTCAAAAAGGACCTCGCTTAAGTTCCGAAGTTACCCTTGCTGGCCGTTACCTCGTACTCGTGCCCTTCTCAGATAAAATTTCTGTGAGTCAAAAAATTAAAGATACTGCTGAAAAGGAGCGTCTTAAAGAACTCATGGATCGCATTAAACCAAAAAACTTTGGTGTCATTATTCGTACTGTTGCTGAAAATAAGTCAACAGCAGACCTCGAAACAGACCTTTCGAATCTTCTTGAAAAATGGCGCACTCTTCACGCAAATTTGAAAGGGGCACAACCCCCAAGACGCGTACTCGGAGAACTCAACACCACGAATTCCATTCTGCGCGATTTGCTCAATGGTAATTTTACAAATATCCATGTCAATGACGAAGCAATGGCCATCCAAATGAAGGATTACATTGCTGAAATTGCCCCTGGCCGCGAAAAAATCGTTAGAAATTACGATAATCGTGTAGCCATATTTGAGCGCTTTGGCATTAACAAGCAAATCAAAACACTTTTTGGTAAGAAGGTTCCACTTCCTAGTGGTGGCTATCTCATCATTGAGCACACTGAAGCGATGCACGTTATTGATGTCAATAGCGGAAACCGCAAAGGAGCTGATGGCCAAGAATCAAATGCTCTTGCCACAAACATTGAAGCGGCTGAAGAAGTTGCTCGTGTATTGCAACTGCGCGACATGGGTGGTATTATTTGCGTCGATTTCATCGATATGCATGACCGCGAGAACAACAAGATTCTCTATGATAAAATGAAGGAATTCATGAAGTCAGACCGTGCTAAGCACAACATGATTCCACCTTCTAAATTTGGTATCATTGAAATCACGCGTCAGCGCGTTCGCCCTGAAACCGATATCCAAACTGCCGAAACTTGCCCAACTTGTAATGGTAGCGGCGAGGTTCAAGCGAGCATTTTATTTGCTGAAGAAATCGAAACCAACCTCGATTACCTCATCAATGAAAGACGTTTAAGCGGTGTATCGCTGCTCGTTCATCCTTATCTTGAAGCCTTCTTCAAAAAAGGACTCATGAGCAGACAGCTCCGTTGGTTTTTTAAGTACAAAAAATGGATTCCAGTGCGCGGCGTAACAGCTCACCACTTACTCCAATATACTTTTGTTGATAAAGAAAACAACGAAATCCCATTGTAATGACAGCGCCTCGCGCTTATGACCTCACACAAATGCTTCAGAAATCTGAGGCATTTTGTGCTTATCAGGAGCGTTGTAGCCATGAAGTGCTTGAAAAACTCAAGCGCTTGGGAGCCCAAGAAGGCGAGCTCATTCAAATTATCAATTCCCTTATAGAAAATAAGTTCCTCGATGACGCCCGTTTTGCGCGTGCCTATGCCATTGGTAAATTGCGCATTAAATATTGGGGAGTGAACAAGATCAAACAAGGCTTACAACTGAAGCATATTGATCGAGAACTCATCCAGCAAGCCATTCACGAGATGTACGACACCGAAGACTATTTTGGTATTCTTCAAAGTGTAGCCCAACGCAAATGGCAAGAACTCCTTAAAGAAAAAGACCCCTGGATGCGCAAGCAAAAGCTATTTCGCTTCTTGGCATCCAGGGGTTTTAATTACGACGAATTTTCAGGACTGAAATTCGAATAGTTCGGAAGATAAATGATCTTTTAATTCGGATGAATCATGGTGTTTGCACCGTTGATCCAGTTGGCAGGCCCACCTGCTTCATATCCTTTTGAACCAAGTTGTGTCAGGTTCATTTTGCCATCAGACATTTTTTCTGGCTTGACAAACCAACATGTAGGATAGCCACGTACGCCAAATTGTTGTTGTAAACCACGGTTTTGAACTTTAATAGCTTCAGTTTGTGGCTTTGAACGCGGAAAATCGAGTTCAACTAAAATGACATTTTCTTTGGCCCACTTTTCAAATTCTGGGGTTTTGAATACTTCATTTTGTAAGCGGTGACACCAACCACACCAGTCTGAACCAGTAAAAAACAACATCATGGGTTTATTTTCTTTTTTTGCAATGGCAGATGCTTCATTGATATCGGTGTACCAAGTCATTGGAGCTTTTTGAGCGAAGCTCAGTTGACCGATAATCATTAAGGTAAAAAGGGCGATTGTCTTCATGAATTTTTTTTCTAAAGTTAATGATATTGTCCACATTGACAAAAACCGTGCAAAACATCATTTCGTTGTTTGAAAAAAAAATAATCCTATATTCGTTTCAAATTATAAACCATGAAACTACAACTACTACTCTCTTTTTTGGTCTTTAATGCGTTGATATATGCACAGTTACCTACTCAAACAGTACGCGGAAAAGTCTTTGACAGCGAAACAAATTACCCATTAACAGGCGCCAAATTATTGATTGAGGTTGATGGCCAAAAATACATGGCAGCAGCCACAACTGATGGCTCATTTAGTATTGTGAAAGTCCCTGTCGGAAAGCATCAATTGGTAGCGAGTGCAGCATTTTATGATTC
>JBEBBE010000007.1:0-17327 GCA_041158525.1 Bacteroidota bacterium | reverse complement strand
GTAGTTTGCGCTTCTTTTTTTGGATGTTGTTTCCATTTGTGCTCCTCTTTTTTGGTCTACTACTTTATCTCGTATTTGTCCATCAAAGAAAGTTGCGCCCGATATTCACAGCAGCACCTCGCTTTAGGTGGGGACGCTTTTTTTGGTTAGCCGCTTTGCTGTTGGTATTACTCGGTATCGTTTCTTTTGCACCAATTTTCATTGATACTGCTTCAGACGCTAGCTTGCAATGGAATTTCAAACCACAACAATTTTTTCCACTCTTAGCACTTTCGATTTTACTCATCCCAATACAAGCTGCTGCCGAAGAACTCATTTTCAGGGTTTATGCTTTGCAAGGCCTTTATGCCAGAACGGGTAAGATTTGGCTGAGTCTAGTGCTAAGTGCTGTGTTTTTTGCTGTTGTTCACGGCTCTAATCCTGAAATTCAGGCCTTGGGCCCGGCAATCATTCTTTATTATTTCATGGCAGGCTTCTTTCTCGCACTGATCAGCGTTCAAGATAACGGCCTCGAGCTCGCACTTGCTTTTCACAGCATCAACAACATTTTTAGTGCTGTGGTCATCTCCAGCACCTGGCAAGTTTTTCATACAGAGGCCTTATGGCTAGACAACACTGAACCCGGTAGCGCATGGGTACATTTGCTCACTGGCGCCGTGTTTTTTACAGGTTTATACTTCATTTTAGCAAAAAAGTACCATTGGAAGTCTTTAGTTGAATTGCGCTAGCTAAGTTTTTTGTAGCTTTAAATCATGATTCAAATAGAGGGTGTCAGTAAGTCATATCAGCGAAAGCTGGTACTCGATGATGTCAGTATTTCCCTGACGCAAGGCCAAATTTTCGGACTACTCGGCCCGAACGGAGCAGGTAAAACCACGCTCATCCGTATGCTCAATCAAATGATCAGCCCCGATTCAGGGCACATTTTATACCAGGGTAAAGCGCTTTCACCAACGCAACTCCAAAACATCGGTTATCTTCCTGAAGAACGCGGTTTATACAAAAGCATGGGCGTTGAAGAACACCTTTTGTTCTTGGCTCGGCTACGTGGCTTACCCAACAAACAAGCCAAAATAAATGTAGATAAATGGCTCAATCATTTTGAAATTGATTCATGGCGCAACAAACGCATTGCTACTTTATCCAAAGGAATGGCTCAGAAAGTTCAATTTTTAGCAGCTTTGGTTCACGAGCCTGAATTACTCATTCTTGACGAACCGCTTTCGGGTTTTGACCCCATGAATGTTGAACTCATCATGAATGAAATCAAGGCTTTACAAACCCAAGGGCGCACCATTATTTTGTCTACGCACAACATGAAAAGTGTCGACGAAATTTGCGATGCCGCAGCACTGCTACATCAAGGAAAGGTGCTGGCTCAAGACAGCATCTGGAATTTGCGCTCAGCTAGTAGCAAGGGTGAAATTGAGGTGTGTTTTGAAGGACACATGCTCGCGTTTGCCAATGCACTCTGGACCGATTTTGAATTGGTCGAGCAAAAAGAACTCAGCGAAGGTCGTTACGCTTGTTTGCTGCGCATCAGAGGTGAGCGCACACTCAATGACCTCATGCGCTCCTTGCAGGATCAAGTAGTTGTTGAGCGCCTAGAAAAACGCTTGCCTTCAATGCAAGAAGTATTTATTGATTTAATTTCTCAACATCAGTTGCAGCATGACTAAGTTTTGGTTAATTACACAACGCGAATGCAAAGAGCGCTTGTCTCAACGCGGTTTCTGGTGGATGCTCATTTTGGGCCCAATGGTCGTTTTGTTTTTACTCGTGGCGCTGCTTTTAGCGGCCGATCAAGGCAAAGAAAAAATCAAAGTACTTATTGCTGATCCTGGGCAAATTATGGAACACAAAGTGCTCGCTCAACAAGAAAAATACATTGAGTACTACTTCCTGGATGCCTATTTAGAAATTGATGAATTTAAGGATGCTAAGGCTTATCAAGAATTCGATGTTTTGTTAGAGCTCAATGAAAAAGTACTGAATAACAAAAAGTGTTTTGTCTTTTACCGCGAGCAGCCTAGCATCGATACCCGCATGCAGCTCAAGTTTGAGGTAGAGCGCCGCATTGAAGAAATTTTAGCCAAGGAGTTTTCAGCACTCAGTGTGCAAGCTTTCCGCAGCATCAAACAAGGCCTCATTTTTGATTTTCGAGACCTCGACGATCCTAAAAACGAAGCCAAAGAAACTTCTAGTTGGACAGGCTTTGCTTTAGGGGCCTTTATTCTGCTTTTTGTAGGTATTTACGGCATGACCATCTTCAGAGCCACGGTCAAAGAAAAAAGTAACCGCATTGTCGAGGTACTTTTGGCGAGTGTAAAGCCAAGTCAGCTCATGATGGGCAAAATTGCAGGTATTGGTTTGGTCGCTTTGTTGCAACTATTTGGTTGGATACTTGTCATGGGTTTGGGTTTTTGGATACTCCGACACACCTTGTTTGTCGATTTACTCGATCCAAGTTATTGGCAGGGTACGGCAGGTGTTAGGCTCAATCCGCTGAGTGATTTTCTTTTTGAAAAACTCAACTTTGGCTTTTTGCTCTTTCATTTCTTGCTTTTTTTCTTGGCCAGTTTCTTTTTCTACGGAGCGCTTTTCTCGGTGCTAGGAGCCAGAAGTGCGGCAGATGCAGACGGCCAGCAATTCCTCATTCCGTTATTACTACTCATTGTCTTTGGTCTTGTCGCAGGCGGCTTTTACATTTATTATCCGGCAGCAGGGCTCTCTAATTTCTTTCAATACTTACCTTTTTCATCGCCGGTTTTAGCCATGATCCAACTTACACAAGGAGCTACGCTAGATGCTTACATGACCGTCCTCCTCAGTTGGTTGGTGCTTGTACTTTGCGCTATTTTGCTGCTTTGGTTGGCAAGTCGTTGGTACAAAAAGACCATCCTGAAATTCTAAGCGCATGCGCAGGGCAGTCATCGATTTAGGTACCAACACATTTAATCTGCTGATTGCCGACATCCAAACGCGTCAAATTCTTTTTCAGACCAAAGAAGGTGTTGCTCTAGGTATGGGCGGTATCAATGAAAAACGCATTAGCCCAGATGCGCAGGCACGTGCACTAAAGGCACTGCAACATTTCAAAATGCTTTGCGATAAATGGGAGGTAGCACAAATCCATGCCATCGGTACTTCTGCTTTGCGCGATGCCCAGAACGCCTCCGATCTGGTTCAGTTGGTGGCCGATGAATTAGCCATTCAAATTGAAATCATTACTGGCCTTCAAGAAGCCAATCTCATCTACAAAGGTGTAGCACTTACTCATCCGTTCGAACAACCTGCACTCATTATGGACATCGGTGGAGGTTCTACTGAATTTATTGCAGCTGATTCCAAAGGCCCGTTTGTGGCACAATCTTTTGATATTGGGGTTTCTCGTCTGTTTCAACATTTTACGTTTCAAGATCCTTATTCACAAGAGGATATCCAAAGGGTAGAGGCCTACCTAGCTCAACACTGCCAGACCTTTTTTGAACAAGCTTTGCCCGAAATACTCATTGGCGCATCAGGAAGTTTTGAAACTTTTTATGAATTATTGGAGGGATCTTTTTTTGAAGCAAATGGTCAGGCGCAAAAAGTAAATACGGAGCATTTTTTCAAGATGCTCGATCAGATTATTGCCTCTTCACAGGCCGAACGCGACGCGAATCCGCACATCATTGCCATACGCAAACGCATGGCTCCGCTAGCCGCTATCAAAACAAGATGGGTGCTTCAGAAAACCCAAGCTAAACAAATTTTTATCTCACCAAATTCCTTGAAAGAAGGAGTGCTATTCGGATAACCATGAAAATCTTTTTCAGTTTCTTCATTTGTTTTTTGAGTCTTCATTTATGGGCACAAGTACCAACGATAGATGTTTTGTCATATCAACTGAACATCAAATTAGCAGACCATACCGATTCAATTTATGTGACCGAGCAAATAGAACTGCTTAAATATGAATCTGAACTCAGTTCGTTGGTTTTTGATTTTTATGGTCCACAAAAGAAGGGCGATGGCATGACTGTCAGTAAGGTTTCTTTGGCGGGTAAAGCACTGGCTTTTACACAGTCTGAAAAGAAATTAAATATTACACTTCCCAAACGAAACAAGACCAGCGAATTGAAAATTGAGATCCAATTTTCGGGCATCCCGTCCGATGGCCTCGTGATCAGTAACAACCAGCACAACGAACGTACTTTTTTTGCAGATAACTGGCCTAATCGCGCTCATTATTGGTATGCCTGTATTGATCACCCTTCGGAAAAAGCGCGCTATGATTTTATTGTAGAAGCGCCTGAAAAATACCAAGTGGTTGCCAACGGAGACCTCCTATCAAAAAAGCAAGGCGCTGCCCAGACCCAAATTTGGCATTACCATATGCAGCAAGCCATTGCGGCAAAAGTGGCGGTCATTGGCTGCGCGCGTTTGGTGCAAAAAGAGGTAGGTGTGCTCGATGGTTTGTCAATCCAAGCCAGTGTCTATCCGCAAGACAGCGTGCTGGCTTTCAAGAGTTTTGAACCGACAGCTCAAATTATTGACTTTTATAAAAAAATAGTTGGACCGTATCCTTTTGAGCAACTCAACAACGTGCAGTCTACCACGCGTTACGGCGGCATGGAAAACGCAGCTTGTATCTTTTACGACGAAGCCTCCCTGAAGGCGAATTTGAATTCAACCCATCTCATTGCACACGAAGTGGCGCATCAGTGGTTTGGCAATTCAGTTACCGAGGCCGATTGGCAGCATCTTTGGCTCAGTGAGGGTTTTGCGACTTATTTGACCAATTTATACATCGAAAACTCCGAAGGTCAAAAAGCCTTTCATGAGCAGCTCAAAAAAGACAGAATCCGGGTAACAAATCTTTACAATAACGGTTTTCATCAGGCACTGGTCGATTCTCTGACGCCAAATATTCAAGAACGCCTGAACGCCAATGCCTACCAAAAAGGTGCCTGGGTCTTGCACATGTTGCGCCAAGAAATGGGTGACTCTTTGTTTTTCAAAGGGCTGAGTCAGTTTTACCTACAATTCCAGAATGGCAATGCACGCTCTGAAGACTTCGTGCGTGTTATGCGTGCCCAAAGCTCCAAAGACCTCAGCGTTTTCTTCAAGCAATGGCTGTATCAAGAAAGACACCCTGTCCTCAAAGCGAAGTTAAGCGAGGAGGAGGGGCAGCAGTTTTTCGAGCTTCGTCAATTGCAAAAAGAACAATTCCAATTTTCATTAAAGGTGGCTTTCTATTACGATAATGGCGAAATGAGCATCCAAAAATTCACTATAAACGACACCAAACATCACTTCGCTCTACCCAAAGTTGCGGGTAAAACAATCACTAAATTTCAATTAGATCCGAATACGGAATTGTTGTTTGAGGAGGTGAAAAACTAAACCTCTTTCGTGCTATTAGCAACCATCGATTTGATCACCAAGATTTCGTCTTCGTTGAGATAGCGCCATTGCCCTAAGGGTACATCTAGTTCGATGTTCATGATGCGGACGCGTTTCAATTTCGAGACGCGGTAGTCTAAGAACTCGCACATGCGGCGAATTTGGCGGTTGAGCCCTTGGGTCAAGATGATTGAAAAAGAATGACTCCCGATTTGCTTGACCTGACACTTGCGGGTCATGGTGCCCAAAATAGGAATGCCGTTGCCCATCTTCCTGATGAAATCTTTCGTGATTGGCTTATTTACGGTAACCACATATTCTTTTTCGTGGTTATTACGCGCTCTTAAAATCTTATTGACGATATCGCCATCGTTGGTTAAAAAGATAAGACCCTCACTCGGTTTGTCAAGCCTTCCAATAGGGAAGATGCGTTTGGGGTGATTGATGTAGTCAATGATGTTGTCTTTTTCACGGATGTGGTCGGTGGTGCAGACAATACCCACTGGTTTGTTAAAAGCAATATAAATGAATTCTTCTTGGGGCTTTCCAACTGCTTCGTCATCGACAGTAACGATATCTGTAGGGAAAACTTTGGTACCCATTTCCGGAATTTTCCCGTTGATGCGTACGCGTCCTCTTTCAATCAGCTGATCTGCCGCTCTTCTTGAGCAGTAGCCAACTTCACTGAGGTATTTATTAATGCGTATGCCTTCTGGGTTCTCCATGTTTTGATTCAAACAGGGCAAAGGTACTTAAATTAATTCCTAAACACCGAAGCAGGCTCGAGTTTGGTGATGCGGCGGATGGCAAACAGCGTTCCGGAAATAGAGATCAGGGCCGTAATGACAAAGAAACCAACCTTGATGAGCGGTGAGAAACTAAAAAGCGTCCCGGCGTTGGCTATACCGTTTCGGAAACCTTCAATTAAGGCATAACCAATGATAAAACCAATGATGGCATAAAGGCTGGCTTGCATCAGAATGAGTTTGCGAATATAGGCGTTGGTGGCGCCAATAGCCTTGAGCGTTCCGTAATCTTTAATGCGGTCAATGGCTGCAGAGTAGAGGGTTAGGCCAATAATGATGAAGCCCGAAATGAGTGCAAAAATGATGAGCGTGCCAAAAGAAAAGGCAATCCCACTCGATTTCAAGACCGTCAAGATGGTTTGATTTTTAAATTCAACGGGCATCCAGGCTTTGACACCAGGGATGTTGGCGTTGATATATGAAACCACTTGTTGCATATTGGTATCGTTGTCTACTTTCACTAAAAAGGCCGAGGTTTTGCTCGCCGAAACATTACCTAAAAAGCGAGCGCGTGCTAAAGTGGTATATGAAATGAGGCCGCCCCCGAAAGAACGCGCACCTTTGGTGAGAGCCGCTATCCGCACCTGCTTGTTGTTTACCTCAAAATAGTCGCCTTTTTTGGGGTTGCCTAAGGCTTTGGCGTCAAAAAAATCAACAGAAACTGCACCGTCTGAAATGAGGTCAGAAGGGGAGCCATCGAAGAAAATTCCTTGTTGTATGCCATTGAATTCGGGTAGTTCAACCCCAACAATACTGAGCCCAGCAGCAGTGCCGTCCGGGAAGCGTGCAGCGCCACTGGCAATGACAAACTGATGTGCTTTTTCAACATGCGGTAAACTTTCGATTTCATAACCCAGGCGCACATCGATAGGCGCCAAAGCATTGACGTTTTCGGTTTTGTTGTCGGTTACCCAAACATAGCCATCATTGACACGCACAAAATAGCACATGGCATTGGTCAAGAAAGTAAAAATACCGGTTTGCTGCCCAACCAAGAAGATAGAAATGATCACACCAAACAAAGCCCCGATACTTTTGGGCTTGTCAAATTTGATGAACTTAAGGGCGGTTCTGAGTAATTGCATGGTTTATAGCCCAATAATACATTCAACTCTGCTTCCAATCAGAACGGCATCTGGGTTGTCAATTTGCACCCTTACCTCACGCACGCGGCGGTCTTCTAAATTATCTGCGCGGTCATTGAAAATAGATTTCTTAGATAAAAAAGGCGCACAATACACAACCGTTCCGGTAGTAAGTTTTTCGGTGCTGCCTTGCACATTGATCTGAACTCGTTGGCCTTTTTTAACCTTCATGGCAAAAAGTTCATCGACCTCAGTTGTAGCAATCAAACCACCTGCAGGCGCAAAATCGGCAATTTTAGCACCAAGTGGGAGTGTTTGCCCCACTTTGACATCCCAATTGAGGATCATGCCGTCTGAAGGCGCCACAATTTGCTTCTTGGCGCTCAGGGTTTGGGTATAGCTGAGTTCCATCTGCACTTCATTCAAAGCAGCTTGCGCTTCTGCTAAATCGGCTTTGGCCACCAGGAGGTCGGCGCGGAGGTTATTGTAAGTGTTCTCTGAATCAAAGGCTTGTTTTTGTGTGCCGGCATTGCTTTGAGCCAATCTTTGGTCGCGTTGGCGCTCTTGATCTGCAGCTTGCAATTTGATCTCAAGTGCCTGAATTTTAGCATTCAGGCTATTGATTTTTTGCTGGCGCGTTTGCAATTTAGCACTGGTCTGACGCATTTGTGCTTGTTCCGTACTAGCGTCTAGTTCACAAAGCACCGTTCCTTTCTTGACCACAACACCTTCTTCTACACAAATTCTCAAGACCTTACCACCGTTTTCGGCACCTAAAGGACTGATTTTTTCAGAAGGCTCAATGCGGGCCACACCAATAATCTGCTCGATTTGATCTACTTTATAGTTTTTGGCGGGTGTCTTTTCTTCCTTTTTTTCGCCACAAGCAATAAGGGCAAATGCGAGTGTGGTACTCAGAATAACTTTTGTATACATAATTAATGGATAGCTAATTTTTGATTGAGTTCTTTTTTGGTGATTTCTGTGGCTAAACCAGCCTCTACCTCGATAATGCGGTCAGCGTATTGCAATAAACGTGGGTCATGGGTTACTACACAAACGGCCTTGCCATTTTTAGCTAAAGTGACCAATTCGTGCATGACGGTTGAAATAGAGTTGGCGTCTAGTGAAGCAGTGGGTTCATCGCACAATACGAGTTGCGGATCTGTGACTAAGGCCCTGGCAATAGCTACGCGCTGTTGTTGCCCGCCCGATAATTGTTTGGGTAAATTGCTTTTGCGGTCAAGCATGCCAACCAAAGACAACGCGTCGAGTGCTTTTTGCTTGGCTTCGTGGCGCGGTGTTTTTTTAAGCTGCAGCGGCATCATGACGTTGTCAAGGGCATTGAGCGGCGCAATGAGGTTGAAGCTCTGAAAAACAAAGCCAATCGTATGCAGACGCAGTGCAGCAAGTTCATTTTGATTGAGCTCATTAACGAGTTCATTTTTTACCCAAAGTTTTCCATACGAGGGGTAAATGACACAACCTAACAAAGAGAGTAGGGTAGTCTTGCCTGAACCAGAAGGGCCAATGATGAGTAACAATTCTCCGGATCTGATTTCGAGGTCGACAGGTTGTAGTGCAACAATGGTTTGGTCGCCAACTTGGTATTCTTTACCAACACCCGAAAGTTTGGCAATCACGCCAGGTGGCAGCTCGTGTTGTTGGTTAATTTGTTCTTGTTTTTTCATGAGAATTTCAATAAGCGCTTGATCCAGGTCATTTTTGCTTTGGTGTAAGGCGGGTATTTCAAAGGCGCTTCAAGTATGTTAGGTTTTTCAAAGATAGCTTTCTGGTGCGAGAAACAATCAAACCCCGCTTTTCCGTGATAAGCGCCCATGCCACTGTTACCCACGCCACCAAAAGGCAAATGCGGGTTGGTGATGTGCATAATGGCATCATTGATGCAGCCGCCACCAAAAGAGAGCTGTTGGGTCCAGAGTGTTTGTTCGGTTTTGTTATTACTGAATAAATAAGCCGAAAGCGGTTTTTCGTTGTGTGTAATATATTGCAAAACCTCATTGAAATCTGAATAAGGCAAAACTGGCAAGAGCGGACCAAAAATTTCTTCTTGCATGATGGGCTCGGTCGTGGAAATATCTTTTAAAATGGTCGGTGCAATAGTTCGAGTGCTTTGATCTATCTGACCGCCATAAACTATTTTGTTCGGATCAATGAGCTTGGTAAGGCGCTCAAGATTGCGCTCATTGATGATTTGCACATAGTTGTGGTTTTCAAGCGTGTATTGATTTTTTTTAATTTCTTGCCCAAGTAAATCGAGGCATTGTTGATAGATAGAGTTGTGCACAAAGAGGTAGTCTGGTGCAATGCAAGTTTGGCCAGCATTTAAAAACTTGGCCCAAACCAGGCGCTTGATTGCGCTAGGCAAAGCAGCAGATGGGGTAATTACTGCGGGGCTTTTACCGCCAAGCTCAAGAGTAACAGGGGTAAGGTGTTGAGCGGCCGCTTGGTATACAATTTTACCAACCGCAGGGCTGCCCGTAAAAAAGATTTTGTCAAAGCGCTCTGAAAGCAAAGCCGTCGTTTCAGGCACTCCACCCAAAACAACCGTAAAAATTTTCGGGTCGAAATATTCGGCCACGATATCTGCCATACATTGTGCACTTGTTGCGGCCAATTCAGATGGCTTCAAGACAACCGTATTACCTGCCGCCAAAGCGGCAATGGCAGGTGCAAAAGACAATTGTACAGGATAATTCCAGGCACCAATGACCAAGCACACCCCTAAGGGTTCGGGTTGAATGCGAGAGCGCCCAGGAAGGTTGACTAAATTGGTAGGCACGCGTTTGGCCTGCATCCAGTCAGACAACTTAGCCAGCGCTTCATCGATGTCTTTGATCAATATGGCAAATTCGGTCAAGAATGCTTCGTGCGCCGATTTATGAAAATCTGCATGCACCGCCTCATAAATGCGCGTTTCATTAGCCACTAACATTTGCTTGAAAAGCTTTAACTGTGCTTTTCGGGCAGCCAAGGGTTTGGTTTGTTGGCTTTGAAAGTAGGTGCGTTGCTTAGTTACGATAGTTGAATAATCCATTTTGACAAGCTTTCACTAAAGATACAACACCTCAAAGAGTAAAGGGTTTTTATTATTTATATATTTGATTAAAATTTTTGATCATGAAATCTACAAAAATCACCTACTGGGTCAGTACTTCAATCATCTTCTTACTCGAAGGTCTTATGCCAGCCCTTACTTCTCAATCTGAAATGGCCAAAGAAGGCATTGCTCACTTAGGTTATCCGGCTTATTTTGGTGTTACTTTAGCCATCTTTAAAGTTTTGGGCGCACTCACCTTGATCATTCCACAGGCACCAAAAAGACTCAAAGAATGGGCCTACGGCTGTTTTACAATCGAATTTCTTTTTGCAGGCATTAGCCACGGAGCTGTAGACGGTATCAACGGAGAAACATTCTTTCCGTTAGTCATTATCGGAATCCTGATGCTTTCTTACACTTCTTACCACAAATTGCAGCAGCAATAAATGGAGGTTCAACCCAATAATCCACTGCATGGCGTCAAACTAGCCGATATCTTATCAGAACTAGTAGACAACTACGGCTGGGAACACATGGCCTTCAAGGTCAACATCAATTGCTTCAAACACGACCCTTCGATCAAGTCGAGCTTGGTCTTCTTGCGTCGCACTCCTTGGGCTCGTAACAAAGTCGAGCAGATGTATTTGGAGATGATGCGTAAGAAAGTAAACTAGATTTAAAACCCTCCATGGAACTATCGCTCACAACTCCTGCATTATTGTTTTCCTCCATTTCACTGATTATGTTGGCCTACACCAACCGCTTTCTGGCTTATGCCAATGTGATTCGGAATTTACATGGTGCTTATAAAAAAGACCCTAATCAGGTGCTCATGGCACAAATTGTTAACCTCAGAAAACGTCTTTACCTGACCCGATCCATGCAGATTTTCGGCATTTCTAGTTTGCTGTTGTGCGTAGTTTCCATGTTTTTGGTTTACATCAAACAAGATATTTTAGCCGTGTGGTCCTTCGGTTTGGCACTCGTTTTACTCATCGTTTCGCTTGCACTACTCATCTGGGAAATTCAAATTTCAGTCAAGGCCCTCGAACTACACTTGGAGGATATTGAGGGGGAGTAGCGTTAACCAGGTGGGCTTTTGAACGTCAAATTCAATTATCATGCAATCTAATTCAAATTTAGCCGGAGGATGTTTCAAAGTATTGATGATCGGAATTTTCATCATGTTAGGAATGCTTCTTTTGAGCGTTTTGATCTTTATGTTTGGTTAAGAAAGCAAATACCTGAAATATAAATATGGACCATCGTTTAAAACTCTTGTATTTTGTTGTATAAATTATTTCACTTGCGCAATCTACATATTCTGCTTTTTACAATTCAGAGCTTGTTGATCAGTTGTTCTAATTCAAATAATTTGGATCTGCAACAGCATAATATTCATAAAGATTATTCTTTATATCGGACGGAATTTGATGAATATTTGACCGCGCATTTTCCTGATTCTTTGAGATTTATCAAAAACAGTTGTATCGCAAACACGAATCTTGAAAAAAATGATGTTGGTTTTTTTCTTTACGAATACGGTGTCGATGAAAGTTATATCAATCATATAAAATCTAAATTAAAAGCGGGATTTATTGCGAAGTATACACCAAATGAAGGTTGTTTATTAGTCGTAAATCGTTTCGAATCGTATCATTCACATTTCAATAATCAAGAGGTGCTGATCAAAGACAGCTCAATGATTAACAGACCTTGTTACGATTCATTATTTCCAATTCCTAATTTTATTTCAAACGAAAAAAGACCTAAAGCGGGGCCTGTATGGTTAGATCCAAGCTTCACGATTTATGTAATCGAAGCAGCGCCAAACAAACAGTTTAAAAAATTCCCAATGGAAAAATCTTTCCAAATGCCAGAAAAATGGAAAAATGGTTTTTCAAAAGGAATAGCAATTAGCGAGAAGAAAAAGACCATCATTCATTGGATGATCATTTGGTAATGATGAACTCAATTCGACAACTTTCTTTTTCTACTACTCATTTTAGAATTTTATATGAGACCGATAATTATGCGTCAAACTCAAATGACTCGTTTTACATTTTTACCATATTAATTCCAATAACTTTACTCGTACTTATGGTTAGAATAATCTCTTACATTCGAAAAACTATCCAAAGTAAAAAATAAATATCCCATTTAGGATTCAAGAAGAAAATGATTGAAATGTCAAACTTATTTCCATGAAAATTGACAAGAACATAAAGGTTGTGATGGGGCAAATCATTTTCATTGCATTCTTGCTGCTTAGTTGTGATCAAAAGTCAGCTATTACAAAACCAGAATATTTATTCATCAATAACGAAAATGAATATTGGGAGTTAATCAAAGTAAATGACCAGAAAATCAATTATCGTGTTCGAGCTTTTACTGGGTTGTATATTTTTAAAAATGAAAAATATGATTTATTCAGATTAAAAAAATCAAGATTTGATTCATTGTATTCTGATGTTGAAATCGAAAAAGATTGGTACTACGATAAGCAACTAGATCTCTCAGGTTTTGGTACACTGAGAATCGTAAAGTTGGATCAAAATAGTTTTATCTTTTATTCGAGGCGAACTAAATATGAATTTAAAAAGTCACTATTACCTAAAGGAACGAGAATAGTTGAGAGTAAAATAGTGCTGCCAAAAATCAAGCAAAGCCTCAACTAGATTAACAATAAATAATGAATACCCCGATTACTATAACATTGATCCGATAGACCTGAGCATTCGATGAGTAAGAAATTTTACATAGCAATCGCATTAAACACACTCTGTTTTGCTTGCGCAATTCAAACTTGGGCTCAACATAACGTATTGATGAGTGATCCTTTTTATGAGGGCGACTCCATTTATTTAGAAAAAAAGACAATCTCCATTCCGGAATTTATTTTGGATGAGCATTTCCCTTTAGTTCAACGATTGAAAACCCTTTGCACTGAATGTAGTTCGAGAACAACTATTAAAGGTTATAGGATATTTTTTAAAGAAGACAATGATTCAGGCATGCAACAACACGTTTTTGTTTCACAAATTGTAGCAGCAGATCAAATAGATAGCGAGAATTTAAAGGGGGTTTTTTACCTCGATCAAACGCCGTTTTATATTTTCAATCTACCAAAAGATACGCATATCTTGACTCCAACGGATAAGACCACTTCATTGCAGCTCGTCATCAATAGAAATGAAATATCCGTAATTGAAATGACCAAGAGCAATCAACTTGATGGCATTGTTGATTTTGAAAAATCAATAAATTACCAAGGATTTACCTATTCTACATTTATTGAGTTCTGTCCTGATATCAAGATAAAAAGGAGATCAAGAAAAACAGTAAATTACCTTGGTCGACATGATCGAAATCAATCTGACAGTATTTTAGAATTTACCAGCTTTATCCAAAGATTTAGTACTGATTCAGTATATCAAATTCATCACTGCGTCTTTCCCTTAAAGGTAATTTTACTTTTAGATCCTGTAGATGAAACCTATAGTATTGATTATTTAAATCGGGTTGATTTTAAATTCATTGATATACCAGTTAATGAAAATAAATATAGCTCTAGCGGGTATTATACAACTATTACAGCTATTCAACAGGATAAAGTACATCTGCTGCTCAGGCATAATGACATGGGAATTCATATAGAATATGTATTTTCATATCAGAACAATAAATGGCTTTTAATTGAAGTGCGAGACGAATCAACTTAAACTAGCTGGAAAACGTTTTGCAAATTGAAACAAATTGAATTTTTTTAATAAATATTTTACTAGGATTTTGGCCATTGTTCTGTTTGGAGTATTTCTGTTTATTATATTTTACCAAAACCACAGACAAGAATCATTAGAAAATTCGAAAATAGTCACCGGAAAATTAAATAGCGAAGCGCAATCAAGTCAAAAATTCATTCATCAATTAGATACTTTGAAAAACCAAAGCTGGTATCAATATATTTCTAAATTTAGAAGTAAGTCCTTTCCGAAAGGATTTGTGATTGATTCAATTACTTTAAATATTTCCTTTGGTGTTCTTAATTCCATTTACTTCTCAGTTTTTCAAAGAATCGTGGTTTTATTTTTTAGTCTTTGCAACATTGACAAGTCCATTAATCTTAAACACAATTCCATACCTTCAACAGGTTATTTATAAAACATAAGAGAACATTGTATGAAGCAAGTGATATTATTAGGGATTTTATTTGGTATTCTTTTGGCAATAAGCTCTTGTTTTTTTATGCGGATACTATTTTATCTGACTTTTTACTTATTCCTCATTGAATTTATAATTATAGTTTTTATTGTTCGCTCAATAAATTTAAATTTTAATAAACCAACAAAAACGAAAACACTAATTGGAAAGTTTTGTATTCTCCTGATAGCAATATTTGTTCATTTTGCCATTACAAGAAATTGTATTTATTAGCATATTTGGTACTAGGTAAAAATTTAAGGCGTTATGATAGATCCAATCTTTCCTTGTTTTGATTTGACTTTCTGGGACAGCTTGGATATTGACAATTGTCTTGAAATAGATGCTGTATTAATTGGAGACGAACAGTTTTATCCAAAGATTTAGTTCTGATTCAGTATATCATTATAATCACTGCAATGATGTATTTTCTGATACAATATTGTACTATGAAAATTTGCTTGTTACATTAGATTCAAAAAAGCAAAAAATATCAGTTAATGTTAAGCAAAATAATTACTTAGAATGAAGTACACAATCATCATATTACTCAGCTCTATTTTGTTCGGATGCAAAACGTCAAATGAAATTAGTAAATCACAAGTCATTATTTCAGATGATCCGTTAATAACCGTGATAAAATTCAATAGTTTACTTGAATCTTGTATTAAGGATAGCACCGTATTTCAATTTGCTGATGTCGGTAAGATGTTCAGTTATAAAAAGAATATGGACGAATTGGAAATTTGGTGTGAATTTGTAGATCAATATTGTTTGATTACATCTTTATCTAAATCTCCGAATACAACCAAAGTATTAAAAAGTTATTATAGCTATGATTTTCAGACTATTTATTCTGGAAACAAAGCTAATGTATTATTATATCATGATATCGATCTGGTGGAAGTCTATACCTTAACTATAAATGAATCAACAGGAAAATGGATAATTGTAGATATGCATATCTCCCGCTTGGAATAATTTTGGATCACTTTAAAAAGTTAAATAATCATGGGTAGAACACGATGTACATTTTATGGTGGAGAATTTGGGACATTAAATTATCCTGGACTTAGAACAGTAATTGGTGGAATTTTACAACTAGGCCTCTTATTTTCAATATTTACGAGTTGTAAAGGTTCATCATGTGAGATTGAAAAACAATATTATGGTGAGACATGGGATTATATCATTGAAAAAACTCACAAAGACGCTCAGCATAAAGCAACATACGTGATACTTACAACTCAAGGAAGAGAGCTATATTTTCAACCTGTTCAGGATATTGTTTTTTTTGCCAATAAAGGTGATAGAATTATAAAAGATCCTAATTCAAAGTATGCAAATCTTGTCACGCAATTTGGAGATTCCACTCGATATAGTGTTTATTCTGTCACATGTGATTCAATAATTGAAAATCAAGAACATGCAAATAAAAATTAAACTAGCAATCTTAGTAGCTCTCTTTTCCATCAGGCAAGATTTTTCTCTGGCACAAACTTCCAGCTATAAAATTGATTCAATTACTTTAAATATTTCCTATGGTGTTCTTAATTCCATTTACTTCTCAGTTTATCAAAGAATCGTGGTTTTATTTTTTAGTCTTTGCAACATTGACAAGTCCATTAATCTTAAACACAATTCCATACCTTCAACAGGTTATTTATAAAACATAAGAGAACATTATATGAAGCAAGTGATATTATTAGGGATTTTATTCGGTATTCTTTTGACACTAAGCTCTTGTTCTTTATTCAAAATGAGTAACAACGATTTTATAAAAATAGGAGGGATTGATGGAGGACATTATTAAAAATTGAAGAGATAAAAAACAATACCTACAATTTCGTTATTTTAAATGAAAATAAAGAAGTAATTATTAACGATGTTTTTACTCCTTGTGAAAAATGTGACACTTCAAAAATCACAAAAAAATATATTTTGAAAAATGCAAATTTTTATGACAATTCAGGAAAACTGTATTTGGAAAGTAGAACAAATAATATTTGTTATTTCACATCAAAAAACTATATTTTAAAATGAATAAACAAGAATTAATAAGTGCATAAGCGCACAAAACAGGCAAGTCGCAAAAAGAAGCAGTATTAAAAGCAATTTCCAAATAATAAGTTCAAAAAAAAGACAATTAAAAATTACATTAAGAATAAATTTATGAATAACACCGTCAGACACTATCTAATTACCTCTAGTAGTATATTCATATTTCTGACCTATTTTTTCTCGCAACAAAATATCTTTGATTTTCTGTCACTGGGATTTTGGTTGGTTTTAGCCGCACTAATGAATTTAATTATTAGTGTAATGCAAACTATAAGCGAAAGAAAATTTCAAAATTATGTGCTTACGCTGATCAATATGGCATGTCTCCTTTTATTAACGATGGGATTAATTTTTTTATTTCTAGTTAAATATGAATTAATAGATTGGGGGCGGTAACACATTTCTAAAAAATGCAGTGATTTTTCATTTAATTTCTTAGGGTAATCTGAAAAAATGAAATTATTTGAAAATTACTTAGCACACGAGAAAAACTATGTTAACCCATTTGCTTTGAATAGTTTTTAAATTCTAATTCACGGAATTATTTTAAAGAAGGGTCTACCATGATTTCCGTACTAAAGCTTTATTCTACAGAAAATAAGCTAGAAAATGCTTGGAAGAAACTCTCCCAACAGCAAAAGAGATCAATGGATTACCGAATCTACTCAGAAGGTCAAACCAATTTCATGTCCAAATCAGCATATTATGTGCATTCTGCTTGTACCA
>JBEBBE010000006.1:0-43454 GCA_041158525.1 Bacteroidota bacterium | reverse complement strand
ACTTCAAACTCGGGTTCTGAGCCAAGATCAATTGCCCCGAATAAATCGATAGGAGTTTCGATTTCAGGCTGTCTGATACTTGCAGAAACAACGGGTGCAGAAACACCAAGTACGTTGGTTTCGTAAATTTTGTAGCGCATAATGACCATGCGCTCGTAGAGTTCTTTGGCGTCTTCAACAAGCAATTCCATATCTTCCGGACTTAATTGACCAGATTCGAGTTTTTCAAGACCAGATTCGAGGTGGCCAAGGATAGTTTTGATCATTAGGGAAGGACTTTTTTCAGACATTGCTTATAACTTATTAATTTCGTGCAATCGGGAACCCAATTGAACCTGAACCAAAATTAGAAAACATTTCATAATCTGATTCACTGACACTATGTTTTTAGAGCAATTTAGCAAAGATAAAGGGCAACTTGGTTCAATTGAAGTTATTTGTGGTTCGATGTTTTCAGGCAAGACCGAAGAACTTTTTCGAAGATTGCGTCGTGCACAATTTGCAAATCAGGCCATTTTATTAGTCAAGCCAAGTATCGATGAGCGCTATGCCAGTGAAGAAGTCGTGAGTCATGTGGGTCAAAGTTGGGCAGCCTTGCGTTGTCAGCAAGCACAAGAAATTTTGGATTTATGGAAGGGTGAACACATTGTTGCCATTGATGAAGCTCAGTTTTTCGATCAGCAAATTGTTGCGGTTTGCACTGAACTAGCCAATAAGGGTGCGCGTGTCATCATTGCTGGTCTCGACATGGACTACTTGGGGCAACCCTTCGGCCCAATCCCACAATTAATGGCAATTGCAGAATATGTCAGTAAAGTTCATGCGGTTTGCGTTGAGTGCGGTAATTTGGCACACTTCTCTTACCGAACGGTAGCTCAAACCGAACAAGTTTTGGTAGGTGCCGTAGAAAAGTACAAACCTTTGTGCCGTTCTTGTTACCAACAAAATAATTCATGAAACTAGCCCTCCCAAGCCTTGAATTCAAAAAAATAATTGCAGCCACAAGCGCTGTGGAGCAAGCTCAAGAGCTTGTTATTCATGAAGTAGTTTACGATACCCGAAAAATAACCAGAACAGCTGGCGTTGTATTCTTTGCTTTACAGGGCCCAAAACAAAATGGACATGCCTTTGTCCAACAAGCTTACGAACTTGGCGTTAAACATTTTGTAGTCGAAGAGCTACCCGTAAAAATGCATGCCGATGCAAGCTATTATTTAGTTGACGATGCTCTAGCAGCTTTACAAAAACTTGCTATTTACCGACGCAGCCAATTAAAGTATCCGGTAGTAGCCATTGCCGGATCCATCGGAAAAACAACAGTCAAAGAATGGATTCATCATTTGTTAGCGGGACAGCTACATGTGGTTCGGAGCCCAAAAAGTTATAATTCTCAGTTAGGGGTTGCGCTTTCAATTTTAGAATTACCGCTCGAAGCTGATCTTGCGCTCATTGAAGCAGCAGCAACTAAACCCGGTGAAATGTTGAAGCTGCAAGCCATGATACAGCCAAACTTTGGTCTTGTTACGAATGATCACTTGCGCGGTAATGAATTTAAAGACCTCGACCAATATAAAGCTGAACTCCAAATTCTTTTGCAAACTTGCGAGTGGGTGCTAACAGACGAAGTTCTTCAAGGAACTCAAAACAAGGACTTCCTAGATTTAGCTCAATTCATTCCATTCAAAGATCCCGCAAGTGTTCAAAATGCACGTTTAGCACTGGCATTTGCCCTCAAGTTTGCAGCTGTTACAGTGAAGAATATCACTTCACTTCCCCGTTTGGCCTTGCGTCTCGAAACATTTGAGGGTATTCAAAATGCAACGCTGATACAAGATGCTTACACCCTAGACCTATTGGCGTTCGAAGGTTCATTAGCCTTTTTGAAAACGTTGTCAGGGGGTAAAAAAACGTTAGTGTGTTGTAATCTCAAACCCGAGCAGCTTTCTCAAAAAACAGCCATTGAAGCACTGATTCAAGCGTATGACATCGATCGCTATTTTATCTGGGAAGAAATCCCTGAACAGTTGCCTGATATCCAAAATCAGGTGGTATTGATCAAAGGGAACGACCTCAAAGCCAATCAAAGATTACTTGAACAATGGTGCTTGAAAAAGCACAGCACTAGTGTTACCTATGATTTGGCAGCACTCAAACACAACCTGAATCAATACCGTCAAATGCTAAAGCCCCAGACCAAGCTGCTTGTTATGGTCAAGGCCCAGGCCTACGGGGCGGGTCATGGTCAGTGGGTTTCAGAATTACTCAGGAGCGGTGCTAATTACCTTGGAGTGGCCTACGCAGATGAAGGTCAAGAACTCCGGGCACAAGGCATCCAAGCACCTATCCTCGTGATGAATGCTGAGCCAGAGGCTTTTGCCACGTGCATTAACGCCCAATTGGAGCCGGCAATTTACAGCCTCGAGCAATTGGATATTTTTATTCGCCAATTGATTTCTCGCGGCATAGAAAACTATCCAATTCATATTAAGCTAGACACAGGCATGCACAGGCTTGGTTTTCAAGAGCAAGATGTATCGGTTTTAATTGAAACATTATTAGCACAGCCTGAAGTGCAAGTCAAGAGCATATATAGCCATATGGCTTGCGCAGATGAACCCAAGCATCCAATCAATCAGCAGCAAATTCAATTATTTGAGGCGCTTAGTCAGCAAATCATGGCTGCGTTACCTTATACGGTTTTGTGCCATTTACTGAATTCCGAGGGGGCCGCTCATTTTCCGGAGGCACAATTCGATATGGTTCGACTCGGGATTGGTTTATTTGGCATCAATCACGACCCGCAGTTTGCACAGCAACTTAGACCCGTGTTATCTTGGCACAGCAGTATTTCCCAAATAAAAACACTTGAAGCAGGCACTTGTGTCGGATATGGCTGCAGTGAGCGCGTTGAAGCAAAACAAGATATTGCCATTATTCCGGTTGGTTATGCAGACGGCTTCAAGCGAAATCTTGGCGAAGGAAAAGGTGGCGTATTCATTAATGGAAAATTTTGCCCAACTATTGGCCGTGTTTGTATGGACATGATCATGGTTCGTGTATCACCAGAGGTGACACTGACAGATGAAGTAGAAATTATCGGCAGCCATCAATCGCTCCTGAGTTTTGCAGCTGCTGCGGATACAATTCCTTATGAAATACTTACAAGTATCTCACCTCGTGTTCAACGAATTTATACGAATGACTAATTTTACTTAAATTTAAAAGATGAAAATTATCCTCTCCCTCTTGTTTGTGCTGTCGAGCTTCATGACTTTCGCTCAGCAACCCTCCAATGACCACGACACCACTAAATTTCTTATTGTCCGCAACAACGGTATCGAGTACGTGGGTGAAATCCTTTCTGACGATGGTCGTGAAATCTTATTGAAAACGGTTCAATTAGGTAACATTTATATTCTAAAATCAGAAGTCAAAAGCATTACTAAAGTAGACATGCAAAATGACTACAAAGCCGGAGAATTCTTAGGACAGGGTGTGTTTACCACGCGTTACCAGTTCACTACAAACGCTTTTCCAATTCAAAAAGGTGAGAATTACGCCATGGTCAACCTTTATGGCCCTGAGGTTCACCTATCTGTTGCTCAAAATTTTAGCGTTGGGGTGATGGCTACCTGGATTGCCAGCCCAATTGCCCTTGCTTTCAAATACACCATCCCAACACAAAACCCTAAATTAAATTTTGGCTTAGGCACCTTGCTCGGTTCATCGGGGTATTTCAACCAAGGAAAAGGTTACGGTGGCTTACACTGGGCCATGGCGACCTACGGCACCCGCAGAACCAATGCGACATTATCTTTGGGCTATGCGTATTTCAATTCAGGCTTTAATTTTATCAATGACTACACCTATTACACACCCGGAACCTATGCTGCGGTGCTCCAACAAGGTGTCTATACTTTTCCTACACCTGAAACCATCAATTACCAAAATGAAGTGGGCAATTTTAAATCACCAATAATTGGTATCTCTGGGATTACTGCTATTGGTAAAAAGGCCAGCTTTGTTTGGGATGCTATGATCATCACGGGTACCACCCGAAAAGTATTTGACTATCAGCAAATTGATTACTACTACGATCCAACTACGGGTCAGCCACTTTCTGTTGTTTTTGGTGACCCATTTGCTGAGGTAAAGGCAACAAATGTGATTTTCATGCCAGGTATGCGTTTTCAAAAAGATCAAAACCGTGCGTTTCAGGTCACACTCGCAGGTATTATCGGAAAGCGAGAAGTGAAAACCAATACAGAGACTTACACGAACAATTACTCTTTTCCAATTCCAATGCTGAGTTGGTTTTATAAGTTTTAAAAATGGAGAGCACGCAGGATCAACTCTTTCAGTTAATCAAGTCTAAGTTGGCTCCCGGAGATGCCTTAGGCCATGTCCTGAGCGAGACCCTGCACATCAGTATGGATGCCGCATATCGTCGTATGCGCAATGAAACGGCCCTCACAATTGATGAAATCAAAAGACTTTGTAAAAGTTTTGACATCTCTTTTGACGCACTCATTCAGCAACAAAAAAGCAATGTCATTTTTAGGTATACGCCGCTCAACGCGTATGATTTTTCCCTTGAATCTTACCTTGAAGGCATTCTAGACGCTTTTGAAAGGCTTAAGCACCTCGAGGATCCAAAAATCATGCTGACCATCAACAACACGCACTTCTTTCAGTTGTTGAATTTTCCGCAGCTGGTGCGTTTTAAGTTGTTTTTTTGGGCCAAGACGCATCTGCAAATCCCTGACTATAAAGACGTCTTATTCAAGCACGAAAAAACTACAGAGCGGGCATTTGAATTAGGGAAATCGATTCTTCAAGCCTACAACACCATCCATTCGGTAGAAATTTTTGACCCTGAGCTCATGCGCGGGTATCTTCGACAAATTCTATATTACTATAAATCGAATCAGTTTGAAGATCCACAATACGCCTTGTTCCTCTGTGATCGCCTCTTGATGTTTTCGGCGCATTTGCGTGAGCAAGCGGATCATGGCAAGAAGTTTATTTACGGCACCCAAGTACCGGCCACTGGTAATCGTTTCGAGATGTATTTCAACGAAACAATCAATGCTGACTCCGCATTTTATTATGAAAGCAAAGACAAGCAAGGCTTGTTTTTAAGTCATAATATCATGAATTATTTGCAAACTACAGATGCCCAATATGTTCAGGATGCCAAGCAAGTCATTGATAAACAGTTGGCTAACTCTAGCCTTATCTCAGAAGTGAATGAAAAGGAACGACGCAATTATTTTGCAGAGTTTGAGCGCACCATTGGTTTGTTCCGAAAAAAGATAGAAGCAGATCTCGAGTTTCACTCTTAGTTGCGAAAAATGCAACTCAACGCTTTTTAGCTTCGCAATTCAGTTTTCCGCCCCGTATATTTTGTTCTTCCTTTGTCAGACCAAAATGTATACTATGAAAACAAAAAAATTACATTCAGCACTTTTATTGGTCGCCATTCTGTTTGGCTTGAACACCACTTGTTTGGCGCAGCCTAATGCAACCATCGCAGTTGCAAACCCTAATGTCAACACCCTAACCATTAAACCTGAGGCCGCTGCTAAAATGATGCGCCTAGAATTGATCAAAATCAATAAATACAAGGTTTATGATGAGTTTGACATGAACGAGGTCATTAAAGCAAAAGAAGAGTACAAAACTGGTTGTTACGGCCAAAGTTGCCTCACTAAACTTGGTGAAGAATTAAAAGTAGACTACGTGATGTCTGGCAGTATTGACGGTCTAGGCAACAAAATTGTCATTACCATAAAAATCATCGACGTCAAAAATCAAGCGCTCTACAAGTCTTCTGTCAGAGAATTTGATAATCAAGAAGCCGAAATTCAACGCATGATCGAAATCGTGTTAGCTGATATGCACGGAATCACGGTAGATAAAGTTATTATAGACCGTTTGGCCTTTAAAAATGAGATTATTACTTCAAACAATATCGGTAAAGTAAACAACTCAGGTCCTAGAATTGGTTTTGCTTACTTAACAGGATCTGTAAATGAGTTTGCAACACGCGCCTCAAAATACGGCGGTTTGGGTATTCAGCCGTTTACATCTATGATTGGCTACCAAATTGAAGGCCAATATGTAGGCACTGAAAATTTCTCGGCACTTGTTGAAGGCATCATCAATGTTTCTGGTCTCGAGCAAGGACAGTTCGTACCTTCGATTTCTTTACTAAATGGATTCCGTTTTGGAAAGGCAAATTGGGAATTTGCGTTCGGCCCACGCTTTGGCATCTCTACTACATCTCAAGGATTTTTTGATGTCGACAATAAGTATTCATCTGATGGCCGTTATTTTTCTGAATCTGATTGGTATACTTATGCAAATACCCAAAACAGCAATAACCCAGGTGCAACGCCTCTTGATCCATACATTCCAGGAAATAACTACGCTTTCGAAAAGAACTTTGACAGAAGAGGGTCTAAGGCCTTGGCAACAACTTTCTTGATTGCCTTCGGTAGAACTTTCCAAGCAGGCGCCTTGAATATTCCTGTGAATATTTTCTACAGCTCACAAAAAGGCGGAGGATACGTTGGTGTTAACATGGGCTTCAATGTTCAAAAGAGCAAGCAGCCGATTAACAAAACCACCAGCCCAGGACGTTATTATTAATTAAAAAAAATTCAAAATGTTTTCACACGCTTTTCATAAGTTGTGTTTGGTGATGGTGCTCTGCTTCCTTGGAAGTCAGAGCACTTTCGCACAAACGCCAAGTTCAACTCAAACGAGTTCTGATACTACCAAATATATCATTGTCAAAAATGATGGGAATGAATACGTTGGTTTGCTGTTATCTGATGATGGCCGGGAGGTCTTGATTCAAACCAAATCGCTTGGTAAAATTTATATTCCAAAAAGTGAGATCAAATCGATCAAACCCGTAGACTATACGGAGGATGTTGCAAAAGGAGTGGTGAGCAGCGCAGGTGTTTTCACGACGCGATATCAGTTCACTACGAATTGCTTCCCTATTAAAAAAGGTGAAAATTATGCGATGATCAATCTCTTTGGCCCAGAGGTACATTTTGCGGTACACAAGGATTTTTCAATTGGTGTGATGTCAACTTGGATCGGTTCACCTCTCGCCTTGGCCTTGAAATATACCAGAGGAACAGCCAATCCTAAAATCAATTATGGGGTAGGTACTTTACTTGGAACCTCTGGGTACTTAAACCAAGGAAAAGGTTACGGAGCTTTACACTGGGGAATGATCACTTATGGCGATCGTCGCAACAACGCCACTCTTTCAGTTGGTTATGGTTATCTGAATGAAGGTTCAAATTATTATTCGTATCCTGAGCCAGTTTTTGTCCCAGGGACCTATCCAAACATGGGTTTTGGATCTTATCCCATTCAAGGTTATGAAGACGTCAGTTATTCGTTTAAGGCAAGAGCACCAATTATCGGATTGGCAGGACAATTAAAAGTAGGTAAAAGGGCAAGTTTGATTTATGATTGTATGTATATCATGGCAAAAACTTCAAACAAAAGTGCAGGTCAGACATTTGATTATAATTGGGATGCTCAGGAAGTAACTATCGGTGAATGGACAAAGAACCCTGGCAGAAAACAAAATGTCCTAGTCATAATGCCAGGAATGCGCTTTCAGAAAAATGACAGTCGCGCTTTCCAAATCAGTTTAGCCGGAGTCATTGTACCAAATGAAATTTCTTTTCCGCTGCCAATGGCAAGTTGGTTCTTTAGATTTTGATGTTTTTTATGTCGCGGTCTCTGCGTAAATTTGTTTGCTAATGCTGAAGTTGTATCTTCACTGAAACATCTAAAAAACACTTCATGAGCGCTTTGCTCTTTCTATTTATTTTCAAATCTTGGTGGCTTTCTGGGCTCTTTTTATTTGTGCTCCTGATTTTAATTTTGGTATTTATCAGGCGCCGCATTGAGTCAAACCGAAGAAATCAAGTAAGGCTAGAAGTAAAGATTGCCGAAAGAACCAAAGAGATCAGGCTACAAAAGACCAAAATTGAAGAACAAAAAAGATTGCTTGAGGAGGAAAAAAATAAAGTACTCGAGCAGCAGTCTTTACTGCAAATAGAAAAAGATAAAACGGAACAATGGCTACTCAATACGCTGCCTTCGCAGGTTGTGATTGAATTAAAGCGCAATGGAAAAGTAAAAGCCCAGGCCTTTAAACAGGTTTCTATCATGTTTACAGATGTCGTGGGCTTTACCCGTATCTCTGAGTCCATGGCCCCAAGCCGCATTGTCTCTAAATTAGACGTCCTCTTCCAGAAGTTCGATGAAATCATTCAGGCCAATAACCTTGAAAAAATCAAAACCATCGGAGATGCCTACATGTGTGCGGGCGGCGTTCCGGTTGAGAACTCAACTAACCCTATAGATGCTTGTTGTGCTGCGCTACAAATCCAGGCTTTTATGGACAAACTCAAATACGAAGCCATAGCCGACCACGAAGATTATTGGGAAATCAGACTCGGCATCAATACGGGGCCAGTTATTGCCGGGATTATCGGTAATATCCGTTTGGCCTATGATGTTTGGGGTTCTTCCGTGAACTTAGCACAGCGAATGGAAATGCTTGGCGAACCCGGAAAAGTGACCATTACCGGGAATACTTTTCAGCACATCGAACCTTATTTTGAATGTGATTACAAAGGCAAAGCACTCACAAAGTCTCGAACCAAAGTAGACATGTATGTAGTTCAGCGCATCAAACCTGAACTTTCGGTCAATGGGGAGGGGCTCATTCCAAATTCGCGTTTTGAAGAGATCAAGAAACTGCACCACTACAGCTCGATCAAATACTACAAGGCAGAGCACCACGTCATGAATATCTTGGAGAAAAATTTACCCGATGGCCTCCATTATCATTCAATCAAGCACACCAAAGACGTTGTCAAGTCTGTAGAGCGTATCGCCTTGCTTGAAGGTGTCACCGATGAGGGGCTTTTCCTTTTGAAAACTGCCGCTATCTTCCACGATGCTGGTTTTATTGAAAAATATGACCACAATGAAAGCATTGGTGCTAGAATGGCACAAGAAATATTGCCAAAATACGGTTATACAGATCAACACGTGAAAACCATTGTGGAGCTCATTCATGCCACTGAAATTCCGCACAAACCCATCAATAAATTACAAGAAATTATTTGTGATGCCGACCTCGATTACCTAGGCCGCGATGACTTTGAAATGATTGCAGATAATTTAAGAAGAGAGCTCACCGAGATGGGAAAAATTGGCTCTCGAAAAGAGTGGGATCAAATTCAAGTTAAATTCCTGAATCAGCATCAATATTTTACGCAAACTGCCTTACAGTCTAGGCAAAAGAAAAAAGCAGAAAATCTTCAGGTAGTGGTGGATCGGCTTGCAGCTGACACTTATCTAGATTGATTTGTCAAGTTTCCCTTACAAAAAATGGGGGTTTCTTTGTTTTGGCTTGTCCTTTTTAGTGTTTGCCTCTAAAGCATAGCCATAACTTAGATTCAAAATAGCTCTGTTCAGCGCTCCGGGGTTATGAATCCTTTGGTCATAGATGTAGGCAATTTCAAGATCGCTAGCGCCTTTTAAATCAATTGCTACGCCGACATTCCAGCGAATTCGGTTTAAATGATAGCCTACCTGGCCATCCATCGGGTTAAAGAATAACTCCATCCCTGCTTTGGGGGTGATTTTTGAATTATCAAGGTTATAGGCAATACTTGGTTTGAAGCGAAAAGCATTGTTAAACTCTGAACCAAAATCAGTATCTGAACGATTGGCCGAAAACTGATAACGCATCCTCAAACCTAGTTCAAACCGTTCGATTTCATGCGCAAATTGCAAATTCGCATTCAAGCGATGCTGAATCGTGAAGTTTCCAAAATCATCCTTGGAGCCAATTAGGCGGTAGTCAAGGGAAGGTTTGAGGTACTTATTGATTTTGTATTTATAAGAAACCTGCGGAAAAATGGTCTGAAGCCCAGCAACATCAAATCGGGTAGTGAGGTCTAGGCCTAAACTTTGTTTTTTATCAATTTTATAACTCAGGCCAAGTTCATTCCATGATTGAAAAACCGTGCTATTTTGAGCATACCCAAAGAACGGTAGCAGGCTAAAAAGGAGTAAATACCGCAGCATTATCGAGTCACAATAATTTCACCTAGGTCGATGACATCATTCTTACCAACTTCAATCGTGAATTTGACGGGTACTTTGGTGTAGTAGTCGTCATCGTTGTTGGTCACGTTATTGCCAGTATTGAATACTTCGTTGTATGCGAAAACAGTATAAGTACCTGGAAACAGGTTATTGAAGCTAAAAGCTCCATCGTAATTACATTCTATTTTGTCGTCAAAAATGCTGTCTTGTGTTCCGTATACGATATAAACGTCTTCTGTAGAACCAGGGTAGCTTACCGTCTGAGCTAAAACACCATTGATATAAAGCTTTTCATTTACGGTTAATTTGCCAACAATTTTACTGCGACCACCTACGCCTTCATATTTTTTACAAGCAGAAAGGATGAGAATCGAACTAATAAGGAGTGCAAAAAAGCTAAATTTTTTCATTTCGAGAATTTTTATGGCAATGTTAAGAAAAAAACAACTTTTCGCGCGAAGTTACGTCTGCTTGTTTGGATAAAAATTGATATTTCAGTAATATTACCAAGCTAAACTCGCATTAATGAAACACTTACTACTCTCCATACTTTCATTATTCATTTTTTACACCTCTTTACCTGTCTTTGGCCAGGTTGTCATCAACGAGTATTCTTGTTCGAACGTAACGGGTATTGTAGATGCTTATGGTGAGCGTGAAGATTGGGTAGAATTGTATAATTCGAGCGCTGCAGCAGTAGATCTTACAGGCTGGTTTTTATCAGATAAAGCCACAAACCTGACCAAATGGCAAATACCGAGTGGCTCAATCAATGCCAACGGATTCAAAATGGTATTTTGCTCTAAAAGAAATACTGTAAACGGTACCCAATACCATCCTAACTTTAACCTTTCCCAGACCGAAGGCGACTGGATTATTTTGTCCAATCCTTCAGCAGTAGTCGTGGATTCCTTCAAAATTGTTCATCTTACTAAAGCGAATCATTCTGTTGGGCGTTCTACCAATGGCGCAAACGATTTTAAGTTATTTACCACCCCAACACCAAATGCCAACAATGCCGGTGCGGTTGATTTTTATCCGCCAAAGCCGGTTTTCAGTTTGGCACCAGGTTTTTATGCCGGTGCGCAAACTGTTAGCATCACTTGTGCTGATCCTACGGCCACTATTCGCTATACCCTTGATGGTTCTGATCCAACGCCTACTTCAACGGCCTATTCTGGCCCAGTCAATATTCCGAGTACCAAAGTGCTTCGTGCCACAGCATTTGGCCCTACCTTATCTTCCTTTACCGAAACGAATACTTATTTTATCAATGTGAACCATACGGTTCCTGTTGTATCAGTTTGTTCGCAAGGGGTTTATACTTTGGTAGCTAACGGTAGCCAAAACCCGCCAAATCGCATCGGATCATTTGAGCTTTTTGAGCAAGATGGCTCCTTTATCGATGAAAGTGAAGGTGATTTCAACAAACACGGTAATGACTCGTGGTCCTATCCGCAACGCGGCTTTGATTTTGTTTGTCGCGATCAATATGGGCATAACGGTGACCTCGAACACGAAATTTTTCCCGAAAAAGACCGCGATGCTTTTCAGCGCGTCATCTTAAAGCCGGGTGCGAGCGATAATTATCCATTCGAACAAGGAGCCCACATCCGCGATGCTTTTATTCATACTTTGTCCATCCGCGCAGACATGAGACTCGATGAGCGCACGTGGCGCCCTGCTGTTGTTTACCTCAACGGTAACTATTGGGGGGTCTATGAAATCAGAGAAAAAGCCGATGACCACGATTATGCGGATTATTATTACGGGCAAGATAAATACAACATGCATTATCTCAAAACTTGGGGTGGCACATGGCAAGAGTATGGTTCACCAAATGCGCTTCCGGCCTGGAATAATCTAAAAAATTATATCCTGACCAATAATATGGGTAATCCGGCAAACTTCAATTATGTGGATTCCTTATTCAACTGGAAATCTTTGGCTGATTATTTCATGATCAATTCCTATACAGTAAACCAGGATTGGTTGAATTGGAATACGGCATGGTGGAGAGGCCTTGATACGAATGGCAATCACAAAAAGTGGGGTTATGCACTTTGGGACATGGATGCTACTTTTGGTCATTATATCAATTACACTGGTATTCCGGATCCTTCAGCAAACGCCGATCCATGCAATGCAGAAAACTTACCAAACCCGGGTGGACAAGGACACACAGACATCCTTGAAAAACTCATCAATGAGAACCCGGTCGTGGAGCAGTATTACATCACGCGCTATATCGACCTCATCAACACCTCATTTAGTTGCGCCAGTATGTTGGCTTTACTAGACAGCATGGTCAATGAACTTGATCCAGAGATGACAGCTCACTGCGCCAAATGGGGCGGCAGTTATGCAGGTTGGCAATCCCGCGTGACTCAATTACGAAACTTCATAAACCAGCGCTGTCTTGCCCTAGAGCAAGGTCTCATTGATTGCTATCAGTTGACGGGTCCTTTTCCCGTAACTTTTGATGTTACACCTGCTGGTGCAGGAACAATCCAAGTGAACTCTGTGAATCCGCCGAATTACCCGTGGGTGACCGAATATTTTGGAGGCATTCAAACCTTGCTTTCCCCAACACCTGCACCAGGCTTTATTTTTAGTCATTGGACAGTCACCACGGGGCCATTAGCGCTTCCTGCCACTACTGCCAATAATGCCATTACCATTAATGGCCCAGAAACCATTGTCGCTGTATTTATTCCAGATAATCCTGACCTAGATGGCGACGGTTGCCTAAATGTCGATGAAAATCTTTTGGGCACAAGCCCTAGCAACCCAGATACAGATGGCGATGGTGAAAATGACTGTGCTGAAATTGGCAACGTTGGTGCGCCTACGGATACCGATGGCGACGGCATCATTGACGCCCTAGAATCATCTATTATTGATACCGATGGCGACGGTGTTATGGACGAACTCGATCCAAATAATACAGATCCATGTATTCCGAACCCAAATGCTGGCCCTTGTGATCAAGATGGCGACGGACTCACCAATACTCAAGAAGGCAGTGCGGGCACCAACCCAACAATTCCTGACACCGACGGCGATGGTCAAAACGATGGCCAAGAGGTTGTCAATGGCTCAGATCCACTGAATCCTTGCGACCCAGACGACACCTTGCCGGGTTGTCAGATAGATACCGATTTTGACGGGCTCACCGACGCTCAAGAAGGAGTGCTAGGCACCAACCCAACCAATCCAGATACTGATGGCGATGGCATTAACGACGGAGCTGAGGTTACCAATGGTAGCAACCCGCTTGACCCTTGTGATCCGGATGGCAGTAGCCCTGAATGTGCAATTGGCATTTATTTCCCAACTGCGTTTTCACCGAATGGTGTCGGAAACAACCTTAATGAGGTTTATCAGGTCATTGCAGGGAAGGACATTCAAGAATTGAATTTCAAAGTATTTGATCGCTGGGGAAATCTCATCTATGAATCTGGAAATAAGCTCTTCAAATGGGATGGAACCTACAAAGGCAAACCTTGTAATAGCGGTGTTTATGCTTATATCTGTGACGTCACTTACGATACTGGCGCTACCAAAAAATTCACTGGTAACATAACCCTGATCAGATAACTATGTGCAGTCGTTTTAAAAAGGTTTTTTTCGGGATTGTGCTTGTCTTTTGTTTTAATTCACAGGCTCAAGATTTTCACCTGACTCAAATTGAGCGCAGTGTAGCTTATTTGAACCCTGCATTTGTAGGAACTTATAAGGGCTATGAGCGCTTTACTTTGCTGAATCGCAACCAATGGATTGGCACCGGAACTCAGTTTTTAACAAGCTACGGCATGGCCGAATTTACGCCTGGGCGCAATTTATCCAAGGAAAGGGCCTATGTTGGCATTGCACCCTCTTTTAGCAATGATGTCGGCGGAGATTCTCGCATGACCCAGCGCGCGTTTGGTTTAAGCGTAAGCGGGCACTTACCATTGGCTAAAGGTCATTGGCTAGATGCAGGTCTTCAAACGGCCATTCAACAACGCAGTGCCGACTTCAGTAAGTTGCTCTATTATTCGCAATGGAACGGCACTACCATAGACCCAACGGTTTTTTCTGGTGAGGAAAACGATTTTGTGAGTTTCTCCTTTGTCGATGCGGGGCTAGGCCTAGCGTATCGCTATGAGCCCAATTCAAGAGGAGAGTTGAAAGAAGGGCAATTTGCACTTACAACCGGTTTTTCCATGCAACACGTAAATAGGCCAGTGCTTCAGTACAACGCATTGTCCGCTGATAGGCTTTACCAAAAATTGGTGGTCTACAATCAGTTGAGTTACGGACTCAACGGAATTTCTGCCTTAAAATTCAGTTTGGCGTATACGCGTCAAGGAAGTCATCAGGAAGCCATTTTTGGTGCGCTTTACCGACTTCAAATGCGTGGCGCGTCGCAAATTACAAACGAGGTGAGTAATCGCTTTTTGACTGCCGGGCTTTATTTCCGCTCGACCGCTGCAATTTCACCTTATGTAGCCATAGATTTTGGGGCGCTCGACCTTGGGCTGTCTTATGATGCTGATTTAGGCCGTTTAGCCTCAGCTTATCGCAATTCAGTGGAGGTCAATCTGAGCTATACCTTTAGCAAAAAATCAATGTTTAAAGGAAACCGTTTGTTTTAAGAAATTGGTTCCATTGCTCGGCCTGTTTCTTATTCATGACACGTGGAATTTTGTTCTGAGCACCCAGTTTATTGATGCTTTCCAAATAGTCATAAAACACCTGTGTCGGGATGACTTTTAAACTTGGTGCGGGCATACTGTGCTTGCGCACATAAGCGTAGTCATCATTTACTTTTTGTAGTTCTTCGTCAATTTCACTGATTAAATCAGCGGAAGCGTTTCCGTCATCACAACCAATAAACCAACAGTGTTGATTGTTATCTTCATCGGCATAAATGGTATATTCTGAAAAAGAAAAGCCATGCTTTGTACTGACCTTCACCATAGCTTGGTTAATATTGTCTAAGGACAAATGCTCCCCGCAAATACTCAGGTACTGCTTGATGCGCCCTGAAATAATGATTTCTTGTGTGCTTGTATCCACAAAACGAACAAGGTCTCCGAGCATATAACGCCACAACCCTGCATTTGTACTAATGACTAGAGCGTAGTCAATATTGGGCTTAACTTCGCTAATCGTGTAGGCGAGGTGCTTGTCCTTGAGCTCACCAGATTCTGTAAAATACTCTGCATTGAAAGGAATGAATTCAAAGAAAATGCTGTTGTTCAAGAGCAATTTCATGCCTTTTCTTTTTGGGCTAATTTGGTAGCCAAAATATCCTTCGCTCGCGAGGTAAGTATCCAGTAATATTACGGGCTCACCACATACTTTTTTTAACCTTTCTTTAAAAGGATCCATGTAGACACCTCCGTGCACATAAACCTTAAAATTTGGCCAGATCTCGCGAATATTTTTGAGTTGATAATGCTTGACAATTTCTTCAAGTAGCAAAACACACCAACTTGGAATACCCGCCATAATGCCGATGTTCCATTTTGGTGCTTGTTCGACCATGAGTGGAAGTTTGGCTTTCCAGTCTTTGAGATGGGTTATTTTTTTATTAGGTTTGGCAAAAGGCGCAGCAATAAGAGAAGTGTGTTTTTTCAAAATTCCGCTGAGGTCGCCTTCAAAATGGTTGCCTACTTTTTTAAGTTTGGTTGAGCCTCCTACAGCCAATACTTTAGAACCGTAAAAGGTGTCGGATAAATTGAGCTCATGTAGTACTGAAAACTGACGCAATGAAACGCGTTGAAAGGAACGGATCATTTCCGTAGTTACGGGGATGCGTTTACTGGGCGCGCCAGTGGTCCCGGAAGACAACGCAAAGTACTTGATGCGCCCTGGCCAAATGTGGTCTTTGGCGCCAATTATGGCATCTTCAAGCCAATCTTGGTAAAAAGTGTCGTATTCTGTAATTGGGACTTGTTGTTGGTATCTTGAAACGAGATCAGTGCGTTGTAGCAGACTTGTAAAATGGTGGGTGAGGCCGAATTTTGTTTTTTTGGCAACTTCTATGTTTTGTCTGAGGGCCTCTAATTGTTGTTTGTAGTCTGGACTTTTGCGCGAAATTCTTTTGAAACTGATCGCGGTACTCCGTTGAATTAATTTTCCGATGATAGGCATGAACCGAGTAGCTTAAATTAGAGTAGGCTTCACACAAAAATAAAGAGAATTATAGTGCGTTCTTACTGCACTTTGTTATAAATTTGTAAAAAACACCACTATGCATACTAAAACGTTTATTGTTCCTCAAGATTTTACCCCAGTGGCCGATATCGCCTTACAACACGCCATTGCAACTGCTAAGCCTCTTGGTGCTGAAATTCAGCTACTACATGTTGTGTCCAAAGAAACACAAATCCCAGAGGCGCTTGCTCAACTTGAGAACATTATTGGTAGTCTCGAACACGAAGGTGTAAAGATCCATCCAAACGTACGCATAGGTAGTATTTTTGAAGATATCGGTGCTTTTGCAGCCGAGCACCAAGCTGAGCTCATCGTTATGGGTACTCACGGTGCGCACGGTTGGCAACACATTACCGGTAGCCATGCACTTAAAGTAGTAACGAGCTCTCAAGTGCCATTTATCATTGTGCAAGAAAAAGCAGTTAAAGCAACTGGCTATGACTCCATTGTTGTTCCAATGGATCTTCACAAAGAAACCAAGCAAAAATTATCCATCGTTGCAAACTTGGCTAAATACTTCAACTCTAAAGTTCACGTAGTTACCCCAGACGAATCCGATGAATTCTTGCGTCATCAAGTGCGATCAAACATTACTTTCTCTGAAAGCTTCTTTAAAGATCGTGGCATCGAAATGACAAGTGCAGTTGTACCAAGTTCAGGTTTTGACAAAGAAGTTGTCAAATATGCGGTTAGCGTAGATGCAGACCTCATTGCCATCATGAACCTCAACCGCAACAATCTATTTAACGCACTTACCGCGAGTCATGAGCAGTACATCATTACCAATGATGCACTTATTCCAACGCTTATTGTCAATCCGATTCATCTCGGCACTGACTACAGCAATATGTTCTCGATGTAAGCATGTCAAAACTGACCACCTTACATGAATTTATCGTTGCCAAGCAAAAAGATTTCCCTTTTGCCAGCGGCGAATTATCAAGGCTCTTAAGCGATATCGCTTTAGCTGCCAAAATTGTTTCCAATGACGTCAGAAAAGCTGGCCTTGTCGACCACATTTTAGGAGCACAAGGTGGGCAAAATGTGCAAGGCGAAGAGCAGCAAAAACTAGATGTCGTAGCCGATGAAGCCTTTATCAGGGCTTTCGAAAACGGCGGAGAAGTATGTGGCATTGCCTCAGAAGAAAACGACGACTTCGTTGCTTTCAGTTCAGAAACGGCCCAAAAAGGAAACTACGTAGTTTTGTTTGACCCACTAGATGGTTCTTCAAACATCGATGTCAATGTGTCTATTGGCACCATTTTTTCTATTTATCGCCGCATATCACCTAACGGCACACCAGCCACTTTAGCAGATATGCTTCAAACGGGTGACCAACAGGTTGCTGCAGGCTATGTTTTATATGGCTCGTCAACCATCTTGGTCTATTCTACAGGCAAAGGTGTCAATGGCTTTACACTTGATCCAGCCGTAGGGGAATTTTTCTTGTCACACCCTGACATGAAGATGCCAGAAGAGGGCAGGTTGTATTCCATCAACGAAGGCAATTTGCAAGATTTCAACCCTACTTTACGTGCTTACCTCGACTACTGCCAATCCGATAAAAATCAAACTGGCAAACCTTATTCTGGTCGCTATATTGGTTCATTAGTAGCCGATTTCCACCGCAATCTTATTAAAGGTGGCATCTATATTTATCCTACTGTTCCGTCTGCACCTCAAGGCCGTTTACGTCTGTTGTATGAATGTAATCCGTTGGCTTTTATTGCGGAGCAAGCGGGAGGTTTAGCTACAGATGGCCAACAAAGAATCCTAGATATCAAGCCAAATCAACTCCACCAAAGAGCAGGTTTCTATATTGGCTCCAAGAAAATGGTTGAAAAAGCGATGGGTCTTTAACCCTGTGGTACGAGTTTAATCGTGTAGTCCATCTCGACAGTCGGTGCACCCGGATCTTTACTGCACCTTACTTCACGCTTAATACGCTCCTTCAGGTCGTTAATAATTCTATCCTCTACACAAGTGGTAACCGATTTAATGGTTCTGACGCCAACTACTTGACCTTCTGCATTGACCTGCAACCTGAACATAATTCGGCACTCAAAATCGAGTTCGTATTTCGGAATACTCACATTATTTAGCCTAACCCGACCTTTACCAGATCCTCTGCCAGTGCCAGTGCCATCACCATCGACTCCAGTTCCTGGCCCTCCAAAAGGCCCGTTGCCCGAACCGTCGCCGCGCCCACTTCCGCCGCTACCAAAATAGTTGGTAGAACGTGTGGTGGTAGAGCTGGCATTGGTGCCGTTGGCAGAATTATGGTTGTCTGAATTGCCGCTATTGTGTGTGAAATCGCTTTGTGCTGAAGTAGCAACCCTTTCTGTTTGTTCGGCCGGGGGAGCAATGCGTCCTGCCCCTGGTGTTCCTCCACCTCGGCTTCCGCCAGAGACATCGTCAAGGGTAACGTTATCAATTTGAAATTCTTGAATTACTTCGTCAGAACGCAGAGGCGGGGTATCAACTAATGCATCTTGACGCGCATCAAACTTGATAATGAAAGAGATGAGCAATAAGAAAAGGAGCCAAATTGTGCTGTAAATCAGAGATTTACGCGCATCTTGTTTAGCTTCTAAATAATCTAATTGTAATTGGTCCATTTCCTGCTTAGTAAACTGGGTTAGCCTTCTTTAGTGGCAATAATCATCTTGAGATCGTTGAGCATACCGATTTTCAGTAGGTCAACAAGCTCCTGAACTTGGGCGTCAAAAGGCAGACGAATGATAACGGTGTTGTCGCCAATTTTTTTGGTCTCAGTGACTAATACGCCTTCTAATTGGTCAAGGCCTACTTCGTCGTTATCGACATAGAAATGACGCTGTTGATTTTCATCAAACTTGACGGTGAGCGTTACGTGCTGCTTTTGTGTCTTTTCATTCGCATCAGACTTTGGTAACGGAACTTTAATAACGTTCGGGTTGGCCAAGGTAGAGATGATCAAAAAGAACAACAACAAGAAGAACATGATGTCGCTCAGGGCCGAGGTTGCAACTTCGGCATGAAACCTACGGTTACGCTTTATTGGCATCGCTCGGGCGGATTAATTTTACAAACTCTAAATTGATTTTTTGAATCGCTAAAGCGTAGTTATCAATGATGCCATTCAAAAGGTGGTAAGCAGTAAAGGCAAGAATACCCACAACAAGACCCGAACCAGATGAAATCATTTTTTCGTAAAGACCTCCAGAGATGTTTCCGATAGAAACGTTTTCTGAAATGGAGATGCTATAGAAAATTTTAATTACCCCAGAAATAGTACCGATAAAACCAAGTGTTGGCGCGATACCCGCAATCAGACCAAGGTGATTGATATTTTTTTCCATTTTACCGATTTCAATATTGGCAACTTTTTCCATGTTGGCTTCAATTTGCGGAATCGGGCGCCCGATAGATTGCACACCTTCTTTTACAACTGAACCAAATGCAGTTTGATCGCGATTTGCTACATCTAGCGCGCCGCTCATATTACCTGAATTCAATTGTGTTTGGAGTTCGCTCATTAAGAACATATTTTGCTTGGTCATGCGACGGATATACAAAAAGCGCTCAACGGCAATATAAGTTGTATAGAATAAAAGCAGGACAATCGGGATGAGGAAAACACCACCCTTCATTAAAAAGTCGATGGCGGAAATTTCTTCAACTGTTTTGAAACCTGGAGCCTGAGCAGTAGAGTCTGCTTGGCCGAAAAGAAAATTTGAGCTAGAAAAAAAGGCTAGTGCTAAGGTGAATTTCACGGAAAACTTCATAATTGCTGTCTATTTTAGTTCGATAAAATTAGTCAAAGACAAGTGGTGCTCACTTGGTAATTCTTGGAGATATTCACACTGAATTGTTATTTCAAACGTTTAGTACCTGAATTCGTCACATTTTTTTCGACCAAGGAATTAGTTTCGTTAATTTTGCAAACCCCTATGGAACTTGCCACATTCATCAAAGAGCTTGCCAAACATCCTGCCTTGGATCGCAGTGCGGCACATTTACAAGACCAGGCAGCTAAACTGCATTGGAAAGGATTGGTGGGTTCGTCAAAGGCGCTCATGAGTGCTTCAGTTGCCCAACAAGTACCGGGCGTTCATCTTTTTGTACTCGCCGATAAAGAAGAAGCGGCCTATTTTTTAAATGATCTTGAGGGGCTTTTTCCTTCAGATAAACGTTTGTTTTTTTATCCGGCTTCTTACCGCGTTCCTTACCAACAAGAGCAAACAGATAACGCCAATGTGGTCACGCGCGCTGAGGTGCTCGAAAGACTCAGTGAGCACAAAAACGCCTGGATTGTCACTTACCCGGAGGCACTTTTTGAGAAAATTCCGAGTAAAAAGAACTTGGTGAAGCATACCATGCGCTTAGAAATCGGCAAGCAATACAGCACCGATTTTTTAAACGAACTCTTGCTCGAATATCAGTTTGAACGCGTTGATTTTGTATACGAACCCGGTCAATTTTCCATCCGAGGTGGAATTCTAGATGTGTTTTCTTTTGCCAATGAGCATCCTTTTCGCATTGAATTTTTTGGCGATGAAATTGAAAGCATCCGAACGTTTGATGCAGCCAATCAGTTGTCTATAGCAAGCCATCACTTTTTTAATGTCATCCCGAACATTCAGACAGGGCTGAGTATCGACATTCAGGAGAATATGTTGGGCTTTGTTGGGCAGCAGGCTATAGTTTGGCTATCAGATGCCGAGCGCACCCAAGAAATCATCAAAAAAGAATACGAGAAAGCTGTTGAAATTCATGCCAAGATCGATACGCCAGTCAAGCATGCGCTACCCAACGAACGCTATCTTTCTCACCTCGAGTGGCAAGAATACATTGACAAACACCGTTTGGTTGAATATGGCCCAGTTTATCATTTCAAAGCAAGTCATCAAGAATTGTTTGATACCATTCCGCAACCAAGTTTCAACAAAGATTTCGAAAGATTAAATGCAGACCTTAAAGCCAGAAAAGCAGCTGGTTTTAAAAACCTTATATTTTCGAATCAGCCTCAACAAATTGAACGCCTCTATCAAATTTTCAAAGATATTGGTGAAGAAGGTGAATTCACTGCACTTCCAATTGCCTTGCACGAAGGGTTTATCTGCCCTGAGCTCAAGTTGGTTTGCTACACTGATCATCAATTATTTGAGCGCTACCATCGTTTCAGACTCAAAGAAGGTTTCAAGCAAGCCAAACAAGCCCTCACACTTAAAGAAATTTATCAGCTGCAAAAAGGCGACTACGTTACCCATATTGATCACGGTGTGGGCCAGTTTTCTGGTCTAGAAACCATTGATGTGAATGGTAAACCACAAGAAGCAATTCGTTTGGTGTATAAAGACGGCGATGTCTTATATGTCGGGATTCACTCATTACACCGCATATCGAAATTTACTGGCAAAGAGGGCAGTGCACCTACACTCAATAAACTTGGTACGCAGGCTTGGTCTAACCTAAAAAACAAGACCAAAAAGAAAATCAAAGAACTGGCTTTTGATTTGATCAAACTATATGCACAGCGCCGAAGTAAGCCCGGTTTTGCCTTTGCACCAGATAGCTATTTGCAAAACGAGCTTGAAGCTTCGTTTATGTTTGAAGATACCCCTGATCAATTCAAGGCCACTCAAGATATCAAACGCGATATGGAAGCCGCAAGGCCTATGGATCGCTTGGTGTGTGGAGACGTAGGTTTTGGAAAAACTGAAGTCGCGATTCGGGCGGCTTTTAAAGCAGTGACTGACTCCAAACAAGTAGCCGTTTTGGTCCCGACTACCATTCTTTCTTTACAACATTACCGCAGCTTTAAAAGCCGCTTGGCCGGCTTTCCTGTGAACATCGATTATATCAACCGTTTTAAGTCAGCCAAAGAAATCACTGAAACCTTAAAGAAATTGGCGGCCGGCCAAATTGATATCTTGATTGGCACGCATGCTATAGTGGCTGAACGCGTCAAGTTCAAAGACCTCGGCCTCATGATCATCGATGAAGAACAAAAGTTCGGAGTTGCCGTCAAAGACAAACTCAAAACGCTTCGGGCCACAGTTGATACACTCACACTCACTGCTACACCGATCCCAAGAACTTTGCAATTCTCTTTGATGGGCGCCCGAGATCTCAGCATCATCAATACACCTCCTCCAAATCGCCAGCCAGTTCTCACTGAAATCATTTCCTTCAACGAAGAACAAATCCGCGATGCCATTGCCTATGAAATGGGTAGGGGTGGGCAGGTTTTCTTTGTCAATAACAGACTTTCAAACATTAAAGAACTCTCTGGCATGATCCAACGCTTGTGCCCAGGGGTGCGCGTTGGAATTGGGCACGGGCAAATGGACGGCAAGCAGCTCGAAAAAGTCATGATGGATTTCATTGAAGGTGCCTATGACGTTTTACTCGCTACCACTATTATTGAGTCGGGTATTGATATCTCCAATGCCAATACCATCATCATCAATGACGCCCATCAGTTTGGCCTCAGTGACCTCCATCAGCTCAGAGGAAGAGTAGGGCGCAGTAACAAAAAAGGATTCTGCTATTTGATCGCCCCTAAATTCAGCATCATGACCTCCGAAGCCAGAAAACGCCTCGAGGCATTGGTTCAGTTTTCAGACCTTGGATCAGGCTTTAACATTGCCATGAAAGACCTCGACATTCGCGGTGCCGGCAATATGCTTGGAGGCGAGCAAAGTGGCTTCATTGCAGAGATTGGCTTTGAAATGTATCAGAAAATTCTCAACGAGGCCATGCAAGAGCTCCGCGAGCACGAATACAAAGAGTTATTTGAAGAACGCGTGAGTGATCAATTCAATGGTTTTGTTCAAGATTGCATTTTTGAGACCGACATGGAGGTGCGCATCCCTGATCAATACGTGAATCAGGTAGCCGAGCGTTTGAGTTTGTATCAGGCCATGGATAACCTCAAAGACAAAGCAGAACTTGCACAATTTAGCGAACAGCTCATAGATCGTTTTGGCCCGCTCCCTAAAGAAGTCAAAGAACTTTTGTTTTCTTTTGAGTTGCGTTGGTTAGCTGAATCGATGGGGCTTGAAAGATTGGTGCTGAAGTCTGAAAAGTTAGTAGGGCATTTTATCTCGAATCCGCAGTCACCGTTTTATGAAACGCAACAGTTTCAGGCACTTTTACAAAATATCTTGGCAAAGCAGAGTGGCTATCGTTTGGTACAAAAAGACGACAAACTCCGACTCGTCATTGAGCCTATACGCCACATTAAGGATGCCTTTGAAAAGCTGCACGCGCTACAAAACGAGGCTTAACTAAATTCCTTGACCTACATCAACAGAATTTTATGCAATAGCCCGCAACTTTGCAGCATTAATTTTGTTTATCTATTAATTACTAAAATTTAAAAACATGAAAAATTTATTTGTCGGTTTATTAGGCGCGTTTGCCTTATTTTCATTTGTTGCAACTTCAGCAGGTCTTTGGTCTTTGGATGGTGCACATTCACGTTTGGGTTTCACAGTAACTCATAACGGCATCACACAAGTTCACGGAAACTTTACGAAGTTCACTATGGAAGTCTCTACTCCAAACGAAGATTTCAACGGTGCAACCATCACTTTAAATGCAGAAGCAGGATCTGTTAACACAGGTATTGAAGCGCGTGACAACCACTTGCGCACTGCAGATTGTTTTGATGCAGAGAAATTCCCTGCAATCAGCTTTAAAAGCACGTCTGTAAAAGAGACAAAAACAAAAGGAACATACGCTATCGAAGGTGAATTAACGATGCACGGTACCACTAAGAAAGTTGTTTTCAATGGTGTTCATACTGGCAACAGCAAAAATTACCAAGGTGCTGTAGTAGCAGGTTTACAAGTGAGCGGCGTTGTAAAAAGATCAGAATTTGGAATGGGTCAGGTTAGCCCAGGTCTTTCTGACGAAGTAAAATTACAAGCAGACCTAGAAGTAGTTAAAAACTAATTTCTATGAAAAAACTACTGTTCTTCTTTTTCGTTAGTCTTGCACTTACTGCAACTGCTCAGCAATACAAAATTGCTGAAGGTTATAAGGTCGTATTTAGCAACCCCGATGTAAGCGGAAATTTTGATGAGTTAACAGCAACCTCGCTTGTTTTTAATGAAGCGAACCTTGCGCAATCAAAATTGAGTTTTAAAATTAAGGTTGCGTCAATCAATACCGGAAATGGCTTGCAAAACAAGCATGCACGTGCAGAGGAGTGGTTTGATGCCGAGAAATACCCCTACATCGAATTCAATTCGAGCCGCATTGAAAAGACCCCTGAAGGTTTCAAAGCGATCGGTAAACTACAAATCAAAGGCGAATCCAAAGAGGTTTCCATTCCATTTACTTTTACAAAAAAAGGCACCAAAGGTACTTTTATTGCTAAATTTAGTGTGAATCGCAACGATTTTGGTGTCGGAAAGAAAAACGCTGGTGTAGCTGACAACATCAAAATCACCGCAACTATTCCAGTAATAAAAAAATAATAAAATGGTAAAAAAAGTAATTTGGGCCTTAGCGTCTGGTCTGTTGGCAGGAGGGGTTTCCTATTTTTATGGAGAACAATTTGAACAACAATTATTCGAAGATTATTCAAATGTAGTTCCGACCCCAGCCATCTTCATCTCTTGTTTGGTTGGTACTATCTTTGCCACTTTGGGGCACTGGTTACTCACTAAATTTATTCCGTCTTTTGGCGAGTTCATTTTTGCACTCCTTTTTGCCGGAATTAGTACGGCAAGTTTGATAGGTGTTTTAGGCTTTACCTTCACTGATAATTCTAGTGAACTCCATCAGTTTATCTTTTATGGATACGCAATGCCGATGCACTTTTTTCCATTCCTAGCTTGGTATGTTTTGAAGCCAATATTTGATAAAAAATAAGCCGAGTTTGGCACAATACTTGAAAAGGATGCTTCGGCATCCTTTTTTTATGTAAAAAAGTGCCGTTTTAGACAACGAATTCTTAGAATTTACGTAGTTATTGAGATGCTTCGCCAAAAGAATATCTTCTTTGTACTTTTCAGTCTTGCGCTGTTCTCAGGGTTAAGGGCACAGCTCGTTACCAATAATTCCTTGAATCCGCAGGGTTTGGTTCAAAATATCCTACTCGGAAATGGTGTCACGGTTTCAAATGTAACTTACAACGGTAGCCCCGTAGCCATTGGTCAATTTACTGCGGCCAATACCAATTTGGGTATTAGTAGCGGTATTGTCATGACCACTGGCACAACTTTACCCAACGGCGATGGGCCACAGGGTCCCAATGACCAACCTAGTTCGGGTGTCGATAACAACATGGGAGGCTTTCCTTTACTTTCACAGGCAATTGGCGGCACCCAAACCTATAATGCCGCGATTTTAGAATTTGACTTTGTTCCGTACGCCGATACGGTTCGTTTTAAGTACGTTTTTGGTTCTGACGAATATCCGGAGTTTGCCCCACCAAATAACACGACCTATAACGATGTTTTTGGTTTCTTTATCTCTGGGCCTGGCATCAGCGGTTTTCAAAATATAGCCAAATTACCCAATGGGGCTGTCGTTTCGATCAATAATGTAAATGCCATCACCAACCCTTTTTATTTTGTCAATAACGGGGATGGTAACTCAGCACCTTATAACCAAAGTACACAATACATTCAGTACGATGGTTTCACAAAAGTACTAGAGGCTGTTTCGCAAGTGCAATGCGGCCAAACATACCACCTCATTATTGCCATTGCCGACGTCGGTGATGGTCAATGGGATTCAGGCATTTTTCTAGAAGCCAATTCGCTATCTACCCTTACACCTGTTGAGATAGAGTACACGTTGTCACAGCAAGTATTTGCAAATCCAGCTTGGATGGCGGAGGGTTGTGTCAGTGCTGAGGTCACCCTTGAAAGACAAACCAATCTTAACCAGACCCTAACGATTCCCGTTCAACTTTCAGGTACAGCCACCAACGGCCAAGATTTTTCTGGTGTGCCTGCCTCCGTTACTTTTCAGGCGGGTCAAACAACGGTAAGTTTCAATATTCAAACGGCCATAGACGCTCAAATTGAAGGGCTTGAAACTTTGACGCTTACTTTTCCTATCGCTGACCCTTGCGGAAATATTACTCCTTTGATACTTGACCTCTTCATACAAGACAATCAACCAATGGAAGTTACTTTGAGTAGTAATATCATAGAATGCCCCGGTGACCCAGTCACTATTAATTGCTCGGTACTCGGGGGGGTACAACCGCTAACCTATGCCTGGAGCAATGGCCAAACTGCCCCAACTTTTACATTTACGCCTACAACCACTACATCAATTTGGGTGTCTGTCACGGATGCTTGTGGCAGTGGCCCAGCCTACGACACAATTACTATAGTCGTTCCTGTGTTCCAACCACTAAGTTTACAAATGAGTCCGGACCTCACTGAAATTTGCCCCTATATAGAAACCATGCTTGGGGTTTCAGCAACCGGAGGAGCTGGTCAGTACACTTATGTTTGGACAGTAAATAATACAACTGTTGGTGTCACAGATTCAATATTAGCCAATCCTGGGTCAAGCACTACTTATCAGGTTGTTGTCACTGACAACTGCGGCACAACCGCCCAAGATTCAATAATTTACACGATTCTGAGCCCACCACTAATTGCACAAACCAATGGCCCATTTGAGATTTGTCCGGCAGATACCGTTACGCTGAGTGTGAGTGCAACAGGGGGCTATGGGTCTTATTATTATTTGTGGTCCAACCAGGCTACAACCCAAACGATTATCGTGAACCCTTCGGTTTCAACTACTTATTTTGTGCAGGTCAGTGACGAATGTCAAACCTTTACAGTTGGGGCAGTAGCTTATGTCCAAGTGGTAAAGCCACAGGCCAATTTCTATTTTGTTACTGAAGAACCCATGCAGGGCTTGCTTGTGCAATTTGAAAATGCTTCTCAAAATGCCTGGACCTACACCTGGGAGTTTGGCGATGGTTCCACTTCTTTTTTAGTAAACCCGAACCACACTTATTTACAACCTGGCCCTTATGAGATTATGCTCATTGCCACTGACCAAAAGGGCTGTATTGACAGCATTTCAAAATGGATCACCATTGCTCCTGAGCGCTATATTTACTTACCCAATTCATTCACACCTGATGCCGATGGCCTCAACGACTACTTCTTTGGTCGCTTTATTGGCCTCATGAGTGCTAGGTTCTATATTTTCAATCGATGGGGTGAAGAAGTATTTAGTTCAACAAATCTCAACTTTGTTTGGGATGGCACCTACGAAGGTCTACCCGTGCAAGTCGGAACCTACACTTGGTATTTGGTCTATGAAATTGAAAAAGGTATATACAAAGACCTTTCAGGCCATGTCAATGTTATCCGCTAAACTAGTCGTTTGAGATAATTTCAAACAACTCATTGAGGTTTGGCGAAATAATGATTTCAATTCTGCGGTTTTTTGCTTTGTCATTAGGGTCAACCGGATGAAATTCACCGCGGCCTGCAGCCATAATTTGCGTTGGTGCCATGCTAGAATTAGCCAACATGAGTTCTACAACTGAAGTTGCTCTGAGTACAGAAAGTTCCCAGTTGTTTTTTGGTGAAACGCTGCTTGTTAGTTTGTCGGTATCGGTGTGCCCTTCAACCACAATTTCAAGGTCGCGTTCTGTTTCAAGAACTCTTGCAAGTTCTACGAGTGCAGCTTTACCTTCCTCTTCTACTTTTGTAGAGCCAGAATTGAACAATAATTTCGCTTCAAGACTCACATAAATTTTTCCATTTTTTTGAACGACAGTAAGACCTTGGTTTTCAAAGTTTCTAAGTGCATTTGCTACCCTTGCTTTCAAGAGCTGAATTTTTGCATCTTTCTTTCTGATGGCTTCTTCGAGTTCATTCACGCGTTTTTCGCGTTCTACGAGCAGTGCTTGCTTCACTTTGAGTTCTTCATCGAGTTTCAATAGTGCATCTTCCTTTCTTTGAAGCTCACGGGTTTTCGCCTCAAGTTCAGTTTGCAGCGTTGCCGTTTCTTTGGCGCTGAGGTTCTTTAATTTGTCAAAAGAGTTCTCTAGTGTTTCGTATTGCGCTTCAAGCGTAGCTTGTTCGCGGCTGAGTAAACGAATTTGATTGCCCAATTGATTGGTGTCGCCACGTAAACGGCTTACCTCCTTGGCTGCTAGATCGTATTTAGACTGTAGGTCTTTTGAAAGTACTTCGTAATCCGTACTACTTTTTTTGTACTTCGCTAATTCTTCGCTGCAGCTTTTTTCGCGCTCCAAGAGTTCGTTGTATTTCTTAGAAGGCACACATGCTGTGAACAAGACACTGCAAAGTAAGGATAGGGCTAAAGTTTTTTTCATGAGTTCAGTCATTTTTACAAAGATGAATGGAATTATGGCTGAGATTTGGCCAATTTCTTGATTTTATAAACACTAAACTTTGTATAAAGTAACAGTAAGCAGCCTGCTTTTCAGTAAATGGCACTTGAATTCCTTAACTTTGCCCCATGAGTACAGCCAAAAAAAGCGATGCGAAAAGCATAGAAATGTTGCAAAAACTAGCTTTGCAAGATGTTTCATCTGTTACAGAAGCTTTGAATTATCTCAGAGAGAAGGGCAAGGCGCAGCATTTGAATGCTGTTTTCGAATCCCTGAAAGGGGCAGAGCGCAGCAAACAACAGCTTATCGTTGGCTTCTTATCAGATATTCTAGATACCTCGGCAGTTGATGCATTTATTGATTTTCTTGAAAACGAAACAGATGCTGCTACCAGAAAGCTGGTGCTGTCTGCTATTTGGAATTCAAAATTACCATTTGATGAGCATTTACCATTTTTTGTCATGCTCGCTTCTCAAGGAGACTACCTTGAAGCCCTTGATTGTCTGACCATTCTTGAAAACATGAGTGGCCCTTTTGAAGAAGCGCAGTTACTTGAAGCGCAGTTATTACTCAAAGAGTATTTAGAAGAAAAAGCGCCACAAACTGATCAAAAAGCACAAATCATGAGTGAAATTGCTTGGTTTGTAAAAGAACAAAATGAAGGCATTGATGCCGATTTACTATTAGATGATGAATAAATACGATATTTCGAAATCGGCCCTGCAATCCATGACCGGGTTTGGCAAAGCTAACGGCCAATTTCAAGACAAAAAAATCTCTATTGAGGTAAGATCCTTGAATTCCAAAGGACTCGACCTCAATCTAAAAATCCCTTCTGCCTATCGAGATATGGATACCGAAATCAGACGTATTGTTTCTGATTTGCTGCTTCGTGGTAAGATGGACCTCGGTATTTACATTGAAAGCCAAAACCAGGCAGTCAGTAACCTCATCAATACAGAATTAGCCACCCAGTATTTTGAAGCGCTCAAAGCCCTGAACAATACTTGGGACAGCCAAACCCAAGATTACCTCTCTTTGGTGCTCAAAATGCCCGATGTTTTAGCGGTTCAACACGAAGCGCTTACCGATGTAGAAATGGAGTTTGTGCTGAAACTTGTCAAAGAGGCTGCCGGACAACTTCAGTTATTCAGAAAGCAAGAAGGAAAGGCCTTAGCCCAAGATTTAGTTGCAAATATTGAAGCGATTAAAACCAATCTTGATGCGATTGCGCCATTTGAACAAGAGCGCGTTAACCAAGTGAAGGAGCGCATTCAAAAAGGTCTTGCCAGTATTGATGAAGCCCGAATAGACGTGAATCGTCTGGAGCAAGAAATGATCTTTTATGTAGAAAAATTAGATATTTCCGAAGAAAAGCAACGCTTGCTGCAGCACCTTAATTATTTTGTTGAAACCATGCAGCAAGAGGCATCGGGTAAAAAGTTAGGATTCATTGCTCAAGAAATGGGTCGTGAAATCAACACTTTAGGCAGCAAATGTAATCATGCCGAAATCCAACGCAAAGTGGTGGATATGAAAGATCACCTCGAGAAAATTAAAGAACAAGTGCTCAATTCGCTCTAGTATGAACTCAGGAAAAAGCATCGTAATTTCAGCGCCTTCCGGAGCCGGTAAATCAACCATTGTGAAGGCCTTATTGGCTCAAAACCCAGCGTTGGCTTTTTCAATTTCAGCTTGTTCAAGGCTTCCTCGTGGGGAAGAGCAAGATGGTGTCCATTACTACTTTTTAAGCCCTGACAGTTTTAAAGAAAAAATTGCTGCTGGTGCTTTTTTTGAGTGGGAAGAGGTCTACACAGGCATGTTCTACGGAACACTCAATGCAGAATTAGAAAGAATTTGGGCAGCGGGTCAGATAGTGGTCTTTGATGTCGATGTCGTTGGTGGTTTGCGCATCAAAGAATTGTTGGGTGAACAGTGTTTGTCTATTTTTATTCAACCACCAAGTATTGCTGTGCTTGCCGAGCGCTTGCGCAAGCGTCAGACCGATGCTGAAGATAAAATTCAAATGCGTTTGGCAAAAGCCGAAGAAGAAATTAATAGGGCTCCTGAATTTGATGTGGTTGTAGTCAATGATGACCTCGATTTAGCCATTGAACAGGTTGCCACACAAATCAAGCAATTTTTAAACTGATGCGGATTGGTTTATATTTTGGCACTTTCAACCCCATTCATGTGGGGCACCTGATTATTGCCAATTTTATGGCACAAACTGAAGAAATTGACCAAGTTTGGTTGGTAGTGACGCCGCAAAATCCGCATAAAAATAAAGAGAGCTTGCTAGCCGATTATATCCGTCTAGATATGGCAAAGGAAGCAACTGAAGATCATCCACTTTTGCAAGTGAGTGACCTAGAATTTCATTTACCAAAACCAAATTATACCATTTCGACACTTACTCATTTTGTAGAGAAATATCCTCAGCATACCTTTAGTTTACTCATGGGAGCTGATAACTTGCGCAGTTTTCATAAATGGTTCAACTGGGAGCAAATATTGGCGAAGCACCATGTTTATGTTTACCCAAGAGCCTATGTTGAAAATGAAGCACCACTAGAAAGCCCGAAGATTTCACATCCTCATATTCACCTGATCAATGAGGTGCCAGTGCTTAGCGTGAGTGCAAGCATGATCAGAACCATGCTGGCCAAAGAACAAGATTGCAGTTTTTTACTTACTGAAAAGGTCTTGAAGTATATCGATGAGCGCGGCTTATATAAGTAAAAACTAGGAACTATTTTAAACAGAAAGAGGGGGCATTTGCCCCCTCTTTTATTTTTGTTTGAAATGGATTCAAACCAATTTTTGTTAGAGCTTCACGAATTTTTCAGTTCTTGATCCAAACTGATCTTTCACGACAATCATGTAGGTTCCACTTTTCAAGTCAGCAATGTTAAATGTTGTATCAAGCTGATTGGCAGCCTTGTTTTCTAGTACTTTACCTGAAAGATCTTGAATGCTGATGGTCGTTTCAGAAGATGGTAAATATCCACTAACGGCAATTTGCGCTGTTGCTGGATTCGGAACAATAGATAGTGGCGCGAGTACAGCCTCAATTTTACCATTGGTACCGACTAAAATTTGGTAACCATCAAAAGATACTGTCTGAGTAACAGGTGTTGGTGGTAAACCAGGAAGGAGTACAATAAGTACGGTGGCCGTCACCTCAATTGAGATTGGGAAAACGCCAACGGTATCGGTAGTTCCGTAAATATTGGCACAACCGTTTCCACCACCCAAGTAAGTACAATTACTCACGTTACAAGCGTAGTCAAAGCCTGGAGGTAAGCCAATCACATTTGAAACGGTAAATTGCTGAATTGTTGAACCCACAAATGCACCGCTTGGGTCAATGGCAGGGGTTACTGAATCTGGAACTTTAAAGTTCAAATCGGTAGAGTAAAATACATTAGGGTCTGCCTGTGGAAAGTTTTGAGTGGTATCAGGCCAAACACCATAAGTAGAATCAACAAAGTTTGCCCCAGGTGTACAAGACTGTGCATAGGACGCAAAGTAAACAATTGTAAATAAAGAAGATAGAATGAGTTTTTTCATAGCTTTTGATTTTTATGCTGAAGTAAAAGTACTATTTATTTGCTGGAATAGTTGGTGAATTTACGTACGCCTCGCCATTTTTCTTCGTCAAAGGCTTTCAGTACCTTTGTTGTATGGTATTATATAATGTTACGGTAAGTATTGACGCTGCTGTTGAACAAGAATGGCTACATTGGATGCAAGAAGAGCATATTCCTGCTGTCATGCAAACAGCCTGCTTTGAAGAATGTAAATTGTCAAGGGTGAATGGAGAAGAGGACGGCGGCAAAACTTATGCTGTATTATATTTAGCTCCAGATCAAGAAACGCTGGATCATTATCAGGCGAACTTTGCACCCGCACTTCAAAAAGATCATACCGATCGTTTTTTAGGAAAATTTGCAGCATTTAGAACCACGTTATCCGTTGTTAAGTCTTTTAAGAAATGAGTGTTAAACCAAAAAAACAATTAGGCCAACACTTTTTAAAAGACGCGGGCACCTGCCAGAAAATTGCCAAGCAAGTGATCTGGACAAATGAAACCAGAAAAGTGCTTGAAATAGGCCCAGGTATGGGTGCGCTCAGTAAGTATCTGTGGGAGATTCCGGAAATTGATCTTTGGTTACTTGATGTAGATATTGAGTCTATTGACTACCTCAGGGCACATTACCCTGCACATGCTGAGCGTATATTGTTTGGTGATTTCTTGCGTTTGCGCCCCGAAGAACTTTTCGGTGAAGATTCCTTTATAGTAGTTGGAAATTTCCCGTACAATATTTCTTCTCAGATCTTATTTAAGTGTCTCGAGTACCGCAATCAGGTTCCGCAAATTATGGGAATGTTCCAAAAAGAAGTGGCTGTCCGAGTAGCGCAAGGTCCTGGCTCTAAAGAATACGGCATTATCAGTGTGCTGCTTCAGACGTTTTATGATATCCATTATTGCTTCACTGTTGACGAGCATGTTTTCATTCCACCGCCAAAAGTAAAAAGTGGCGTGATTCGTTGTGTCCGCAATGAAAGAGACGCCCTGCCTTGCGATGAAAAACTCTATTTTCATGTGGTTAAGATGGCCTTCAATCAGCGTCGCAAAACCCTCCGAAATTCTTTAAGGCAACTCCTCAAAGACCACCCTTTGCCAGCAAAATTTGAGAGCCAGCGCCCTGAAAAATTAAGCGTTGAAGATTTTATCGAGTTGACCTGTTTAATAGAGCAGTGGACTGCAGAGGCTAGCGCTCAGGCATAAAGCCGTCTTTTTCTTGTCTGCCAACTTCTTCACCGTTTCTAAAAAGTTTCCTACTCACGATCTTGCCGTTCTCATTAAACGCGATAAAATCACCGTGTTTGAGCCCGTTTTTATAGCTGATTTCATAGACTAAGTGCCCGTAGCGGTCATATTGTCTGAAAATCCCATCTAGTTGCCCATTTTGATATTGAGCAACTATTGTAGGTACTACGCCTCCTGGGTAATAGTTTGTCCAGGTACCGTGCTTTTGCCCGTTTTTGTATTTGCCTATTTCTTTGAGTTGAAAATCGATATGAGAATATGCTTCATATGAGCCATGATACTCACTGACATTTTCTTTGTAACCCATTCTATTGAGTCCTTCAGAAATATTTTTCTGTGCAATGATTTTATAGTGTTGCTTTTCCTTGAGTCTGCCATTTGAATAATACGATAACCATTCACCGAACTTTAGGCCATCTTTATAATTTCCTGTTAAACTCGTGTTGCCATCTGGTGTATAGGAAACCCAAGAGCCATTCAACTTCCCGGCATGAAACGTAGATTTGTTTTTGATGCGCCCGTTTTCCCAGTAATTTTTCCATTCACCTTCTTCTAAACCATTTTCATAACGCCCACTCATGAGAAGGGTTGAGTCTTCGTACCATGTTTGCCATTCGCCATGCTTTTGATCTAATAAATAACTTCCTGTTCGATACAAGGCACCATTCGGATAATAATAGGTCCAGTTTCCGGTACGTAGGTCTTTTTCAAATTCAGCTACATAGGAGAGTTGGCCGTTCGGAAAATAATAGTGCCAAATGCTATCTTGTTTTCCTTCCATAAAATAGCCAGTCATATCTATCACTGCATTTTCGTTGTACCACTTCCAAGCCCCCGTTTTTTGACCTTTTTTATAGTTGCCGAAGGTCAAGGTATCTTTTTCAGAGAGCATCACTAGGTATTCGCCATCCAGTGAATCAAGCGCATAACCAACGCGTTTTTCGAGTACTGCGTTATAAGAGTAAAACTCCCAAACACCGTCTTTTTTACCATTGACAAACGCGCCCGCGACAGACAACACGCCATTGGCCGTTCTTTCCTCAAATGGGCCCGTTTTTAATCCGTTTTGAAAAGTATAGGATTCCTTAACGACGCCATCCACATAATAACTCAGGACCTTGCCATTGCCATTTTTTATGGTTTGCTTATGGGGCATTTGCTCCTCCCAGTATTCCATCAGATAGATGGTATCATTACTCACCACTTCTACTGATTTAGGACTACCATCTGAATAGAAATATTCCCAGCGACCAACCGGGCTTCCCAATTCAAATTGACCTTTGGTTAAGAGTTTACCGTCTTCAGCATACTCTTTATAAGTAGAATCGGGTACATTGAAAGTGAAATAAGCTTCTTGTTTGATCTGTTTGTTCGGATAAAAAAAAGTGCGTTTGCCGTGTAGTCTATTGCGGTAATAGTTGGCTTCCTCTTCGAGCACGCCGTCATAGGTAAAAAACTGCCACTTACCATGCTTTTCATCAACAGTTGGTTTTACGACGCCAACGTAATAGGAACCTGTCCCCTGAACATGTTTTTTCTGGGCGTCCCAATAGAGTCTAACTTTTGGCGATAAATTCTCTTTTAAGATTTTATAATCTTGGGCCTGCGCGCTGCTCCAAAGTACAATAAAGACAAGAAGATACCTCATGGGTTTTGAATTTAGCGAAACATGAACCTGAACATGAAAAAGAGCCCAAAAGCTACAAAGGAAACCCCGATAACTTTGTTTAAAAGGTTCAGCATGCGTTCGTTAACAAAGTTTTTAATTTTCTTAGCTGTGAAGATTTTGAGAATATCAAAACTAAAAAAAGTAAGTAGGATGGTACCTAGAAATAAAAACAGCATACTATTGCTATCGTCGGTGCTTTCTCTTTTTGCAATCGAAGCGACACTCAGCCAATAAAAAATAACGAGTGGATTTGCAAAATTGAGCAAGAATCCTTTAGCTATGCTGAGGCCTATATTTCGTTTTGGATCCTTGCCTTCAGCGAGGTGAAATTTTTCTGTGACCTCTGCTAGTTCGGCATCGCCAGAGGACATCTTGGTTTTTTTGAACCAATTAAAGACGCCATAAATGATAAAAATCGAGCCGCCAATGATGTCAAAAAGTTGTTTGTTATTGCCAGAAAGTAAATAATTGATTTGCTCTACAAATAAAACAGCGAGCAAGATGTAAACGATGTCGCTGATGAGCACGCCGAGGTCTAGAGCCAATGCACTGCGAATACCTTTGGTAATGCTGTTTTCAATCAAGACAAAAAACACAGGCCCTGGCATTACGGATAAAATAAGGCCAATAGAAAATGCGCGGAATAATAAATCCATAGAACAAAAATAACTTTTCCTGCCACTGAAATGCTTTTTAGCGTTGAATGTTACGGACACTGCGATGTTTATTTCGGGAAATCCACTAAATTTGTCACTCAATTTATACGAAATGAAAACATTGCGCGCCAATCAGAAACTTGAACAAATCATTGAAACAGTAGAAAAAAAGGGAATTGCAGCTCCATCTCTAGTTGCTGACCTCAAAGAATTGCGCGAAATGGCCTTGCTCGAACAAGACCCATTGGTAGTGAAAGTGCTGCGCTTGACTTACGAATTCATCACTGAAAACGAGTGTTTTGATGTGGAGGCACAATACGAAGAGGACGAAGAAGGTAACGAATACCCAATTGAAATCGAAGACCAAGAAAATCTTTTGTATTTATTGAATTTGCTTAAGAATGCCGAGCATAAAATCAACCGCGAAGAGATCAAAGACTACCGCTCAGCGCTCAAACTAGAATTGTACTAAGCAACCACCTACAGAGGGCATACGTCTTTTCGAAGAACAGCCTTTGTTCATGGTTTTAATTACTTGCAGAAAAACCTGGATGACCTCCAGGTTTTTTTTTGTTAATTACAAAACTGACAATATTTAGAGCCAGTATCGTGCTCAAAATTGATTGTTGGGTCGAGTAATTCAGTAAGCAAGGCCGTTAGCCCTTCATTGATCAATTCCGGTACCCGACTCAGCCCCTGCTGCTTTTCAATATTGAGCGCAAAATTTTCATCGCGGTTGATCAAGGACTCAATTCTAGCTTCTTGCGGAAGAAAACCAAATTTTTCTTGAAAGAATAAGCAATACAAACTCAATTGCAAGGTGTGTTTTGGTTTAGATAGATTGGTCAGGGCATCGTTCTTCTCAGTGAATTTGACATCCTGAGCTGCCGCTTTACCAGATTTGTAGTCAATGACACGGTATTTTTCACCAATACGATCTATGCGGTCAATATAACCCACAAATTTGATGGGAACAGTTTGTTGATGGATGTCAAAAGACAATTCGAGTTCAAAACGTCCTTCGAGCTGTTCAATAAACAAGGGCTCCGTAAGGGATTTCACAAAAGTTAGCTCTTTGAGCAAAATCTCTTTGGTGAGATCAAGCGCCATTTCAAAGCTCAGACGATTCTTTCCTTTGCTGAAAAGTTGTTCATTCTGATCAAAGTATTTTAAGAATTGCTTTCTGAGTTCTTCTTGATATTGCGTCAGCATTTTTGCTACCGCTTTTTCAGTAAGCGGCCCGGGTGCCGGAACCACAGGATCGCCATTTTTATGGCGCTGGGCATAAGGCAAATAAAGGGCCTCTAAACAATTATGGATGAGTGAGCCAAACGTGTTCTGTGCTAAATCTTCTTCGACTTCGTCTTCCTCGCCAAATTCAACTACATAGCGGTAATAGAAATCAAGTGGGCAAGACAAATACTTTTTAAGTGCCGATGCCGAAACTGATTGAGCTAAATATTGCTGAATGCGCTCAATAATTGCCGGAGTTTTCACAAATTCAGCACCCACGCTGCTTTGTTCTGAGTTCGGTATTTGGTATTTGAACTCTTCCCATTTTACATTTGGATTGTTTTGTAACCACTCCATTTCAAGTTGAAGTAGGTAACGACTTCTTTCACTGCTACCCAACACTTCACTTGCGCTCGTGTAAGTAAAGGTCAGTTGACGCGCTTCGTGCAACAAGCGGTAAAAATGTTGGGCAATAATACCTTGTTTATCGCGGTTACTCGGCAAACCAAAAGCAGACCTGAGGTCCATTGGAATGATACTTTGGACTGGGTTTGTAGGTGGTAACTTGCCTTCATTCATACCGAGTACATAAACGTGCTCGAAGTCGAGTAAGCGCGTTTCAAGCAGGCCGGTGATTTGTAAGCCCGAAGTAGGATTACCCAAATAGGCCAAGTTGGCGCGCGTCCAGTGCTGATAGAATAGCTTTTTAAAGCTGCCTAGCGTCATTGTAGGGTAACCATCGGCCAACAGGTTTTCAAATTGACGACAAGTCTGTTCAAAAGTCAAAATTGCCGTATGCTCGAAGTCATTGGCTTGCGGAATAAGCTCTAGTAAAAGGGCATTGATTTGTCTGAGTTGCTGTAATGCCAGTAGCCAATTTTGTTGCCATGGCGTGCTTAACAATTCTATGAGCTGCTGACTGGCACCTTGTAAATTTAACTGCCCAATATTCTGAAAAACACGATTGTACTTGACCGTTTGTTTTTCTGCTGCACTTAAAGCTTGGAGTGCTTTGTGATCTAGACACAAACTGGTAAAAGCATGGTGACAAAAGCGCTGAAAATCTTTGTAGTAGAGCGCAGTTGTTTTGAATTTGTTTTTGTTTTCTTGAACTTGAAAGCAGAGGTCAACCCAAGTTCTGATGGGTGTTTGTTCTAAAGGAAGCCCAAGGGTAATATTGGCCTTCCCGACGTTCATCGGAATGTGGCGGAGAGCCGCATGAACCAACGATTCATCGGCTAATAACACTAAAACTTCACCCCAATCTTTTACTTGAAGTGCCTGTAGTTCTGTGGCCAAGACCTTCACTTGCCCAATGTGCTGAGCGCACTCAATCACTTTGACATGATAGTTAGCTGCTGACAAATCTTTTCGGAGAAAACGAGCCTCCTTGATACCGAACTGCGTTAAGTTTTTTCTTTGGAAATCCCCCGCTTCGTGGTGGGCATTTTCAAAATAATAGGCGTCAGAATCAATGAAGAAGTCTGCTTGTTTGCGCTTCAATAAAAACTGAATAATGCTTTGCTCAGCGCCACTCAGCGCATTAAACCCAGCAAAAACAAAGTGGGTTTGGTCTGAAAGTATTAAAGCCGGATTTTCAGCTAAAAAGCGATAAGCCATAGCTTTAGTAAAGCCATTTTTTTCGGCTAACTTTTTAGCGAGGCCAGCATGTAAATCAGAAATGTGCTCCCAAAAGGCCATGAATTTCTTTTGCGAAGCGGAGTAACTTTCTTCGTCAATTTGCCAACTTTCTAGTGCTTTGATGGAGGCCAAATTTTTATAAAGCTGCTGCTCATTGACTAAGTACCGATCGACATCGTCAAAATCTGACAACAAAATGGTTCCCCAACTCAAGAATTCTTCAAAAGGTTGTGCTTCAGCGCCCAATACCTCTTGATAAACCTCAAAAAGCATCAGGAGTACACGCGTTGGGTGCACTATTTTTTTGGGGCTTAACTCAGTGACCCATTGATCAATGGTTTGGATATTTGGCGCCAGCATGGGGCCTTTGTTTTGTCGGAACAAGGCATTTAATAAATAACGCTTGGCACGTTCTGAAGGCAGAATAACGTGGAGGTCTCGGTTTTTTTCGAGTTTCGTTAAGATTTCTATGGCAAGCTGGTCAAGGACTTTCATGCGTTAAGATCATTCGAACCACACTTTTTCAAAAAATGAAAAAGGTCGATTAGAGTGCATGAATTTATTACCGCCATAACATTTAATGACCACAAAGTGCGCTGCGCCAAATTGAATCTGAACATAGTTTAGCCCCTCCGGATAAGTATCGGAAAGCCCATAAAAAACGACAGAGCCATCGTCAAGAATTTTTTTGGTGATGTTCGAGCCAGTTGGAGGGTTGATGTAAATGCTGGCTAATTCTTCTTGTGAGATAGTTGGGTCGAGGGCTTGTAAGTTAATTTCAAAGGTGTTTCCTTGTCCGAGTTCTCGGTAAACGATACGCTTAGTACCGTCTTCAAGGTCTTTGACATAAGGATTACCTGGGAATTTGGCAATCAGGCCAGAACTTGCATCTGTAAATACAAATTCGGTTGGTTTCTTGAGTTGTAGTTTGGCAGTAGGGGCTTGATCAGCTACAGACCAAAGTACAGGCCTCACCCGATATCCTTTTGCTCTGAGCATTTGAATAAGTCCATCTTCACCACCTAAATGACCAGCACCAACGGCACAAAAAAAGCTAGAATTGCCTTTGATGAGTTCGATGAGTTTGTCGAGCATGAGTTTGTTTCGTTTGACAATTACTTCGTCATAAAGCCGCTCTTGTACTGATAAACTAGACTTCATGAAGCGTTGCAAAGCCTCGATGTCACCTTTTAGGTAGAGTTCTTTCAGTTTTTCTTGCGTGAAGGAGTTGATCCCGTTATCAATGATTTTTCTTTCGCTCAATTTGAATTCGTTGCTGAGCGCGTATTGATCCTCGAGCGCTTCAAGCGCTAAGACTTGCTTATTGGTGTGGAGCGCTAAGACTTGAAAATAGGCGTCTAGAAATTGGGGCATTCCGTTTTCAGAACCATAGATGGTTTCAGAGCTTTCTACTGAACTCGTATAGGACTTTCCTTGGTCGTCAAATCTGGTTTCTGGCAGGTTTTTACGGGTATCCATTTCTTCAAAAAGCCTATAAATATCCGTTTCGAGCACAAGAATTTTTGCTTGTTCAAAGGCTACATAAACGCTATCTGAAAGGTCGAAAAGTGAGCGATCATTGGCATGAAGCGTGCCGAAAATGTAAGACTTCACTTTTGATTTTGGATGGCTGATTTCCCAAAGTAGTTCTTTCTCGGGCAAAATCAGTTGTGAAAAGCCAAAGGAGAAGCTACTTAAGAAAAGGAGGAGAACTCTTACCTGCATTGATTCAAAGTTAAACAATTCCTAGCACAAGTTGAGCCGAGAAAAAAACTTAAATAAAAATCCTTTGAATGTGATCTTCAGTGTAGGCATATGCTAAATAGGCAAGGGAAGGCACTTCTTTGGTCAGTAGCAGTGGACTCTTTCTTCCTAAAGCAATTTGACCATGCGTTTCATTCAGCTCGAGCGCTGCGGCAGCATTAATTGTAAGTGCATTAATTGCTTCTTCCGGTGTCATTTTCATTTTGATGCAAGCCAAAGACAAGACATGCATTAAATGATAACTCGGAGAAGATCCGGGATTAAAATCACTAGCAAGTGCTAATATAGCATTGGCATCCATGAGCTTTCTGGCGTTTCCAAATGGGATCGATAAAAAATGCGAACAGCCAGGCAAGAGGGTTGCAACGGTCGAGCTATTAGAAAGCGCGGCTAAGTCGTCATCGTCTAATTCTTCGAGGTGGTCAACAGAAACTGCATTTTGTTCAATTGCGGCACCAACACCGCCCATTACTGAAAACTGATTGACGTGAACTTTAGGCTTGAGGCCGTACTTGGCACCTGCTTCAAGAATACGGGTCATTTCTTCACGGGTGAAATAATTGCGTTCGCAAAATACGTCAATGTATTCTGCAAGATTTTCTTTGGCTATTTGAGGTAAGACCTCATTGATGAGCAAGTCAATGTAGCCATTGCGGTTTTCTCTATAGGCCTGCGGTATGGCATGTGCACCCAAAAAAGTGGCTTTGATTGCAATTGGAAAATGAGCTTTAAGTTTGGCAACGACACGCAGCATTTTTAACTCACCCTCAAGACTTAGCCCATAACCAGATTTGATTTCAAGTGCACCAGTTCCGGCGGCAAGCATCTTTTCTATGCGTTTTTTAGCAGCATTGAAAAGCTCGGCTTCAGACATGTCATTGAGTTTGCGTGCAGAGTTCAGAATGCCGCCTCCTTTTGCCGCAATTTCTTCGTAGCTGAGTCCTCGAATGCGGTCAACGAATTCTTCTTCACGACTTGCGGCAAAAACCGCATGTGTATGCGAATCAATAAAAGCAGGCAAGACATAACAGTTAGTCGCATCGATTACTTCTACATCTCTCCAGTCAGTTATTCCTGGCCAATCGGACATCAGGCCGTAGTCTACAACCGTGTTGTCTTCGAGGGCAAGGTAGGCATCTTCGAGAATGGGGAGCTGCTGCATTTGCTGCCCTCTGATAACGCTTGGAAGATTTTCACCAACCTGAACCAAGCCTTTGATATTCTTAATAAATTGTTTGCGCATACGTAAATTCACTGTAAAGATACAAGCAATTTCGGCTTAATTTCGAGTATGACCTTAACGGATATTTGGCAACATCATGACCTCCTCGGAAAATGGGGCGAAGACTACGCCTTGCAATACTTACTTAAATTAGGCTATACGCTCAAAAGCACTAATTACCGCTTCAACAGAATGGAAATTGACCTCATCATGACTGACCAAAATACATTAGTCATGATAGAAGTTAAGACCAGACAAAGCGCAACTCTTGGAGAACCTTGGAAGGCTGTAAATTTTGGTAAACAGCGTCAAATTATTCGGGTGGCCAACTATTACACCAAAGCCATACAGTGGCCCCATGAAGTGCGTTTTGATATCGTGTCAATTGTGCACAACCAAGAAAGCACCGAACTAGTGCATATCAAGGAGGCATTTAGCCCGCTACCGTAAAAGCAGATTTAGACGTGTAAAGCGCGGTCTGCAGTGGCGGCTAAGGCAGCTTCTTTAATGGCTTCAGAATAAGTCGGGTGACCATGACAAATTCTAGCAATATCTTCAGCTGATGCACGGTATTCCATGGCAGTCACGGCTTCCATAATGAGGTCAGCTGCACGCGCAGCAATCATGTGGACCCCTAAAATTTCGTCAGTTTGGCTGTCGGCCAAAATTTTGACAAAACCACTGGTGTCCATACTCGCACGCGCTCTTCCTAATGCTTTGATTGGGAAAGATCCGGCTTTGTAACTGATGCCTGCTGCTTTGAGTTCTTCCTCAGTTTTACCAACTGCTGCAATTTCAGGCCAAGTATAAACGACTCCTGGGATGAGGTTGTAATTGATATGTGGATGCTGTCCGGCAATTTTTTCAGCTACAAAAACGCCTTCTTCTTCAGCTTTATGAGCAAGCATGGCGCCTCTAACGACGTCACCGATGGCATAGATGTGCGCTTGGTTGGTTTGCAATGAATCATTGACTTCAATTTGGCCACGTTGGTTCATTTGAACACCTGCTTTTTCAAGGCCAAGCCCTTCAGTGTATGGTTTACGGCCAACTGCTACGAGGCAATAATCGGCCTCAAGTGTCACCACTTCGCCTTTTTTGTTTTCAGCGGTGAGTTCAACGTGCTTGCCTTTGTTTTTAACACCCAAAACCTTGTGTTCAAGATGGAATTTAAAACCTTCTTTTTTCAAGATTTTGGTAAATTCTTTACCAACACCTGCATCCATTGTTGGCAAAATACTTGGCGCAAACTCAATGACCTCAACCGTTGTACCAAGGCGTGCGTATACCGAACCCAATTCAAGTCCGATCACACCTCCGCCAATCACGAGCATTTTTTTAGGGATTTCAGTCATGTTGAGCGCTTCGGTAGATGTGATGATGCGCTTTTTGTCGGGCTCCATACCAGGGAAATAGTTAGGCTTACTTCCTGTGGCAATGATGATATTTTTGCCCGTAATCTGGGTGTTTTGCTCACCTGAAATTTGAATGGTATTGGCATCCACAAAAGACCCCAAACCGTGATAAACAGTCACTTTGTTTTTGTCCATTAAGAACTTAACGCCAGCACATGTCTGTGAAACCACTTCGTTTTTACGGGCGATCATTTGAGCTAAATTTGCTTTGAGCCCACTGATTTCAATCCCGTGGTCGGTAAAATTATGTTGGGCATTATGGTAGTGCTCTGAAGAGTCAAGCAATGCTTTAGATGGGATACAACCGAC
>JBEBBE010000005.1:0-46752 GCA_041158525.1 Bacteroidota bacterium | reverse complement strand
AAGGATGTTTTATTTAAAGTACAAGGAAAAGTCAAGCGTTTGCAACGCTTTTCTTTTTTTATGGCTTAACCCTCGTTGAAGCGAGCTTCACTCGGTTTAGACCATAAAAAAAGTCCTTCCGGAACGGAAGGACTTTTCCTTGTGCCCACGACTGGATTCGAACCAGCACACCTGTTGGCACCACCCCCTCAAGATGGCGTGTCTACCAATTTCACCACGTGGGCAGCAGACTATCCGATTTGGAATCGGGGTACAAAGATAAATATTTTATGGAAATGTTTGTGAGGAAATGTAAGAAAGGTATAACTTCGACAAAATTTTTCATTTACGACTATGTCACACGTCTCTACCCAAAAGATTTCACTAGCTGGATTTTTAATTACACTAGGTATTGTTTTTGGGGACATCGGCACCTCGCCACTCTATGTTTTTCAGGCTATTACAGACGGCGGCAAACATGTTTCGGAAGCATTTATTTTAGGGGCGTTATCGAGTGTGATTTGGACCTTGATCTTGTTGGCAACGGTCAAGTATATTTACTTCGCTTTAAATGCAGATAACAAAGGTGAGGGTGGGATTTTTGCCCTTTTTGCGTTGTTGAAGAAGAAAAATTTGAAGTGGATTATCATTCCTGCTCTGATTGGATGTGCGACACTGATGGCCGATGGCTTTATCACGCCAGCCATTTCTATTTCTTCGGCCGTTGAAGGTGTAAATAATATCTTCCCGGAGATGCCCATCATACCGATTGTCGTCACAATTATTGTGATTCTGTTTGTGATTCAGCAATTTGGAACGGCGGCTATTGGTAAGATGTTTGGCCCCGTAATGATTATTTGGTTTGCGTTTTTGGGCTATTTGGGCTTCATTAATGTCATGCACAACACATCGGTTTTGCAAGCAATTAACCCTTGGTATGCGTACAACTTAGTAGCTAATGTTGACGGTGGTTTTGCAGTTTTGGGTTCTGTTTTCTTGTGTACAACGGGTGCAGAGGCGCTTTACTCAGATCTTGGGCATTGCGGTAAAGGCAATATTCGCCTTTCTTGGGCCTTGGTTTCTGTTTTGCTTGTCCTGAACTATTTTGGACAGGCAGCACTTTGTTTGTCTCCTGATTTTCATTTGGCCCCAAAACAAACCGTGTTTTATGCCATGGTGCCTGAAAACCTGATTCCGTTTGCTGTTGGTATTGCTACGGCTGCTACCATTATTGCTTCACAAGCGCTCATCACAGGGGTGTTTACACTCATGAACGAAGCGATCAAATTGAAGCTTTGGACCAACTTAAAAGTAAAATATCCTTCAGAACACCAAGGACAAATTTATATTCCGTTTATCAATTGGTTCTTGATGATTGGTTGTTTGGTGGTTATTGCCATCTTCAAAAGATCTTCTGAAATGGAGCACTCTTATGGCTTGGCGATCACGATTAATATGGTGATGACCTCGATTTTGATGGCAACCCTACTGTTTATTCGTTACCCGAAATTGAGAATTGTATTTAGTACCATCTTCTTTATTTTCATCAGTATTGAGATGATTTTCTTGGTCTCTAATATGGGTAAAATCATTTCTGGTGGTTGGTTTACTTTGGTGCTTTCTATTGGCTTTTTCTTGTTGTTATTCTTGTACTTCAAGGCCAAAAATTTACGTACAAGCATCACGGAATATTTACCAATGAATTCAGTGATTCCGTTGATCAATGCTGTTCATGAAGACAAAGGTGTCGTTTTTGAGGCAACCAACTTGGTCTTTCCTACGCGTTCAGATTCAGCTAACAAACTCGATTTAACAGTTTACCATTCCCTGTTTTACAAAAAGCCACGCAAGGCCTCTACGATCTGGTTCTTACACCTTGATATCCTCAATGAGCCGTGGGGAGTGCATTATTCAGTACATCAAATCATTGATAAGCGTTGTTATTTTGTGACGCTGCAAATGGGCTTCAAAGAAGAGCACCGCATTGAATACATGATGCGCAAGATTTATTGCAAGATGATTGAAAAAGGCGAACTCAGCGGCGAAAGCGTCTTTGAAAGTGTTCGTGGCAAGCTTGATCAAGTCGATTTCAAATTTGTGGTCTTGAATTCAAGAGTAGCCATGGACAACCAGCTGACACCTTTCCAAAAATTGTGTGTGCGCGCCTATCGTTTTGTGAAGTCAACAGGCTTGAAACCTGCCGAAGATTTTGGTCTCGACAAAACCAATGTTGTTGTTGATTACATTCCGATTACGGTCGCCAAGCAAGTTGATCAAGAACTCATTGAAGACTTCGAGAACTACTCGCAAACCATTTCAACACATTACACCTCTAAGTAATTGAGGTCTTTACCGAAAGTTTCATGTAACTGGCTCAAACTATAAAGCGCGAGCCCAATAAAAATAATGCCCACCACTGAGGCAGATACGCCGTCATTGATGCCCATTCCGATGAAGAGCCCAAAAAGCAATACTACAATATTGACCGAACCCCTGACAAAATTAGGTATGGTGTTGGCTGCAGTTGAGCGGATATTGGTGCCAAATTGTTCGGCAGCGATGGTTACAAAGATGGCCCAATACCCCGTGCCTGCACCTAATAAAAAGCACATGAGGTAATAGGTAGCTGAACTATTATTGAGGTTATGCAAATAGACCAAAAAGAAGAGGGTCATGGCCAATGAAAACCACAAATAAAGCTGCACTACCTTTTTGCGGCTTTTCCACCACTGACTCAGAAAACCAGCCAGTAAATCACCAGCACTAAGGCCAAGATAGCAATACATCACGGCCTTCCCGTTTGAAATGTCATAGACGCCTAACCAAGGCCCGAAATTATCGGCAGAATTCATCACTAACAAACCAACCGTATACCAAATTGGGATACCGATGCTGATACAATGCAAGTACTTGATGAAGTTTTGTTTTTGACCGAAAATGAGTTTCAAATTCCCTTTTTGAATGCTGTTGTCTTGGTGCATTTGTTCGAAAAATCCAGATTCCAATGCGCCAACGCGCAAGAGCAGTAGAACCAAGCCCATCGCCCCTCCAATTAAATACACCACTTGCCAATTGGCAGGTTTCCAGCCAGAAATATTTTCTATGAGTGCCCCAACTGCTTGTCCTTCGGCACCAATCAGTGAGGCAGCAACCGCCCCAAGTGCTCCGAATGTGACCACAATCATGGTGCCGTAGCCACGCGTTTCTTTGGGCATGAGTTCGCTAATGAGGGTAATGCCTGCGCCCAATTCTCCGGCTAGGCCAATCCCGGCCAAAAGTCTAATCATTGTATAACTCGGTATATCAGTGACAAAGGCATTTAAAATATTGGCTACGGAATAGAGCAGAATAGAGCCAAAAAGCACTTTCAAGCGACCTTTTTTATCACCTAAAATGCCCCATAAGATGCCGCCAAGCAACATCCCGAGCATCTGAATGTTAAATAAGTACTTTCCGGTGGCTGCCCGAACAGCAGTGTCTGCATTAGGCATGATTGTTGCTAAACTTTCAGCCTTAACAACCCCAAAAAGTACGAGGTCATAGATGTCGACGAAGTAACCGAGAGCCGCTATAATAATGAGAAACAGAACCTTGCGCTGCACTTGCATAGACTGAGAATTAAATAGAAAAATCGTCCAATAATACGTAATTTTAAAGAAAAATCAAGATGGTACATCACATCGGTCAACAAAGTTCAATTTTGGGTCAGTACATGGCCGAAATCAGAGCGGTTGGTATCCAGGAAGATCGCCTGCGTTTCAGACACAACTTATCTAGAATTGCAGAAATCCTGAGTTATGAGCTGTCTAAAACCTTGCCAAGCGTGCAGCAAGAAGTGCAAACTCCGCTTGGTCTTGCAATGGTGCCAGCACTTCAAGAGCAGCCCGTTCTTTTTACCATTTTACGTGCAGGTTTGGCCATGCACGACGGCGTATTGCGCACCTTTGACCACGCAGACAGCGCCTATATTTCTGCGTATCGCAAGCACAGCTCCCCGGAAGATTTCGAAATAGAGGTAGAGTATTTGTCGATCCCAGATATCGATCACAAAATTTGGATCATCTCGGACCCCATGTTGGCCACAGGCAGTTCTATGGTAGCGGTCTATCAGGCCCTCAGAAAACACGGTGCCCCGAGTCAGGTGCATATTGTATCGGCCATTGCTACGCCGGAGGCTTTGGCTTTCGTGAAGGCAAAACTACCTAGCACCACTCAAATTTGGGTAGGTGCCATTGATGCAGAGCTCACCGCAAAATCATACATTGTACCAGGTCTAGGAGATGCCGGCGACCTCGCATTCGGAATCAAACAATAAGCTAACAACCACATGAACTGGATCGGATTCTGGAGTATTTATTTTTTAGCCATGGTTAAATTCATGGTGTCAACCTTGCCAGGCCCGGGCTTTAAAATGGCCTTTCACGAAACCTGGTTGGCTGCATTTTTAGGTGCGGCAACGGCTTCAGCCATATTTTATTTTGGTAGCGAAGTCGTGATGCGCATTTCACATAGGCGCCGCATTCAAAAGCGCGAGGCCGCATTGGCTGCGGGTAAAGAACCCATCAATTATAACAAGCCAACCCGAACCAAAAAGTTCATCATTCAGGTCAAGCATCGCTTTGGTTTTTATGGCATTACGCTATTTGCCCCGCTTTTATTCTCGGTCCCGATTGGCAATTATGTAGTGGCTAAGTTTTATGGAAAATACCAAACCACTTTTTGGTTTGTGCTGCTTGGTTTGGCTTTCAATGCCTTTCTTTTGACTTTAATTAGTTATGCCTTCCTCTAAGCGTCATCTCTTTTTTGACCTCGACCGCACACTCTGGGATTTCGATAAAAATTCCGAGAATGCCTTGCGACAAATTTTTCAGGAAGAAGAACTCGAGGCGCGTTTGGGTGGTTTTGAGCATTTCCATCAGCAATATATTTATCAGAATGCCCATCTCTGGAAGCTCTACGGGAAAGGGAAAATTAAAAAGGATGAACTGCGCTATGAGCGCTTTCGTGTCACGCTCAAGCACTTTAAAATCCAAGACGAAAATTTAGTTAGAAGGCTCTCAGATGCTTATGTCCAAATTTCTCCTTTACAAACCGCCTTGTTCCCAGAGGCCATAGAAACGCTAGAGGCCCTTCAGCAAATGGGGTATCAATTGCATATTATTACCAATGGTTTTCAGGAGGTACAGTTTGTAAAGCTTGAAAATTGTGGCCTGCGTGCTTTTTTTGATGTAATTGTCTGCTCCGAGTTCATTGGTAAAAACAAGCCAGATCCAGCCATCTTTAAATATGCCCTGAATCAGGCCAATGCCAAAGCAGAAGCTTCAGTAATGATCGGAGACGACTACCACGTGGATGTTGCAGGTGCTTTACGTGCCGGAATGCAAGCCATTTGGTTTGATCCGAGTGCTAAAAATAGCTACGCTTATGAGCACTGTATTTCAGAGCTCTCGGAACTCTTGACCTTAATACCTAAATTGAGTTTAACCTACTAGTTCTTGACGCGTTCTTTCGTACAAGACCATTCCGGTTGCCACGCCTACGTTTAAAGAAGAAATAGCGCCTTTCATCGGAATTTTACAGCTGATGTCGGCCATATTGATGAGGTCTTGGGTAATGCCCGATTCTTCAGAACCCATAATGATGGCTACGCTACCGCGCAAGTTGGTTTCGTGCAAAGGCACCAAAGCTTTCTCGGTACAGGCGACCAAACGCAAGCCCGACTGCTGTAAATAGAACAACGATTGCTTGAGCTGCTCAGTTTTACAAATTGGCAAACGGTTGAGTGCACCAGCAGAAGCTTTCATGGCATCTGCAGTGGCAAGAGCTGAACCTTTACTCGGGATTAAAATTGCGTCTACACCCATGCATTCTGCGCTTCTGATAATGGCGCCGAAATTGCGCACATCGGTGATGCGGTCTAGTACAAGTACACTAGGTTTTTTACCTTCCTCGAGCCACTGATCAATGAGCGGTTCGATTTCTTGATAAGAAATAGGAGGGATCATGGCAATCACACCTTGGTGATTGCCTGTTGTGAGTGAGTCTAGTTTTTGATTCGGAACATACTGTAAGAAGTAGTTTTTTCCGGCAAGGGCTGCTCTGAGTTCTTCAAATAGCTCTTTGTTAATACCTTTTTGAATCAGGATTTTATTGAGTTCACGACCTGCATGAACCGCTTCGAGAACCGCTCTGATACCAAAGATGATATCGGTGCGTTCTTTGCGTTGGTACGTTTTTTCTTTGCGTTCTGGACGCTCGTTTTTTTGGTAATTATTTTCCATTAGTGGATGTTAAATTCGAGGTCTACATTGCCCTCGAGGGTGCGAGCGACGGGGCAAGCTTTGCCTGCTGCGATCACTTTTTTCTTGGTGGTTTCGTCCCAGTTGTTGCCACTGAGGTCGAGGTCAATGACGATTTTTGCAATGCGACGGGGCTCGGAAGCCATGATTTTTTCTACGCTTGCCTCAGCTGAATTGAAGCTTATGCCATGGTTTTGACAATAAATGCCCATGATGGTCATGATGCACGAGGCCAAAGAGGTGGCAACGAGGTCGGTCGGTGAAAACGCTTCTGCTCGGCCGTGGTTGTCTAGTGGGGCATCAGTAATGATTTTGGTGCCTGAACCGAGGTGTTCACACTGGGTTCTGAGTTCACCTAAATAGCTTACGCGTGCAGTTTTCATTTGGCAAAGTTAATACTTCACCTCGACAAATCCGTGTTTCTCGATAGGTATTCCTCCTTCAAACATCGCTTTGATCACATAAAAGTAGGTGCCTTCAGTGACTGTTTCGCCGTCAGAGGTCTTGCCATTCCAAACACCTGCTGGATCGTTATAAGTATAAATGACATTGCCCCAGCGGTTCAAAATATTGCATTCAAAGGAGCTTAGGCCACTGTATTCTACATAAAACGCGTGGTTGCCCGTGTTGGAAGACAAAATGATGATGTTTGGCGCAAAGATGTCACAAGGTTTAATGCCAATGGTAGCGGTATCCGAGTAGCTATAACAAGCATTGGATATGGTATATACATAATCACCTAGATTACTCACGATTCTTGGATCTTCGGTATTGCCGTCAGCCCAGATGGCAGTGACCGTCGGAACATAAGTGGGTTGAAGCGTCCAGGCCGAAATGGTGGTGTCTTTGGCGGTATTTATATAAAACGGATCAAGTGAGAAGCTACTTCCTTGGCAAATATTGGTGTCAAGTAAAGCTAAGTACATATAAGGCGGAAACTCAATGGTTTCAGTGAGCACTGTACCACAAGCGCTGTCTATGAAGAAAACGTTGTAAACACCTGCGTAGTCGGTACTGATGCTAGGGTTATTGGCATGAATATCTGAAAAATGCAAAGCGGTATCTAGGCAACCCCAAGTACCCCCGAGTGCGCTGATTGTACTGTTGATTTGCACGGCGTAGTCACAACCAATACTGTCGAGGTGAATGTATGGTTGCACATAAAGTTCGAGTTGAGTAGAAGTACTATGATTACAAATAGAATCAGTAAAAGTAAGCGTGTATACACCAGAATTGTTCGCTGTGATCTGTGGGTTTGCTGCCGTGTTGTTCGGACCAAAAGTGAGCGTGTTTTGTGCAGTACTGCTCGTGTAGGTCCAGAAACCACCAGGAGCGGCCACTTGGGTACCGCTGACCTGATAACTCAGCTGACAAAGCGCTGTATCTGCAAAAATCACAGGGTTAATTGGGAGTGTAAGGATGCTACTTAAGGTTTGTTGACAGGCGTTGTCTGTGAAAGATATCGTATAATTTCCTGGCGCACTTAATGTGATCAAGGGGTTGAGGTTGGTAACACTACTAAAACTGACATTTAGCGAGGACGCAGACCAAGTGCCGCCAGGAGCAACTGTGCCACTTACTTGAAAAGTATTTTGGCAAAGCAGTTGGTCATCAAAAATAGTTGAGGCATTGGTTCCAAAAACTGTAAACGTGGTGTCTGTACTACATAAACCCGCAGAATCTAAAAGGTTGATGGTGTAGGTGCCAGCCCCCAGCGCGTTGGTGAATTGCGCATTGAGTGTTGGGTTGCTGAGGCCCCAACTGACCGTAGAGTAAGCTGCTGCATTAGGAATGGTAAGTGTAACGCTGGTATCTGGTGGACAAAATGCCAAAGGGCCTTGCAGGTTGATCGGCAAGGGGTTGATGACCGTAAAGGTATCGGTGATGTGTTTGTAACAGCCATTTTTACTGACGGTTACGCCGTAAATCTGAGAAGTACTGATTGAACTTGTTGGCATCACAGTGAAGTCATCCCATAGGTAGCTGTCATAAGGGGAATTGGCTACACTGAGGTCAATGCTGCCGCAAGAATTGGTAATGAGTAAAGCTGCGGAGTCGAGGTTATTGACAATGGTGTCAATGACCACAACGAAGGTAAGGGCTGTTACACCAGGTGTTGGCGCGTTGTTGTCAGTGGCAGTAACCGTGATGTTGTAGGTGCCCATAGTGGCCAAACTACCAACGGCTCTTAGGATAATATTTGCCGTGTTTCCGGGTGTATTTGAAATTTGCTGAAGGGTAGTGAGCCCACCGTTTGAATAGGTAATGCTGGTGCTTTGGCTGACTTCTGGCGACAAGAAGTTAATTGAGAAATCTGCGGAATCGCCGAGTGCACAAATTTTAAACGTATCGCAAGAAGCAATACCTTCAGGGATTGGCGGGATATTACCACCATTTGAGGCGTCAAAAGCAAAGCTCTTGAAGTCTAGCCAGTCAATGCCGTCTGGGTTGCCAAGTGCACCGTCGAAGTCATTGCCGGGGTGGTCAAAGCGAGAAATGAGGAAGTAAGCCAAGCCATCTCCTTTATTGGCACCTGCAGTTGCAGGAACGCCACCAAAACCATTCACACCCTGTGAGGCATCTCCGGTAGTCCAGTCCATGTTTTGGTAGCAGAAAGCCACGTTTCCACCATCAATGACAGGGTCAGATCCATTGGTAATGATCAATTGAAACGTATTGAGTTTGTCGCCGTGAAAAGCGTAGTAACCAACCGCAACCCAATTGACATAAACTGCAGTTGGGGTAATTTTGTAAAGCACTTGGCCGTTGCCGTTTCTGGTATCGACATCGCCCCAAAACGGCGCTACAATTCCGTTTCCGACAGAAGGAAAGGCAGTGGCCGAAAAGGTAGACATTGGGCCTGTAAACGTCAGGTTTCCGTTGTTGTTGATGTAAATGTTGTTATAAGACTGACCGTAAAGGTTAAAAGTAAATGGGATGGGAATGATACCTGTTGAACCGTCGTCATTGGGCTGCATGGCGAGGGTGTAAGTGGAGTCTGGTTCGATGTAGCAATCACAGGCATTGGCCTTGTTATACGATGCTGGCTTTACAGATGCAGGTGGCAACTGATAAGAAGTATTGGCTTCTACATTAACGGTGCCTAACTGACCCGAGCCCTTGAGCTGTTGATACAGTGGTGAATCGGCGAGTACGTTGGTTTGTTGCGCTTTGACAGAAAGTAAAGCGAAACAAGAAAAAAGACAGAGGAGGATAAATTTTTGCATAGTAAGCAGGCTTTGAGCTGAACCTCAAGACGTTGTTTATAGGTTTGCGGTTGCACGAATTTAGTGTATTTTTAGCAAAAAATTGAATCTTTATGAAGTACCTACTAGTTGGTCTACTCTTAACGAGTAGCGCGCTTTTTGCTCAAAAGAAAACAACCGTCAGCCCTGAAAAGCTCCCTTATGACGCCGGAACAGTTTCAGCGCTCTCTTTCAGATTGGTTGGCCCAGCACTCACCTCGGGGCGTATTGCCGATATTGCCGTGCATCCTCAAAACAAAGACACTTGGTATATTGCCGGTGCAGCAGGTGGCTTGTGGTTTACCAACAATCACGGTATTACCTTTGAGCCCATTTTTGACCAATACGGTTCGTATTCTTTGGCTTGTGTGACCCTTGCGCCGAGCAATCCAAATACAGTTTGGGTCGGAACAGGTGAAAACAACAACCAACGTTCGGCTTCTTATGGCGATGGCGTTTATAAGTCAGTAGACGGCGGAAAATCATTCACCAATATGGGGCTCAAGACCTCAGAACACATCGGAAAAATCATTGTACACCCGACCAATGAAAATATCGTTTGGGTTGCGGCTTATGGTCCACTCTGGAGCGCTGGAGGCGAGCGCGGCGTTTACAAAACCACCGATGGCGGCAAGACCTGGACGCGCACGCTTTTTGTCTCTGACAACACCGGAATCTCTGATTTAATCATAGACCCAAGTAACCCAGATATTTTAATTGCAGCAGCTCACCAACGCAGACGCCACGAGTTCACCTATATCGGCGGCGGCCCAGAATCAGGGCTTTATAAATCCACAGACGGTGGCCTCACTTGGAAAGAAATCAATGCAGGCTTACCAAAAGGTGACATGGGCCGCATTGGTCTTGCGATTTCAAGCGTTGACCCTAGTTATGTTTACGCCATTGTAGAAGCACGCTACGATAAAGGTGGCGTATTTCGCAGCACCAACAAGGCAGAAAGTTGGTCCAAGCAAGGTGGTTTTTCAACCAGCGGCAACTACTACCAAGAAATTTTCTGTGACCCTAAAGATGTCAATAAGGTATTTGCAATGGATACCTACATGCACCACAGCATCGATGGCGGCAAAACTTTTGTTCCGACCGGTGAAAAAAACAAGCACGTAGACAACCACTGCATTTGGATTGACCCAAACAACACCAATCACTGGTTAGTAGGCTGTGACGGTGGCTTGTATGAAACCTATACCCACGCCAAAGAATGGAGTTTTTATGGCAACTTACCCATTATTCAGTTCTATAAAGTAGTCACTGACAACGCGACACCATTTTACAATATTTACGGCGGAACCCAAGACAACAACTCAATGGGTGGTCCTTCGGCAAGCATCAATGTATCAGGTGTCCTCAATACCGACTGGTTCATTACCAATGGTGGGGATGGTTTTGAATCGGCTACAGATTGGTCCAACCCAAATATCACTTATGCGCAAGCACAATACGGTTGGTTGGTGCGCTACGACCGTGCAAGCGGTGAAAAAGTGCCTATTCAGCCCATGCCAGCACTTGGTGAGGCAGCTTACCGCTGGAACTGGGACGCCCCTTTAATTGTTTCGAAGCACGATGCCAGCACGCTTTATTTTGCGGCGAATAAACTCTTTAAATCGAGCAATCGCGGAGATGATTGGCAAACCATTAGCCCAGACCTCACGCAGCAAATTGACCGCAATGAAATCGAAGTAATGGGTCAGGTCTGGACCATCGATGCCGTCATGAAAAATGCCTCGACTACCATTTATGGCAACGTAGTGGCCTTGGATGAATCGCCACGCAAAAAAGGTTTGTTGTATGTGGGTACCGATGACGGCCTTGTACAGGTTTCAGAAAACGATGGCCAAACCTGGACGCGCTACGCAAGCTTCCCGGGTGTTCCACTCAACACACGTGTCAATATGCTGACGGCTTCCTTGCACCAAGAAAATGTGGTGTATGCCTGTTTCAATGCACAGCGCCAAGGCGATTTCAAGCCTTATTTATTGAAGTCCACTGACAAAGGCAAGACTTGGGTCAGTATTGCTAGCAATTTGCCAGTGCGCGGCACCGTCTATTGCCTCAAGCAAGATCCGGTCCAAGAAAACTTATTGTTTGTCGGGACAGAATTCGGTGCCTATTTTAGTACAGACGGCGGCCTCAACTGGACCAAACTAAGCGGTTTGCCTACGGTTGCGGTCTATGACCTCGACATCCAAGAACGCGAAGTCGATTTAGTAGCCGCTACTTTTGGCCGTGGTTTTTATGTCCTAGATAACTACAGCCCACTGCGCACCCTCAGTAAGGAAAACCTACAAAAAGCAGCGTATTTATTCCCGGTAAAAGATGCTTTACTTTACATTGAAGCTGACCCACTTGGTTTGGAAGGTACTGGTTTTCAAGGACACAACATGTGGTCTGCGAAAAACCCGAGCTTCGGAGCTACCTTCTCTTTACACGTTAAGGACGTTCCAAAAGACCTCAAAAGCACGCGTCAGCAAAAAGAAAAGGACCTCGAAAAAGAAGGAAAAGACGTCAGCTACCCAAGTTTTGATGCCCTCAAGGCCGAAGAACTCGACGAAGCTGCAAAATTCATTTGGATCATTTCCGATGCCAAAGGTTCAGAAATCAGAAGAATGAGCAGTGCGGCACAAGCAGGCTTGGTTCGCCAAAACTGGGACTTGCGCAAGGCCAGCACCAACCCAATTGGAGGCTGGGGCAGAGGGCCACTTGTTGTGCCAGGAACTTATTACTTGCGCGTTTTACAAGTACACAATGGGCAAGTCGATACTTTGATAGCTGCTACCGCTTTCAATGTGAAAGGCCTCAATAATCAAACTTTAATTGCCAAAGACAACCAAGCCCTAGATGCATTCAGAGCACAAGTGGCTGAACTCAACAGAAAAGTGAGTGGGCAAGAAAAGCGCTTTGAAGAAGCCAACCAAGAGCTTGAACTCATAGAAAAAGCAATTTTGAACTTCCCAAATACCAATATGGCACTCTTGGCTGAAGTCAGAAAACTCAAACTCTTGAAAGAAGAAGTAAAAGTAACTTTGTATGGTGACGGCCTCAGAACCAAGCACGAATTCGAAACCGTACCATCTTTAACGAGTCGCCTAGGCTTGCTCGAGTATCAACTCTCAGACAACACCACTGGCGTCAGCAAAACGCATCAGGCCAACCTGAGCATGGTACAACAGCAATACGACAGCCTCTACCCACAGCTTCAAGACTACTACAAGCGCCTCGCAGCGCTACAGCTCGAACTCGAAAAATCGAATATCCCTTACACGAAGTCACGCCTCAATTGGAAGGAAGATTAGTAGGTTGTTATGAAATGAAAAAGGCCGCTACTGCGGCCTTTTTTTATTTGGTTAAACGTTGCTCAAAGAGCTTGCTACCTTTTTGATAATGCAAGACGCCATTCGTTACCTTGAAGTTCGGATTTGGCCAGACGTCATCTAGGGCCGTTAAAAAGGTAGTTTGCCCGTTACTCGGATCCAATTCATAGAGGTTGATGCGATACAAAGTAGAAACACTGAGGTACACCTTTCCGCTTGCCTGATCAAAAAAGGTTGTTTTCTCCCCGAGGTAGTACATGTAAGGTTCTGAAATAGAAATTTGTGCTTTCGATAAGATATCGCCTTGAGGTGTCATGACGACTACAAAGTTGACGCGGTCACTGATAAATAAGATACTGTCGTTTTGGATGAAATAGGTATACTCTTCGTATTCACTTTCTAAATATTGACGCGTGTGATGCACATGTGGGTTCGGTGCCATGTAAGAGGAATGAAAGGCAGCCGGAACTTTGTTTTTTTCGGTTTTCACCTTTTCAGCTCTTTGGGGTTTGGCAATTTTGGTGGTTCTGATGCCGTGATGGATATGCTCAAATTGGAACCTTCTGAACAAGGTTTTTTTATCGTAAACGGCATACTGGATAACCGCATCTTCTTGCAGGCCTGCTGGTCGGTACACGCCAAAATCGTCATTGGCGAGTGTGCTGTCGGCCTTAAATTTAGCCACTTTTGATTGTGCAACAATGAGTTTGCTACCATCTTCACTTTGTCCACAAACTAATGTTTTTTGCACCGAGGTTTGGGCCTCTTGCAAAGGCTTGCCGTTGTATTTTACAAACTGATCAATGGCTGGTGCTTGTATCCGATTTAAACCAGTCAAGGTAGAGCGGACCTGCGGGTATTTTGGTAAGTGTTGTAGCTTTTCAATAGGAGTTGTAGTGTTAGCTCGTTGCTGTGGGGTCTGAAAATGAGCAACTAATTGTTGAAGTTGATTCCCGTTAACCTGAGCAACAGCTGTTCTTGGTGCTTGAAATACAGGGGCTTCATTGATGAATTTGGCAAGAAGAGGAGCATCTTTTGAAATTTCTTGAACCTGAAAATAATGCGCTGTCCCTTTTTGCTGCTGTAACTGAATAAAGGCAAAAGAAGAAAGTAATGCAAGCACCATCAGGAATTTAAGCCCCGTATATTTCTTCGTGGAAAAATCTTTGGAATGCAGCTTTTTCATCAGGAGTTCTTGATCGGCGAGCTGCGTCGAAAACTCAAGGGAATGTAGCTTCTCCTTTATAATTTGATCAAACTGCTTGTTACTCGATTTCATGTTCGTGATTTTTGAGATTTGCAAGGTTTGCGCGTAGTATTTTGCGCGAAGTTTTTAAGTGCCATTTGACGGTTTCTCTGCTGATACCGAGTTCCTCACTAATTTGGTTGATACTGTAATCATCGATTGCAAAAAGATTGAAAACTAATTTTGAAGCGGGGGGTAAGTCATTGAGGATAGCTAGCACCTGTGAAGGCGCTGTGTTTTCAAGTTGTTCGAGTTGGAATTCAGGTTCTGGTATTTCGTTTTTAAGTTCAGTGAACTCAATATTTGACAATTTGTGTTGACGGCGGTAAGTATCGATGAGTTCGTTTCTTACAATTCTGAGTAACCATGCTTCAAACGAAGAATTGACCTTAAATTGATCAATAAAGCGCAGCATCTTCAAAAACGCATTATGCACAGCCGTAAATTGCTCCTCCCGATTCTTCTCAAACCTTACCGCAACAGACATCATTAACGGAAACGTCTGCTTATAGAGTTCCATGATATACCGCTCATCCTTCTGCCGTATCCGTTGTATGTCGTCCTGGTTAAGTCTCAAATAATTCCGCTATTTTCTGCCAACGTTTATATTACGAAGAAATTTGAAAATAGGGGGGGTGCCGTACTTAACATGAGCAGAAATAAACAGTTTTTATTATTAAATAAATTTATTTAGTTTTGATTATAAGCAACTTAGTTAGCATTTCCTTTCACACTCGTAAATCCCCCACCCATGAAAACACTTCTCATTTTTAGTTTATTGTTGCTGACAAGTTGTAGTTATTTCAAGAAGCAGCAGCAAGAGCATATATACAATTTTAGAGCAACGGATGCGAATGGAAATAATCTTGCTCATGAAGCTGATTATATGACAATCATTGAAAGGACTAAGGATTGGATTGTTTTAGAACATGTAAATGGTTGGGGAACTTATATCGATACCCTATTTATTAAGGAGGGTAAGAATCTTGAAGGAAAAATAAGTGATTTCCGAGTTAATCAAACCCATGTATTCAAGTTTACCGGAAAGATAATTGACGAAAGTTTCAAAACACTTCGTATTAAAGGAGAGTATTTTGATTACAACCAATGGACGAAGGAGTACTATTATTACGGGATTATAGAAATTTATTAAAAATCAGCAAATGAGAAATATAATTTTTCTGCTCTTATTGAGCCCAGCAGTGCTTTTTGCTCAAAGACATCAAATCGCGTTTTCTGAGTCAAGATTTTTTCCGATACATCAAAATGCGTCTTTAGAATTCAGTCCCTATGCCAGTGGAAACATTCAGCTTTATGCGTCTTCCTACTATAGTGGTTTGAATTATTCTTTTAGTCCGATTAACAAGTGGGCCATCAAAGTAGGGGTAATGACTGGTAACGAGAAATACAATATCAGCAACTACAATGCGCTTATTGATCACGCGCAACATCCAGAACTAGATTCGATTTACGGAAATTTTAAAAATACCTTCAAAAGCTCTTATATTTCTCTAGGTATTGAACACAATTTTCAAATTAAACATTGGATTGATGAAATTTCAGTAAGTGCCGCAATGTATTACAATAGGATTCAGCAGCATGATTACATTTTTGAAGTTAAACCAATCTATTTAGAATTGGATGGGCAGGGTGCCATTTACTTCAATAAAAGCACAGTGCCTACGCTAGACAAGCCAAAATATGGCTTTGAATTGGGTATGAGTATGCGTAAAAATGTTTACAAAGGAGCCTTTGTTGAAGTAGGGGCCAAATATCAACCTTCGAATCAACTCTCGTATACTTTTGATAGTTACAGTTCGAGAAGGATACCAAATGGTGGAGGCTTTTCATCTACTGGCACCGCCTTACAAGAAAACACCATCAAATACGGGCAACTCAACCTCCAACTTAATGTTGGGGTGAGGTTTTGATAATTAATATTGAATAGCTCCAAAACCAAAAAAGGCCGCTACTGCGGCCTTTTTTGTTCAAAATAATTTGAATATTACTGATCGCCGAAGCGTTCGATGACTTGTTGGGTGACGCCAGTGTTGGAGAAGCCGCCGTCGTGGAAGAGGTTCTGCATCGTGACGTATTTGGTGAGGTCAGAGAACATGCTGATGCAGTAGTCTGCGCAGGCAATAGCGCTTGCGTTGCCGAGTGGCGACATTTGCTCAGAGAAGTTGATGAACTCTGTGAACCCTTTGATCCCTTGACCAGCTGTGGTGACTGTTGGTGACTGCGAAATGGTATTGACGCGCACTTTTTTCTTGATACCGTAGTGGTAACCGAAAGAACGTGCGATAGACTCAAGTAAAGATTTTGCGTCTGCCATGTCGTTGTAGTCAGGGAAGATGCGTTGTGCAGCAATGTAAGAAAGCGCTACTACAGATCCCCATTCGTTCATGGCGTCGTGCTTGTAAAGGGTAGCTAAGGTTTTGTGCAAAGACATCGCTGAAACATCCATGGTTTGACCATAGTAGTTGTAGTCGTTTTCAGTGTAGTGCTTGCCTTTTCTAACGTTTGGCGACATCCCGATAGAGTGCAAAACGAAGTCAATTTTACCACCAAGAATTTCTTGTGCTTTGGTAACTAAGTTTTCGAGGTCTTCAAGGTTAGTGGCATCTGCAGGGATCACTTGGCTACCTGTTTTGCTAGCTAATTCATTGATTTCTCCCATGCGCATAGCGATAGGTGCGTTGGTCAGAACAAACGTTGCGCCTTCTTCATGAGCGCGCTCCGCTACTTTCCAAGCAATACTTTGATTGTTGAGGGCACCAAAGATGATACCGCGTTTTCCTTTGAGTAAGTGATTAGACATGTGTTACAATTTTAAACAAAGTTAATAATCTTCTTTTTCTAGCAGCACCTTTAAGTTTTTTAGTCCTTTTTCAAGGTCAGAGCCGAGCATGTCTTCCATGTTCATGACTGCACCCATGAGGTTAAAGGGGTAGGGCATTTTGCTTGTGATAGACCAAACCACCTCGGTTTTATTGCTTGCCTCTTGTTTGGTTTGCATGTAAGACGGGTTGGTGCTCTCGAAAGGTCTAATAAATTTGAGTTCGATGTCCATTCGGCTTTCCAAAGAATCGGTGCTGATTTTTATGATTTTTTGCTGCCCTTCACCCACGTTTTCGTCTTTGCTGTTCCAGCCATGCACATAGCCTACTTGGCCGTCTGTGCCACTGTTGGTAATTTTCATGTTGGGGTCTGCCTTCCACCACACGCCATATTTAGGTTGGTTTTCGAGCAGCCTAATATAACTGAATACTTCTGATTGATTTTTAGCAATAGTGGTGCTTCTGGTTACTTCAATTTCAGTAGGAAGGAACCACGCGACAATCAGTAAGATACCGATGAGCAATAATAGACCGAGTAGGATTTTTTTGAGTAAGCGAAACATAATGTTGAGTTTAACGTGACTTGAATTTAATAATAATTGGTGATTGAGACACTTTTATCTCAAATACTTACGCTCGGCCCAGAATGTTCCAAAAGGTAAAAATGCGGTAATGAAAAGCACCAAACACTTGCCAAATTTCCATTTTTCTTCGAAGAGGAAATAGGCAATATAGAAGCAGTAAATCAGGAATAAAAAACCATGGATATATCCAACAACTTTATTGGGTTCGGGCATATCTAGGCCATATTTTAAATACATGGTTACCAAAAGGGCGAGCCACGAGAAGCCCTCAGCGATGGCCATGATTCTGAATTGCTTGAGTGCTTTTGAAGGAGATTCTGTTGTCATGTTTAAATATTAAGGTGTTTTAATTTGATTTTTCAAGTGCCTTGATGAGGTCTCGGATGCGGGCTGCTTCGATGAAGTCGAGGTCTTTGGCGGCGCGCTCCATTTGTTTTTTGAGCGCCTTGATTTCTTGAGCGCGCTCTTCAGGGTTCATGGCGCTTTGGAGCTCGGGAGCGTTTTGGTGCTGCTCTTTTTGCAGTTGCTTGACCTGACGCGTGGTTTGGTCGCCGTCTGCTACTTTAGTCGACTCCAAGATTTTGTCTTTGGATTTATTGAGGGCCTGAGGTACCTGATTGTGTGCGGTGTTGTAGGCCTCTTGGGTCAGGCGGCGGCGCGCGGTTTCGTCAATGGTGCGCTGCATGGAAGGCGTCATTTTATCGGCATACATGAGTACTTTGCCGTTGACGTTTCTGGCCGCGCGCCCTACGGTTTGGACCAAAGAGCGTTCGTTTCTTAAGAATCCTTCTTTGTCGGCGTCTAGTATGGCCACCAACGAAACTTCGGGGAGGTCCAAACCTTCCCTTAATAGATTCACACCAATCAAGACGTCAAAAACACCGAGCCTGAGCTGGCGTAAAATTTCAACGCGCTCAATGGTGTCGATTTCCGAATGGATGTAGCGGCACGGAATGCCCAAGCGATCTAGGTATTTTTGCAGCTCTTCAGCCATGCGCTTGGTAAGTGTCGTGACCAAAACCCGCTCTTCAAGTTGTCTGCGTTTTTCAATTTCTTCGATGAGGTGATCAATTTGGTGCTTGGTAGGATGCACCTCAATAATGGGGTCGAGAAGGCCAGTTGGGCGGATGAGTTGCTCAACCATGATGCCCTCGGCTTGCTGAATTTCGTAGTCGGCAGGAGTTGCTGATACGTAAATAACGGTATTTAAAAAGCCTTCGAATTCTTCGAATTTCAAAGGGCGGTTGTCAATGGCGGCTTGCAAACGAAAACCGTAGTCTACCAGATTGATTTTTCGGGCGCGGTCTCCGGCATACATCCCCCTGACTTGCGGCAGCGTTACGTGGCTTTCGTCGATGACCATCAAGAAATCGTCTGGGAAATAATCGAGCAAGCAGAAAGGGCGCTCGCCGGGTTCACGGCGGTCAAAATAGCGAGAATAATTTTCAATACCTGAACAGTAGCCGAGCTCTCGGATCATTTCGAGGTCGTAGTTGACGCGTTCATCGAGGCGTTTGGCTTCTTCTAATTTGCCTTCTGCTTTGAAGTTGGCCACCTGCTCCACGAGGTCATCTTGGATTTGCAAGATGGCTTGACGGGTGTTTTCTGGACTAGATACAAAAAGGTTGGCCGGGAAAATATCGATGTTCTGAAAGCGCTCCAGCACTTGGCCGCTTTCGGGGTCTATGGCGCTGATTTGTTCAATTTCATCGCCCCAAAAGCCGATGCGCAAGGCATAATCGGTATAGGCTAAATAGATATCAACGGTGTCGCCGCTTACCCTGAATTGCCCGCGCTGAAACTCGGTGTTGCCGGCACGTTGGTACAAATTCTCGACCAAGCGAAACAAAAATTTGTTGCGCACAATTGTTTGCCCCACTTGAATGTGCAAAATGCTGTTTTTAAATTCTGTTGGGTTTCCGATACCGTAAATACAACTCACCGAAGCTACAACAATGACGTCGCGGCGGCCAGAGAGCAGGGCAGAGGTTGCTGCTAAACGGAGCTTCTCAATTTCATCGTTGATTTGTAGGTCTTTCTCGATGTAAGTACCCGTGGACGGAATAAAGGCCTCGGGTTGATAGTAGTCGTAGTAAGATACGAAGTACTCGACGGCATTATTGGGGAAGAATTGTTTGAATTCGCCGTAAAGCTGCGCAGCTAGAGTTTTGTTGTGAGATAAAATGAGCGTGGGGCGCTGTACTTCTTTGATGACATTGGCAACCGTAAATGTTTTACCACTACCGGTAACACCAAGCAAGGTTTGCTGCTCAATGCCATCTTGTATGCCAGCGACCAATTGCCGAATGGCTTCGGGTTGATCACCCGTTGGTTTATAATCGGATACAAGCTCAAATTCCATGCGTCAAAATTACCAATTTAATGGGTGCAATTGTTTATTTTTGTCAGATGTCAGCACAGCAATTCATCAAGGTGCAAGCACTGATCGCAGCACCCGTTTCTACCGTTTGGGAAAAATGGACCCAAGCACAACATGTCGTCAACTGGAACTTCGCCCACGAATCTTGGTGTTGCCCAAAGGCCGAGGTCGATTTCAGAGAAGGTGGTCATTCAAATTACCGCATGGAAGCCAAAGACGGCAGTTTTGGTTTTGACCTCAAAGCAGATTTTTTAGCCATTACGCCTTTTGAATCCATCTCGAGTGCTCTGGAAGATGGCAGGCTGGTTGATGTGAAGTTTGTTTCGAACGGAAACTCAACGCTTATTGAGCAACGCTTTCAGCCAGAGTCTGAAAATACGTTAGAACTTCAAGAGCAAGGTTGGCAGGCCATTCTCAATCAGTTCAAGGCTTATTGCGAGCAAGCCAATTAAATTGGAAATGCATCCGGATATCGAAAAGCATATTGCGCAGTTTCCTGAGCATACGCAACTCAAGCTCAAAGAACTCCATGCATTTATCAATGCCGAAGTTCCGGGCCTGACCCAAAAGATGGCTTATGGCATCCCGACTTTTCAGCGCAACGGAAAAAATTTCATTCATTATGCCGGCTATTCCAAACACATCGGTTTATACCCTGGTGCCAAAGGCATAGCGGCATTTGCTGCTGAATTTGAAAAACGTGGCTACAAATATTCTAAAGGCGCGGTTCAGTTTTCATTAAAGGAAGAACTCCCTCTTGATTTAGTGGCTCAAATCATCGGCTATTTATTGCGAAAATAAGCGCACAAAAAAAGCGCCCGAAGGCGCTCATTAGTTTTTGCCAAGCAATAAGACCATTTGTTTACTCTTCTTGACCTCCAAAGATTTGCTGTACATTTTTAGAAAATTAAGTACGTTTGGATGAGGAAGTAGGGTTTGGTTTTGTGGCAAAGTTTCGGAGTAATTGTTTTTAACCATAGGCAAATAAAAAGTTTAAGCAACTAACGCTTAACATTTAGTAATATTGTTTGTGGCCAATAATTTCTAATTTTGCTGCATCATCAACAACAAAACCAACAACATGATCAAACCAGGGGTCGCAACGGGCGCTGAAGTCCAAGAGATTTTTAGCTTAGCCAAGCAAAAAGGCTTTGCTTTGCCTGCCATTAACGTAACCAGCAGCAGCACCATCAATGCTGTCATGGAAACCGCAGCAAAGCTCAAAGCACCAGTTATTATTCAATTTTCAAATGGTGGAGCGCATTACTTTGCCGGAAAAGGCTTATCCAATGAAGCAGAGAATGCCGCAATTTTAGGTGCGGTTTCAGGTGCCAAACACGTACATGCTTTAGCCAAAGCTTACGGCGCTACTGTTATTTTACACACAGACCACTGTGCTAAGAAATTACTTCCTTGGATTGACGGCTTACTCACAGCTGGTGAAGCTTTTTACAAAGAAAATGGCAAGCCACTCTTTAGCTCGCACATGATTGACCTCAGTGAAGAGCCCTTGGCTGAAAACCTAGAAATTTGCCAAGCTTACTTAAAAAGAATGTCGGCAATTGGCATGACCCTCGAAATTGAGTTAGGCATTACTGGCGGTGAAGAAGACGGCGTAGACAACACCGACATTGACAACGCTAAACTTTACACACAACCCGAAGAAGTAGCTCAGGCCTACGAAGCCCTGATGCAAATTTCTCCGCGTTTTACCATTGCTGCTTCTTTTGGTAATGTCCATGGGGTTTATAAGCCAGGAAACGTACAGCTTACGCCAGTTATCTTGAAAAATTCTCAAGATTACATCCAAGAAAAATATGCCACAGGTCCTAACCCCGTAGATTTCGTTTTCCACGGAGGTTCAGGTTCTACACTTGAAGAAATTCGCGAAGCAATCAGCTATGGCGTGATCAAAATGAACATCGATACGGACATGCAATTTGCATTTACCGAAGGAGTTCGCGATTACATTACGGCAAAAATAGCTTACCTTCGTACGCAAATTGGCAATCCGGAAGGGGCCGATATACCAAATAAAAAATACTATGATCCGCGCAAATGGCTCCGCGAAGGTGAACTCACATTTATCGAGCGCCTTTCGGTCTGTTTCGCTGATTTAAATAATATCAATACGTTGTCATAACTATGTCTTGGTTTAAAAGAAACAAAGAAGGAATCACTACTTCCACAAGTGATAAAATGGAAGTCCCTGAGGGGCTTTGGGTGCGTTGTTCAAATTGTAAAACACTTTACACAAGTGAAGATTTACAGCGCAATAATTACGTCTGTGACCGCTGTTCGCACCATGAGCGCATCGGTGCTGCTGAGTATTTTGAGCTCATTTTTGATGATGCTAAATACAAAGAACTCGACGAAAAACTCAGCTCTGGTGACCCACTTGGTTTTGTTGACACCAAAAAATACACAGACCGCGTAGCGGCTACACAAAAGGCAACTGGTCTCAAAGATGCCATTCGTACTGCTAAGGGTAAATTGCACGGCAACAATTTCGTGATTGCAGCCATGGACTTCAATTTTATTGGTGGTTCAATGGGTTCTGTCATGGGTGAAAAAATTGCACGCGCCATCGATGAAGCCATCAAAACAAAGTCTGGTTTTATGATCATTTCAAAATCAGGCGGTGCCCGCATGATGGAGGCTGGTTTTTCCCTGATGCAAATGGCCAAAGTTTCGGCCAAATTGGGTCAGTTATCAGAAGCCCAATTACCGTATATTTCTTATCTCACTGACCCAACTACTGGTGGTGTAACTGCATCTTTTGCCATGCTCGGTGATATCAATATTGCAGAGCCAGGTGCACTTATTGGTTTTGCAGGTCCGCGCGTTGTAAAAGAAACCATTGGACGTGACCTTCCTGAAGGTTTCCAAACCAGTGAATTCTTACTCGAGCACGGTTTTCTTGACTACATCATTGAGCGCACACAGATTCGCGAGACACTCGGCCTGTCCTTGAAATTGTTTTTCAATTAGTCTGAAATAGTTTGTATTTTAGAGGTCCTAGTCCTCTATTATGAAATACATCTTATTTAGTCTTTTTTCTCTCAGTTTATTGCAAGCTTGGGCCCAAGATACAACCTGGGTTCAAACCTTTACTTTTGATTCAATTACTACGCGCAGGGCAAACTTTCAGTTCCCTGCAAGTCTAGATACCGAGCGCTTCGAGAAAGTACTCATGTACTACAAATTGAAGTGTTCTCCACTCACGACCTGGGATCAATATGATTGCGGCGAGTGGGATTACCTCACCTACACGCGCGTCTTTGATCATACCGGAGCCTATGACTCTGTTGCCATCAACGGCCAGATGTACTTATCTAACTGCGCTACACCTGCTCAAATTCAGCTCAAGCCACTGCCTTATGCTGAAGCGGATCTCTATGATCAACAAGAGCTGATCAGACAGGCCTTGAACCTCACTTATTTTTCACTAAATAATGGCACACAAGTCGCAACGACGCCCTTTCAAACCAACCGAAAAGGGAGTAAGTTTCAGTTTGTCTTGACAGCTGCTGAGCTTGCTGCGGCGGGGCTTCAGGCGGGGCCAATAAGTTCCTTGAAATTAAACTTAGCCAATGCTGGCGAGTTATGGCAACCAAAAATTAGTTTGGCAGCCTTCACGGGCGCTAGTTTAATTGGTTTGTATGCGGGGCCATTCACAGAAGTGTATCAGGCTTCAAGAACCGGAGCCAATGCCTTACAAGCGGGCTGGAATCAGTTTGTTTTCTACCAAGATTATTTATGGGACGGCAGTTCAGATATTCTAGTAGATTTCACGTTTAGCCATGATTTTGAAGCAGCTCAAGGTTTGGAATTTATGATGGAAAACACGGCTGCGCCTGCGTCATTGGCCTATGCTACGCGCAATGGATCGCTGGAATTTGATGGTTCAAATTATACCATTTCTTCTTTGGCGAATCAAGAAATTGGCGGTCAGTTTACCATTGAATTTTGGGCAAAAGGTGCTGGAAATGCTGGGCAGAACTCTACATTCATTGAAGCGCTAGACACCGCAAATCGCCGCGTGCTCAATATTCACTTGCCTTGGAGCAACAACAACATTTATTTTGACGCAGGTGACGAAACAGGCTATGACCGCATCAACAAAGCGGCAACGCCTGCTGAACTCGACGACACCTGGACACATTGGGCTTTTGTCAAGGATCAGGCGAGTGGGCAAATGTTCATTTACCAAAATGGTCAACTTTGGCATTCAGGTACCAACAAGAACCGTGAAATGGGCTATATCCACCGCATGGCCATCGGGTTTACCAATAACCAAAACCTTGGTTGGAAAGGAAATATTGATGAATTGCGCATTTTTAACACGGCCCTCTCGGCAAATACCATTTTAGCGCATTATACTACTAAAGTAGACAACACGCATCCTAACTGGGCTGACTTACTGCTTTACCATGATTTTGATGAGGTGAATTATGCCAAAGATCTTAGTCCCAATAATGAGGTACTGATGCCATCTGGCTTTGGACTCATTCAAAGCAACACTGCTTATTTGGCTGGTGTGCAAGCGCTCAATCAACGCCCACTCATTCAGTTGGGTCAGGGCACGTGTAGTACTGCACAACCCGTTTTGCATACGCAAGCTAAACTCAAAGAAGCCACAGTTGTTTTCAAGCAGGTGCCTGTGGATCGTCATTTTGAATTGGCCCAAACTTGGGTAGGTGTGGCTGCGGGCCAAACCCAACATTTTGACCTCAATGGGCTCGTGACTTCAAGTACACCAATTCAAACAACACTTAGCTTGAACAATCAGGCAATCGTGGTTTACAATCCACCTTTTGAAATCGTTCACGATGTCGAGATTGCGCGTTACATCACGCCTTACGGCATTCAATTTGACCTGGGCCCGAATGGTTTTACCTGGATTTATGAAGTCACAGACTACCAACAATACTTGCACGGTTTGGTAGACTTAGCTGCGCATAACACCCAAGAACTCATCGACCTCAAATTTGCCTTTGTGAAAGGCATTCCACCGCGTGACCTCATCAAACGCGAGCCGATTTGGTCTGACTTCAAGTCTTATAACTTTGGGCAAATGGCAGCTGATGTTGTCTTGCCAGAAAAGGCAGTAGTGCTCTCAGATACAGCTGAAATGTTTAAAATCAAGACCCGCATGTCTGGTCACGGACAGGTTGGTGACTACGCTTGTTGCGAGTGGGTCAATAATAGCCATCAAATCAAAGTAGATGGGTTGCCGCGTTTCAACTGGAGCATCTGGGATGCCATGGTTTGTGGAGACAACCCAAATATCGGACAGGGTGGAACTTGGCCTTATGCCCGCGAAGGTTGGTGCCCTGGAGACATGGTGAAAGAATTTGAATTTGAGCTCACGCCATATGTGCAACCCGGAGATACCGTCAACCTCGATTACGCCATTAATGCAGTGCCAAGCACAGATCCTGGGCAGGCTGGTGGTAACTACATCGCCGCTTATGACCTCATTTCATATGGCGCGCCAAATTTTGCCTATGATGCCTCCATTGTCGATGTCTTGAATCCGAACAACTATGAATATTATTCCAAATGGAACCCAACTTGCCAAAACCCTAGAATTATTCTAAAGAATACAGGTGAACAAGCCCTGACTTCGTGTCGCATTTTCTGTTGGCTAGACTACGGTGCCAACCTTGTCTATGATTGGACCGGAAATCTTGGTTTCTTGGAAGAAACGATCGTAGAAATTCCGGTGCTCGATCAAAATTGGTGGTACGAACAAGATAGCTCTTTTACCTTCACTGCTTGGGTGGCCGATGTCAATGGCAATATAGGTCCAGATCTTTACAATCAGAATAGTCTCAAAACTGTCAAATATGATGCACCGGAGCGCATCGACGGGCCTTTTTTCATTTGGTTAACGACCAATAATAAAGCCACAGAAAACAGTTACCAATTGCTAGATCATGCAGGCACAGTCTTGTTTGAGCGCAGTAATCTTCAGAATAGCACCCAGTACAAAGACACTTTTGATTTAGCGCCAGGCTGTTACTCAATCATAATAGAAGATACGGATCACGATGGATTGGCCTTCTGGTATTCTGCGCAAGTTGAAGGTGAAACATCTGGGCAAATGCGCCTCAGACAAGTAGGAGGAAGCTACATTGAGTTTTTCCCAGGAGACTTCGGGCGTTATCATCGCTATGATTTTACAGTGGGCTTCACGCTAGACGTACAAGAACTCGAATCAGAGGCTGAAATCAGTATTTTCCCGAACCCTGGTAAAGGACTTACCACTATTGAACTAAGTGGTGAAGTTAACGGAAATGCGCAATTGAAAATTATGGATCTAAGTGGACGCGTTTGTCATCAATCAGCAATGAATGCCAGTGCCAATTTTGCAGAAAGTTTCGTGGATATAAGTGAGTTTGCTCCTGGAACCTATTTGGTAGAAATTCAAGCCAATGGCCGCCGCTATGCACAAAAATTAATCAAGCAATAAAAATTATCATTTGACGATTTCAACTTTAGTACCTTGTCTTTTATGAAAAACATCCTTTTCATTTTTTCTTTTTTCATCACCTGGAGTTTTAGCGCACAATTCTCCATTGACTCTTTATCTCATATAGATTATCAGGCGCTGCATGGTGCCAATTTGAATGACGTTTGGGGTTATGTAGATGAGTTGGGCAACGAATATGCCATTGTTGGCACCTCCAAAGGCACCTCTATTGTCGAAATCACCAACGGAGCACAGCCACAAGAAATATTTTGGTTGCCAGGTTCGGAATCCATCTGGAGAGACCCATGTGTTTTTGATGATTACGCTTATGTAACCACCGAAGCAGAAGACGGGCTGCTTATCATTGACTTAAGTCCTTTGCCGCAATCCAACAACCTGAGTCATGTGTTTTACACGGGCCCAGCAGCGAGTCCTTGGCAAAGTGCGCATACCTGTTATACGAGCCCGAGTGGCTACGCTTATATTTTTGGTGCAAACAGAGGAAATGGCGGTGTGATTATGCTCGATCTAAATAGTAACCCAATGGCTCCCATCGAAGTAGGGACTTATGATCCGTTTTATGTACACGACGGCTTTGAGCGCAATGACACCTTGTATGTAGGGCATATCTATGACGGGTTTTTTAGTATCGTAAACGTCGCCGACAAGGCCAATCCGGTATTATTGGCTACCCAAAGTACGCCCAATTTTTTCACACATAATATTTGGCCCAGTGCGAATGGACAAGTGGTTTATACCACCGATGAAATCTCCGGAGCTTATGTGGCATCTTACGACATCTCCGATTTACAACAAATCACGCCTCTAGATAAAGTCCAGAGCGCACAAGGAACTTTTGTAATTCCTCATAATGTCCATGTCAAGGGTGACTATCTAGTGACGAGTTATTACAGCGATGGTGTTGTGATTCACGACGCACATGACCCCGAGAACCTGATCAAATTAGGTTCTTTTGATACTTACCCAGGGCAAACACCAGGTTTTGATGGTTGCTGGGGAGTTTATCCGTTTTTTCCATCGAATAAAGCAGTAGCAGCTGATATCACAAAGGGCTTATTCATCTTGCAAGTGCAATATGCACAAGCCGCAGCCCTCACTGGTGTTGTCAAAAATTTACTGACAGGTGCTGTTCTAGAGCAAGCCAGCGTGAGTATTACAGGAGCTGCCATGAATGAACTCACCAATGTTGCAGGTTTATACAAAACAGGCATGAGCCAAAGCGGTAGCTATGTGCTTACGGTCAACAAACCAGGTTATTATCCGCAAACATTGACCGTGAATTTAATAGCGGGGCAAACGGTCATTAAAAATGTCAATCTTTTACCAATTCCACCTTTCCAGTTACAAATCAATGTTTACGAAGAGGGTACCAATATTCCTTTGAGCAATGTTCAAATTGAATTGAAGCATCCTCAAATTATTCATGCTGGTCTCACCAATGGGCTAGGGCAAGAAGAATTGACTTTATTTTATCAAGAAGCCTATGATTTGGTCATCGGAAAATGGGGTTACCAAAGCAAGTGTGCAAATTTGCAAATAGATGCAAGCACGCAAGCGCTGTCTTTTTATCTCCGAAAAGGATTCTATGATGATTTCAGCTTTGATTATGGTTGGTCGGTCATAGGGGATGCTGAAACAGGTATGTGGCAGCGCGGAAAAGTATCTGCAACAACCCAAACCGTCATGTCTGACGACACTGATATTGATTGTACAGATCTTGGTATGTATACAGGTCTTGGAACAGCTCTAAACCCAGATGTCAACGATGTAGACAACGGTTATACGCAACTGATTTCACCAGTATTTAATACCAATGGCCTGAGTACACCACACTTAAATTATGCGAGGTCCTTTTATTGTTACCATGGCCCCGGCGCCTTCTCAGATACGTTTTTAGTTGTCTTGAGTAATGGTCTGCAAGAAGTTGTGCTCGAACAAATCATTGGCCCGCAAGGTCAACAAATGCAATGGGAATACAAAAGTATTCCACTCAGTGGCCTCCTTGATTTAAATTCCAATTTACAATTGTTTATCAGAACCGCTGACTACGCAGGAAACCCAAATATCACTGAAGCTGCCTTTGATCATTTTAGTATCACCAATGAGTCAGTGTTAGGTGTCGAGCAAAACAATCTGGTAAATGCCTACCTGCTTCAACCCAATCCGGGCAATGAACTACTCGAAGTCAAAGGCCTTCAAGCCCCCACAAAAATTGCTATTTATACCACCGATGCCAAATGTGTTTACGAGCAAGTGCACGATGTACAACATACTTGTATTGACACCCAGCATCTTGAATCAGGTATTTATTGGGTGCAAATCGGAGTTCAAATGCATAAATGGGTAAAGTCTGCGCAATAAAAAAAGGCTTATCTTTGACTACACATGAACGCTTTACAAATATCTGTTGTCATTCCTTTATACAATGAAGAGGAATCTTTACCAGAGCTGCACAGTTGGTTGCAACGCGTGCTCAATGCCCATTCTTTTTCTTACGAAATCTTGTTCATTGACGATGGGAGTAAAGACCAATCGTGGGCGGTTATTGAAGCTTTAAGTGCCAAAGACGCTGCTGTAAAAGGCATTCGTTTTCAAAAAAATTATGGCAAGTCTGCTGCTTTGCACATGGGTTTTGAAGCGGCTCAAGGAGCTGTAGTCATTACCATGGATGCAGACCTCCAAGATTCTCCTGACGAAATACCAGAGCTTTACAGGCTCATCACCGAAGAAGACCTCGATGTAGTTTCTGGCTGGAAAAAAGTGCGTCATGATCCAATTTCCAAGACAATTCCAACCAAACTTTATAACTGGGCTGCCAGACGCATCACCGGCATTTACCTCCACGACTTCAATTGTGGTTTGAAAGCCTATAAATCAGCGGTTGTAAAGAGTATTGAACTCTACGGAGACATGCATCGCTACATCCCAGCGCTTGCTAAATATGCTGGTTTCAACAAAATTGGCGAAAAAATTGTCGAGCATCGTGCACGCAAATTTGGCGTCACTAAATTTGGCCTGAATCGTTTCTTAAATGGCCCGCTGGACCTCATGACGGTTGCTTTTATGGGTAAGTTTGGCAAGAAGCCGATGCATTTCTTTGGGGCGCTTGGCGTACTCATGTTTATGCTTGGTTTTGGACTTTTCCTTTACATGGGCATTGATAAAATCTTCTTTCACCCCATCGCTCAACGTTTGTCTGAGCGCTCGGAATTTTATGTCGCATTAGTTGCAATGGTTATTGGTGTTCAGTTTTTCCTCACCGGATTCATCGCCGAACTGATTGGGCGCAACTCAAGTACCCGCAATCATTACCTGGTCGCTAGCCGTTTGGGTCTATGAATCAACTTCCAAAGATCGATCAGAGCTGGACGCTTTTTTTAGACCGTGATGGCGTCATCAATGAGCGCAATTTCGATGGTTATATCTTGCAGTGGTCCGATTTTCATTTTACACCTGGTTTGCTAGATGCCGCGGCTCAAATCGGCCAACACTTTGGTCGCGTTTTTGTTGTGACAAACCAACAGTGTGTAGCCAAACAACTCATTACTGAGTCAGAACTGGCCCTCCTTCATCAAAAAATGAAAATGAAATTAGCGGCTAGAGGTCTTCAAATAGACGATATCAAAGTAGCCACTGAACGCAAGCATCAGGAACCCTTTAGGCGCAAGCCCAATACGCAAATGGCACTAGAGCTGAAAGAAGCCTATCCCGAGCTCGATTTTAAAAAAGCGGTCATGGTTGGCGACACCGATTCGGATATCGTTTTTGGCAAAGCCCTTGGCATGTTTACGGTGCTTGTTCGTTCACAAGAAAAGACCTCAGAAATTCCAGATCTTTACATCGACCATTTAGCTGATTTACCAAAATTGCTTTTATGAAATACTTTTTCTTTTTGATGTTTTCAGTGTTTTTATTTGGGCTTCAAGCACAAATGAACCAAACCGATGCGAAAGGCAAAAAACAAGGGCCTTGGCAAAAAACTTACCCCAATTCTTCGGTGCTGATTTATCAAGGTTCCTTCAAAGATGATCGGCCTATTGGTGTTTTCAATTATTATTTCCCGGACGGTGCACTCAAGGCCAAAATAGAACACGGCTTACCCGGAGGAAAGTCTGCTGTCCAGCTTTATTTTGACAACGGTCAGGTGTTGTCGGATGGTTTTTATAAGCAGGAGAAGAAAGATTCGTTGTGGTTCAATTATGCACAATCTGGCGAGCTCATGAGCGCCGAGAATTACAAAAACGATTTATTGAATGGCAAAGCACTGTATTATTACAAAGAAGGCCAGGTTTTGGAACACAAGCTACAGGTTGAAAGACGGGTTCAGTACCTCGATGGCAAACTCCATGGCAAGTACCAAAGCTATTTTTACAATGGTAAACTCAAGCAGGAGGGAAGCTATGAGCGCGGCTTGAAGCAAGGTTTGTGGTCTGAATACAACTCAAAAGGCGTCCTGATTGGCACCATGAAATATGTCAACGACTTTTTACATGGTTGGGTGATAACCTATGACGAAGCGGGTCAGGTGCTCAATAAGACCCTTTATTTAGATGGTCAAAAACTATCTGAAAAAGAATTGACTATTTATTTATCCAATTGCAAAGCAAGAAATATTAAGCCGGTAGAATGAGTCAGCAAGAAACTGAAAAATGGTTGTTTTTTTCGGCCCTTCCGCCTTTTCGTGGAGGGATTGCTCAGTTTAGCTTGGCTACCATTAAAGCATTAGCTGCGCGTGTTTCAGTCAAGGGATACACCTTCAAGCAACAATATCCAGATTTCTTATTTCCGGGCAGCTCTCAGCTCGACCCCAATTCTTCCGAACAGCAGCAATACCCGCGCATCGTTTCCACTTTTTTGCCCTGGACCTACCTTAGTGCTTTGCGCCGTTTTCGAAAAGAGCAAGCTACTTTTTTTGTCACGAGTTATTGGATGACATTTTTTGCGCCGATGATGGCTTTTTGGGCTGCTTTTCTTCCCAAAAAAACCAAGAAAATCGCCATAGTACACAATTTAAAACCCCATGAAGCCCGATTCTTTGACACGTTTTTTAATCGGCTTTTTTTAAAGCATTACGATGGGTTTGTCGTGCTCTCAGCGTCTGTAGGACACGATATTTTACAACTAAAACCGACCGCAAAAATCAAGCACATCGCGCATCCACCGTATGCCATCGAACAAACAGCGCTTGATCAAGCTAAGTGTCGTCAGCACCTCGGCTTGGACCCCCATAAAAAAACCTTGTTGTTTTTTGGCCTGATCAGAAGCTATAAAGGCTTGCTCGAACTCATTCAAGCTTTTAGTCTGCTCGATGACCAATACCAATTATTGATTGCAGGCGAAGTCTACGGATCTGCCAGTGTTTATGAACAAGCACTCGCCGATTCACCGAATCAAAACTGGCGTTTTTTCAACCAATTTATACCCAATGACGAGGTCGCCACTTATTTTCAGGCTGCCGATTTAGTGGTGCTTCCTTATCTCAGTGCCACGCAGTCAGGTGTGCGCGCCTTGGCACTTGCGCAAAAAAGAGCCGTTTTGTGCACAAATGTCGGAGGTTTAGCCGAAGGACTCGTAGCCAATCAAGAGGGCTTTGAATTGGCGCAAACCGAACAAAAAAGCTTTGCAAATCAAATACAGGACTTGTTCAATAATGGAAATATAAGCGCTTGTAATCGAGGGCTTGCCCTCAAAAATACCAACACGGACCAAGCTTGGCTCGACTTCGCTGCTGCAATAATTGAATTCAGTGAGACTGTCTAGATTTTTTATTTGAATTTCAGGATCCTAAATCCTATATTTGCAACCTTAATTCAAATTCAAATATTCAAGAAATGCGTTTAAAAGGATTTTTTTGGTTCTTGTCCATTCTTCTTACTGCGGTATGCGTTTACCAACTCTCATTCACATGGGTTGCTAGTAATGTAGAATCCAAAGCTGCTAAAGAGGCAGACCTCAAAGTAAAAATGCTCCGTGATGAAGCCAAAGCAACCGGCGGAATTGCAATGCTACCCAACAACACTCAAGTTGATTTCAACAATCCAGAGGCAGTTGAACTTGCAAGAGCAGCATTCATCAATGAAATTCTTCGCGAAAAAGGTGAGAAGCCTGTTTATCCAGTACTTGGTTCTACTTTCGGTGAAGTTAAAAAAATGTCATTGGCCTTTGGTCTTGACCTCGTTGGTGGTATGAGTGTTACCGTTGAGATCTCTTACCCAGACCTCATCAAAGGACACGTTAAAAGCATCACAGATCCAAAATTCACGAAGCCTTTTGATCGCGCTGTCGCTGACTACAACAAAAACGGTGGTGACTTCATCGGTACCTTTATTGCAGCCTACAAAAAAGCAAACGGTTCTTTACCATTAAGCTATATCATCAAAGGTGAGGGTATCGGTATCAAAACTTCTGATGCGCAAGTAGAAAACTTCCTCAGAGAGCTCGTTGCCTCTTCAATGAAAGGCATCGAAGACATCATCGGTCGTCGTATCAACCAATTTGGTGTAGCACAACCAAACATCCAACGCGACCTCGCTACTAACCGCCTCTTCATCGAGCTACCAGGTGTACAAGACGAAGAAACGGTATCTCGCAAAATCCGTTCAACAGCAAACCTCGAGTTTTTCGAAACTTATATGCCTGAGCAAATTCAAATGCAATGGCAAGAAGCTGCGCGTTTGAGCAAGCTCAATGAAGTGAACATTGACGAATTAGCCCTTGCCACAGATACAACCGCAGATACAACTGCTGTTGCTGCAGATACAGGCGTTGTTGAAGATCCAAAGCCAACCACCACCAACACAACTGGTGCCATGGCTTCTAAAAAATCACTTGCTGAATTAGTAGTGCCAGTTGGTGGCTATGCCATTGGTTACGTAAATGCTAATGACAAAGCTACTGTTGCTGCAATTTTGCGTCGTAAAGATGTCAAATCAGTATTCCCACAAGACATTCAGTTCATGTGGTCAGCTAAGCCAGAAAGCGTAGATAACAAATCGAAAAAAACAGCTTATTTCTTATATGCATGTCGCATTCCTGATACAGGTAAGGCACGTGTTAGAGGTGAGCACGTTAGCTCAGCTAAAGTTGACTACGATCAAACAGACGGAAGCATCATTGTAAGCCTCGGCATGACCAATGAAGGTGCAGACGAATGGGGTCGCATGACCACTGAAAACAAAGATCGCATCATTGCTATCACTATGGACAGCGTTGTTTACAGTGCACCGCGCGTGATCAATCCAATTTTAAATGGCAATACGCAAATCTCAGGAAGCTTTACTTTCCAAGAAGCTGAAGACCTCGCTGGTCTCTTGAACGGTGGTGCGTTACCTGTACCTTGTGTCATTAAAGACCTTCAAAAAGTTGGGCCTACCATTGGTGCTCAAAACTCACAAGCTGGTCTTATTTCATTTGGTGTTGCGTTTATCGCGGTACTTCTTTACATGATGTTCTACTACGGTAAGGCGGGTATGGCTGCAAATATTGCACTCATCGCCAACGTAGTCTTCATCTTTGGTTCTTTGGCTTCGTTCGGAGCCGTTCTTACCCTTGCAGGTATTGCAGGTATCGTATTAACAATTGGTACGGCTGTCGATGCCAACATCTTGATTTTCGAGCGTGTGCGTGAAGAACAAGCTTCTGGTGCCGACACCGAAACAGCCATTAATACTGGTTTCCGCAAAGCCTTGCCATCCATCATCGATGCCAACGTCACACACTTACTTGTTGCCATCATCCTTAAAGTATTTGGTACAGGTGAAATTGAATCTTTCGCAACTACCCTCATCATTGGTATCTTTACTTCATTGTTTACCGCAATGGTTATTGCTGAATTAGCCATCCATTCATGGTTAGCTAAAGGCAAAGAAGTTGGTTTCAACACGAAGTATTCTAAAGGTTTATTCCAAAACTTCAACTTCGACTGGATCGGTAAGCGTAAGTACTTCTATATGTTCTCCATCACGGTTACAATCGTAGGTATCATTGCGCTTTCAACACGTGGTCTTAAGCAAAGTGTTGAGTTTACAGGAGGTAGAACTTTTGCTGTTAAATTTGAAAAGAAGGCAGATATCGAAGTGATTCGCAAAGAATTATCGAAAGTATTTGTTGAGAATGGTGAAACAGCATCTATCGACCTCAAAACTAAAACCAATGATTACAACGTTGAAATCGTTACCAACTATTTATTGAACAACGATGGTGCAACAGATCAAGTAAACGAAAAACTTACATCTGGTCTAGACGCATGTAAAGACAAAATGGGTTCATACAAAATCTTAGAAACGCGTGCGATCTCAGCATCCATTTCTTCTGAACTCTGGACTTCCTCTACAATCGCTATTACATTAGCGCTCATCGCCATTTTTGCCTACATCCTGATTCGCTTCGGACACTGGCAATATTCATTAGGAGCTATCGTAGGTTTGGCTCACGATGCGTTCTTTGTGATTTCCATCTTCTCTTTGCTTCATGGTTACTTGCCATTTACTTTAGATGTAAACCAAGCATTCATTGCGGCTATCCTGACCGTCATCGGTTACTCCATGAACGATACCGTTATTGTATTTGACCGTATTCGCGAGAACCTTCGCCGCAGCAAGCCAGAGGACAACCACGGTGAAATCATCAATGCTTCATTGAACAGAACACTTTCAAGAACTTTCAACACGTCCATGATCTTATTTGTGGTTGTCTTGATCATGTTCTTGTTTGGTGGCCCAGCCATTAAAGGTTTCTTGTTCGCACTTCTTGTAGGTGTCGTAATTGGTACCTATTCTTCACTTTGTGTGGCAACACCAATCCTTATCGACTTTTCTAAGCGTTTACGCGCTTAAGCAAGAAATTCTTATTTGAATGAAAAAAGCCGCTTGAAAAAGCGGCTTTTTTGTTATTTGTACGTTAGGTATGCGTCTATCGTTAAAAACTCATCTGATGAAGCGTAGTGTAGGTTTACTTGGTTTATTCTTATTGATTGTCATTTTGCTGGGCACCTTCTTTTTGAAAAAAGAGAAGGATACAAAAGACCCTTATAAAGCGCTGTATTATAATAAGATGCAGCCCCGTCTTTTTGCTAAGGATTTTTCGGATCATGCAGCCGTTCCTCAGCTTTCAATCAAGAACGACAGAGAGAAGTCGGTACCCATGAAGGCTTTGAAAGTCTCGGTTTTTATCGAGCACAACATCGCGCGTACACGTTATGAGATGGTATTTTCAAATCCACATAATCGGCAACTTGAAGGCGAATTGCAGTTTCCATTAAAAGACGGACAAGCGATCTCTTATTTTGCACTTGAGGTCAATGGCGAAATGCGTCCTGGTGTTGCTGTTGAGCGCACCCAAGCTCGTGTAGCTTATCAAGCAACGGTCAGAAAAGGAGTGGATCCAGGGCTCGTAGAGAAAATCCAAGGTAATCTTTTTCGTTTGCGCATTTTTCCAGTCCCGGCGAAAGGCCAGAAGCGTGTCATCATCGAAACGCAAGAATTACTCTTAGCTGATCCAACACATGCCTATTATCGCCTTGCACCGCACTTTACGCAACAACTCAGTTCTTTCGATTTGAAGTTGCAAGTTTATGGCTTGAATAGTGCACCCAAAATTTTAAAATCATTTGGTAACAAACATTCATTACGAAAACTAGACACTCAATCTTATACTTATCGCTGCACCCAAACCAAAACCATACCGAAAGGAGAGTTTTTACTCGAAATACCTACGCCTGCACCATCTACTATTGTGGCCAGTTCTTCAACAAAGCAACAGTTTTTCATGGCAGACCTTGCAGTGCCATTGCGCTATGCCGTCAAAAAGAAACCTCAAAAAATAACGATTTGTTGGGATCAGTCGTTGTCTAGAAATCGTGCGCAAATTGCCAAAGAGTTGCGCATGCTAGAGCGCTACCTGAGGTATTTAAATAAAGTTGATGTTGAACTGATCGGTTTTGCACATCGGGTGCTGTATCGAAAGGATTTTAAAATTAAAAATGGGTCTGCTAAATCCTTGAAAAGTTATTTAAAAGCGCAAGTCTATGATGGTGCTACTGTGATCAGTGCGTTGCCCTTTGAGCAATTTAAAGGGGAAGAAATACTTTTATTTACCGATGGCATTCAAACCATAGGTCAGCAAAAGAAATTAGCTTGTAAGAAGCCACTTTATGTTATACACAGTGCTCCTCAATCAGATCTCGGATTCATGAGCTCCCTAACCCGTTCCAATCACGGCACCGTGCTCAATTTAGCGCAGCTTACTTTAGGGCAAGCATTTTTCGCGCTCAGAACAGTACCACTTCAATTCATGGGTTTTAAAGAAAAGGCCTCGATTATGAATCAATGTTCAATGGAGGCTTCTCAACATTTTGGAAGGCTACAAGTATTTGGTGAACTCCCCTTGACTAAAAAACATTTGACTGCCCAGTTTGGCTTAGGTGAGCAAATCATCCATCAGGAGCGCATCAGTATCAAAACAAGTCCAGCAAAAAGTAATATTTATGAGAAAATGTGGGCAATAGCCTATTTAAACGAGTTACAACAACAGCCCAAATTGCACAAAGCAAGTATTTTGAAGCTTGGTTTGCAGTATCGCTTGCTGACCAATGAAACGTCATTATTGGTATTAGATGACATTAATGATTATGTCGAGCACGGTATTGTCCCGCCAAAAACTTTGCAGAAAAAGTATAAAATCCTGCGCGCAAAGTATTTAAAAGAGAAAAAGGACGAACATGCGGAGCACTGGAAAGCTTTGAAGAGTGATTGGAAAGAATACCTAAAGTGGTACGCCAATCCTAATTACGAAATTAAGCGTCCAACTTATCCATTAGACGAAGGGGTTGTCATCGGTGTTCAAGAAGAATACGGAAATGCAGCAACACTTCCCGAGGTTCCTGCTGCCGTTTCTACTGAGACTGAAGAAGCGCCTGTTAGTCAGGAGCGGCGATCAAGTGCTAATGAAGATGGATTTGCTTCCGGAGCTCAAACATTTACCTGGACCAATGAAAATAATTTCACTATATCGCCTTCAGGTAGCTCGACTGGTTCGTTTGACATCGCCGCCACTGGTTTGTCGCTGAGTTCGATTTCAAGTTATTCGTTGAGTATGAGTAATGGCAATGCTACAGCTGCTCAAGGGCAAAATGCTGGTCAGTCCACTTTGAAATTAGCGGCTTGGAACCCAAAAACGCCTTACTTAAAACAGCTAAAGCGCGTCCCGGCATCAAAAATTTATGAAACCTATCTTTTGTTAAGACCCACTTACCAAGATCAACCCTCTTTTTACATAGATGTCAGCGACTTCTTCATGAAAAAAAAGCAATACCCCAATGCGGTTAGGGTACTGAGCAATTTGGCTGAAATGCAAATCCAAGATCCATCCCTGCTTCGGCTTTTAGCACAAAGGCTTTTACAAATGAAGGAGAACAAACTAGCCTTAGCACTCTTTGAACAAATCATTGAGCTCAGGCCGGAAGAACCACAGTCTTACCGCGATTTAGGTTTAGCACTCGAAGCTGTGGGGCAATTTCAAAAAGCGATAGAACAACTCTACAAAGTGGTTAAAAATCCTTATGACCACAGATTTGAAGGCATTCATATGATTGTCCTTAATGAAATCAATCATATCGTTAATCGGCATCCCAAAGGTCTCGATTTGAAATTCATTGACCCCAACTTTTTAAAGAAATTACCCTATGATGTGCGGGTTGTTTTGAATTGGGATGCTGACGATACTGATGTAGACTTATGGGTGACAGAACCAGGGGGTGAAAAATGTATGTATTCTTATCAGCGCACCGAAAACGGAGGGCGTATCTCCAATGACTTCACACAAGGATATGGCCCAGAAGAGTACTTGATTAAGAAAGCCCCAAATGGCTCATTTCGCATTCAGGCGCATTATTACGGTAATCATCGCCCCTCGTTAAATGGCAAAGCGCAACTCACGGTCCAATTTTATTTACACTACGGTACGCCGTTCGAAATCAAAAGGGAGGTCACTCGACGTCTACAAACGGTAGATGAAGAAATTGACCTCGCTACTTTTGAATTTGATAACTAGCTTATTGTTTCACAAATTGCAAAACCGCCGCTCTTTTTTGGTCTGAGATACTAAGGTAATAGGTGCCGGCTGCAATTTTCGGGCTCAGTTCAAGCGTTTGTTTGATTTGGCCGTCTGTGGCTTTCAGTTCAAAACTTGAAATGAGTTGTCCGTTTACATTGAATATTTGTGCCTGTGCCACAGAACCTTGAACACCACTCACTACGACTTCAAAGGTTCCTTTATTCGGGTTAGGGAATAAAGAAGTAAGCTCAAAACTGAGTTCGGTAACTGAAGAGGTATTGACAACTACCTCAATGGTCGTGATACAACCATTGTTATCTTTCACCGAGCAAGTATAAGTTCCCGCTGCTAAATTAGAGAAGAAAGAGCCGCTAAACCAGTTTGTGCCATTGATAGAGAAGGTATAAGGCGAGTTGCCACCGCTTGCATTCATGGCAATCGTTCCATCGGTGCCATTTGAAATAGTTGTGGTTGCCGTTAATAACAAAGCACTTGGTTCAGTAATTGTGCTCGTAAAGGCCTGCTGACAGCCATTGACATCAAAAACATCTAAAGTATAAGCACCAGGGGTTAAGACTGTGTAAGGGCCACCATTCACTTGTGCGGCTGAATTTAAATAATAGGTGTAAGGTGGTGTTCCGCCATTTACTTGGGAGAGTAAACTGCCGTTGTTGTCACCAAAACAACTGACCATCGTAGGTACCATATTAACACTGATTGGAGCAGGTTCGGTAACTGTATAAGTTAATGTTGTTGAACAGCCGTTGGCGTCAATAACACTGATAGTGTATGTACCAGCACCAAGATTTACAAAAGTATTATTGGCTTGATCAGCACCGTTATTGATGGCATAGCTATACGGTGCAGTTCCGCCTGTTGGTGTTACCACGATAGTGGCATCTTGATTACCTGCGCAAGAAATGGTAGCTGTCTGTTGAGCCGTTGCGTTCACGACAACCCCAGCCTGAAGTTGAAAGCTGCCTATGACTGCACAACCCGTCGTGTCTGAAACCTCATAGTTATAGGTTCCGGCGCTGAGTCCGTTGAAAATGTTACTGCTTTGCGGTGTGCCGTTGTTCAAAGTATAACTGAGTACACCCAATCCGCCAGTTGCATTGATACCTATTGAGCCATCGTTGCCGTTGCAAGATGGTAGCTGATTGATGCTCGGGTTACCCAATACAATACTTGAGCTGCCATTGACAAAAATGCTAAATTGAAAGGCATCGTTACAGGTATTTTCGTCCAGGCCATTTCCATTGATATTGGTCAGGTTAAAAGCAATGTTGTTGCTCCCGGCAACAAGCCCTTGAAGATTAAAGTAAATGGTATCTAGAGCCGCATTGACATTTAATTGTGTGCTTGTGAAAGTGCTGCTTTGCGCGCTTGAGCTGCCAACTTGGTAAGTAAATTGCCCGCCTGTGATAGGATTTATACCTTGATTTTCGACAACAAGCCCAACTTGAGTGCTTGAGCCACAAATTCCGGCAGTTTGTAGAGTAAAGGCATCAACAATAGCTAAATCAAGCGTATCTGGGTTCATCTTGAAAGCCGATACATTGGTAACAATGGCATTGTTTGAATTCATGACAACACCTGTATAGTAGAAAGTTTGGCCATCGAAATCATCGATGCACAAATGGTGATAATCTCCCCAGCGCGTGTTGGCTGTTCTTGAAGATAAACCTTGTTTAATAACCGTTTCAGGTACCGTCATTTGCCCAAGTGGGTCACAAGCTCTTCGGCCAGTCAGTTGCAAGGAAGGGTAGTTAGGAGCTGTGGTTCCTGAGGTCGAGTAGGCCATCATGATGTTGCCGAATTTATCAATATTGATGGCAGGCATCCAACGATTGAGTGTCGTGCCTGGGGCATAAGTACCTTCTTGATAAAGTGACCATGCACCCGTACTTCCTGTTGCTCTTCTGAGTTCGAGCCATCGAACACCTGCTCGGTTGCTACCGTCAACATCTGTTGCTAAACACAACACCATTGCTTGGTGATCATTAAAAACGCGCATTGGCGCTTTGTACATAACAGGTTCTCGTAAGGGATCTAGTTTGACAGTGGTGCCCGGTTGTGCGATGCAAGAAAAGCTTGTAAGACCGCACAAATCAGAATCTATTTCAGCAATAGCGACGTCTTGAATTTTGGTAACGGAGGCCGTATTGTTGGTCCAGTTGATGGTCATTTCCCAAATTTCAATCCAGTCATTGGTTGGGCTATCTGGTGAGCCATTGCTGTGCCTTTCATCATCACGGTGGCGTACAAAGAGTGGTTTTTGACCAACAGGAGCGGGGAGGTCTCCTTCTAAATCTACTGGTGTGATGGACTGAAAACCAAACCCGTTGAGTGAATATCCGATTGCGGTACCAAAAAATGGAGAGGTGCTGCCGTTGATCAGTGCACTGAGTTTCATGGCATACACGCGTGGAGGGCCACCTTCGTTGGTAGAGGCAAGCAATGCATCTGAGCTTTCAGAGATGCTCCATTTTGGATAATCAGGAAAGTTCGGGCAAGTGAATTGGTAAAAGTAATAGGCTCCTTGAGGGTTACTTGTTTGGGAAACATAAACCAATAGTTTCTTTTGAGCAGTAGTAGAAAACTGTGTAATGATCCAACGCTTTGCAGTTTTGTAATACAAAATGATAGGGTCGCCAAGTCCCGTAACCGTTGGGCTACCAATGCTAGACATCACGAGTGTGCCTGAAACTGCCGCACCAGTTTGTTTATTGAATATTTTGAAAGATCCACCGCTGTTGGCATTCGTTCCTTGGATATAAACAGTAGAGTCAGCTTCTCCGGTAGGGTCGGGTGGAGAAATTCCGTTACCGATACCTTGAACTTGCCACAAAAGTGTCGCGCTAGCACTTTTATTGGTGACTTGATGCTGTTGCCAAACCCAATCGGGTTGATGCGTATTTTGAACCGTATTTTCAACAAGTTCTCTTCCTTTAAAGTTTGGTACTATAAATTCTTTAGGAGCACCACTTTGTTCGGGTGCCGGTACAAGCTTTGCGGCAGTAGGGCTTGCATAGCCATAAAATTCAGTTCCTTGCCCGAATGCCGTTTGAGCACCGAATAAAACAAGAAGGATGAGTAGTTGTTTCATTTTTATAGTTTAGTTATAAGGCCATTAAATTAATAAATTCAGCTGAAATAAACCGAGCCTATTATCTTTGTAAAGCATGAAAATTCTATTGTCTCCAGCCAAATTAATGCGCAACTTACCAAATGAAAACACCACTGAGCCCTCTTTTCAGGTTCAGGCCATACATTTGGCAAAAGTGTTAGCAAAGTGGTCCGTTCAGCATTATGTTCAAAGAATGGGGCTTTCAAAAGATAAAGCCAAGGAAACACAAGCTTTAATGAAAAATTGGCTTGTTGAACAAGGGAGTGCGGTCCCAACACCAGCAATCTTTACTTATATCGGCGAAGCATTCAAAGCGCTCGATGTCATGACCTTAGATTCAGGGGCTCAGTTGTATCTGAACGAGCACGTCTATATTTTATCGGGTCTTTATGGCTTATTAAGCGCCAACGATGGTGTGCTTCCGTATCGTTTGGAAATGGCTCAAAAATTAGCAATAACCAAAAATCAACAATCGTTATATGCTTTTTGGAGACCACAAGTTGAAGCCTTTTTGACTTTCCACTTGGATGCTAATGAGCCCATTCTAAATTTGGCGAGCAGTGAATACAGCGACCTCATTCAAGATCAAAAGTTAGTCAATCGGATGCTTACGCCAGTATTCAAAGAAAACAAAGGCGGGAAGTTGCAAAGTGTGTCGGTTTTTTCAAAACAAGCCAGAGGTACCATGGCCAGATGGTGTGCTTCCGAAAAAATTTCAGACCCCCAACAAATCAAAGATTTCAAACTAATGGGCTATGCTTTTCAAGCAGATTTATCAGACGAAAAAAACTACTTTTTTGTCAGGACTTAAGTTCTTGTAGCTCGATGTCAGGGTTTTGCTGCAGAATATCCCAAGTATGATCAGCTAATAGTTTGACACTGGCTATAAAGGTCAAATGCGCACCAGATCGACCCCAAGATTCAGGAGCAATCAAAGAAAGTAAATATTTGCTTTCTTCTTTAATATATAAATGATACGTATGATTGATCAGCGGTTCAAAGCGCATTTCTGCTTGGTAAATGAAGGCTGAAATTTCTTTGCGATCTTGAAGTTTTTTGGCCTGGGAAGCGAGCAATTGCATTTGCTCATAAATTTGCCCCAACTGCATATCGGTTTGTTGGCTCATGGCACTCAGCGCACGTCCTTTGAGTTTGCCTTGATCTTCTGGCTTAATGACAGCACTTCCTACCTGATGCGCATATGGCAACAAATGTGGATTTTCCGCGATTTTGTCCGGATCAATTGGATTGACGAAGTCTGGATTTGCTTGTGCTTTTTTTTCCATTTTTTATACCAGTTTACTCAAAGATTCACCAACGGCCGAACCGATGGCAATTCCCATGCCTCCCATTCGAACACCTGCATGCACGTTTTTGTTCAGGGACCTAATGATGGGTTTCTTTTGGTCGCCGACACACATAATACCTGACCACTGGGTTTCAATCTCAACAGGATGCCCAGGTAAGATCTCATTTTGGAGTTTGAATAGTAGTTGTTGATGGATGGTTTGGTTCAGGTCAAACTCGGTACTCGTTTCGCCCTCAAAATCTAAATTTCGCCCACCCCCAAATAAGATACGATCTCCAAGATCTCTAAAATAATAATAGCCCGCTTCACTATGAAACGTGCCTTTAATTTGATGTTTGAGTGGTTTGGTGATACAAACCTGCGCTCTTGCAGGCCTGAGCTCATCAGGAAAATATTTTTGACTAAAACCATTGGTACACAGCAATAAGTGTGTGCTTTTTAAAGCGCCATGTTGGGTCCGGATATGTACTTCGTTTTGTGTAGCTTCAAAATCCAAAACTTCTGTAGCCAATAAAAAATGGATGTCTTGTTGGATGCATTTTTTAAATAGAGCGTCAATGAGTAAGTGGGTTTCAATACTGGCTTCGTAGCGATTAAAGTAACTGGTTTGAAAACCATTGAAACCAAAGCGCTCTGGAGCCTGTGCATCAATGCTATACAGATCTTTTAAGCCGAAATACTTCTGAAAACTATTGTTCAATTCGGCAATAAAATCGGGGGCTAGCGCACTTTCATGGCCAGCAATTAAATCCCAGGAGCCGCAGTTGCGCCAAGCCATCTGCTCAGGTTTCAAGCGCTCTTGTAGTAAATTTAACCCTTCAAGACGCAGTGCAACTGTTTCCCAAACAGCTTCGGTTGGCATTTTTTGAAGGTCGTCATGTAGCTCTGTTGGGCTTCCAAAACAAGCAAATCCTGCATTTTTTGTACTGGCACCAGTAGGTAAATAGCCGCGCTCTAAAATCAAGATTTTCTCATTGGGATAACGCTCCTTTAGCGATAGTGCGGTTGATAATCCGACGATGCCTGCGCCGACAATAACAAAAGTATTGTCTTGCAGATACAAGGCGCGTTCCCAGTGGCTGAGTTGATTGAAGGCTAGCATTTTTTTTACTCGCTGATTTTTAGCAAATTTGTCTTTGAAACAAATGTACCAATTTGCGTTTGATTGGTCATTTAGCTTAAGTCAGGTTATCTATGAACAGAATTGTTTCCCTATTCTTTTTTCTGCTGTCTCTTCAGGCTTTGGCACAAAGAGATTTTTTAGTAGTCTTTGAGGGTCAAATCAAAGATTTACTCGACCAACAAAATTTATATGGTGTTACGCTCGACGTCATGCAGCAAGACGCCATTCTCACAAAGGTAATTTCTGATGAAAGAGGATCGTTTTATGCCTCTGCTCGTATACAGCAAGGTAGCCCTGTGCAATTGCGCTTAACCAAAGGAGCCTATCAAACCAAATACATTGCCATTGACCTCAGTGAAATGAAGGCCATGCAGGCTAGCCCTTATGGGCTTAAATTGATGGACAACGCAGTTTTCAATATGTACAAACTCAAGCCGAACGTCGAGCTTGGTTTTGCTGCGAATAAACCCACCGACAAATACAGTTGGTCAGCGTCCGAACAAAAGTTGGTTCAAGACAGCGCATTGAAAACAGATGCGGACCAAAAAGCGAAGACCGCCTATCAGAACGCAATCGATCAGCAAAAAATTGACCGCTTATTGCTTGCGGCTGCAAAGTATGATGTTCCTGGGACCTTTGAAAAAGCGGTGCCTTTTTATGATTCTGTATTAAGCATTCAAGCAAACCATATCAAGGCAACTGAACGCAAGAATTTTATTGTACAAACGCTAAAAGCTGAGCAAGAATTAGCCGCTAAGAAAAGTCAACAAGCAGCGCTATTGACTGAAGCGCAAAATGCAAAAGCGGCTGGCGATTTAGTCTTAGCCGAGCAAAAAATCAAAGCAGCCGATCAAATATTGCCAGGCAACAGCAGTGTACTTGCAGAGCAGCAAGCAATTACAGCTTTACAGAACGAGAAAAAACAAAAGGTAGAAAAACAAAATGCTTTCCAAAAAGCCTGGGATAACGCGCAAAACGCCCTCACCAAAGGAAACACGACACTTGCTACCCAATACTTCACGGAAGCAGAGAAAATTCAGCCAGAGGAAAAACCCCGCGTTGAGCAAGAACTGCAAAAAATAAAAAATACGGTTCAAGACAAAGACACCGAAGTTAAGCTCAACAGATTATTAGCAGAAGCTGATTTGCAATTTAAAAACCTCAAGGGCAATATCACAGAAAAACAACTGATGGATATCCTTGAAAAATACAAGCAAGCCGACAAACTCATAGCGCTCTTTCACAAGCAAGTCCTCATCGATCAATATTCTAAGAAGTTACAAGCCGGTATGAAACTCGTTACCGACAAACTTGAAAACTTGTCTACGGTCTACCAAAGTCAATTGGCTAAAGCCAATGAACACTATGAAAATGACCAGTTGCCTATGGCCCAAAAGGTGCTAGGTGCGCCTGCAATGGAAAGTAGAAAAAACGAACCTGCAGTAATCGAATTACAAAAGAAGATCACCTTCAAAGGTCAGTTTTTAGCTAAAAATGAAGGCGCATATCGCACCTTGAAAGAGGGCAAAGACAAGCAAGTTGCATTAAAAGCACTTGAAGACGCACACAGTTATGGAAAACAACAAGAGAGCTATTTGAAAGGTACTGAGTTGCCTAGGCTCCAAAAATCCATTGACTCTTTGAAATTGATTTTAAATCCAGTGAAGGCACCTCTCAAAGATTCAGAAGTGGCTGCTACGCCTGCCGGCATTATGCTTAGTGCTCCGGGTGAAGCAGTTTCAGACGGTTCTCAAGCTTTCAATGACCTGCACCAAACGAGAAATGCTGCCGAAGAAAATCCTTATCGTCAACAGCAAAATATCAAAACAGAAATTGACTACAAAAATTACTTTAGCCAACAAGCTGCCCAAGTGACTAGCTATGAAACGGCCAACCAATTAGCGCTAACAACTGCCCAACGCGAAGTGCAGGCCAAGCAAAACAACCAAGCTCAAAACGAGCTGCAAGACCAAGCGGCTAAAGTCGCGCAGCAAACAGAAGTTGCAATCACGCAGCGCAACACTGAAGCCGATGCGCGCCAACAAGACAACGCTCAGAATCTTCAGGATTTTAAAGATGCTAAAGATTTCCAGCATCAAGAAGCCGTCAAAGACGAGCAGCTCCGAGAACAAGCAGCGCTTGAACATATTAATCAGGTTCAAAATACCCGCGAATTACAGCTCAAAGGTCAAGAAAATGCAGCTGTAGATAAATCCAAGGCCATGAACCAACAAGCGCAGACTGTTGAGTACACAAGGCAGCAACAGCAAGCTTTAGCCGATCAAAATAGCGTGGCTCAGCAGCAAAAAATTCAACAGACTGCTGAATCAAGGGTTCAACTCAAAACTACACCTAATTATCTGAAAGATGAAAATGGCGTGCTCTTCCCGACCAATTCCATGACCGAGAAAACTTATCAGATAAAAAATAAAGAAGGTTTTGTTACCAAAGTGATTGTAAGAAGGGTAGTAGTAGATCCAAATGGTCATGGTGTTGTTTATGAACAAACTACTGACGAGAATGGAAAAACTTATTTTACCCGTGACGCACAGGTTTGTACTGAGTATATTTGGTTCAACGAATCGACAGGAGCCAGCGTACTTAAAAAATAATTGATTCATGCAAGTTCATTTTATTGCAATTGGTGGCAGCGCCATGCACAATTTAGCTATTGCCTTATCCAGAAAAGGCGTACAAGTCACTGGTTCTGATGACGAAATTTTCGAACCCTCTTTTTC
>JBEBBE010000004.1:0-30247 GCA_041158525.1 Bacteroidota bacterium | reverse complement strand
AACAGCTGTTACTGGGGCGTTTGTCGTATTGACGGCATTAAAAGTGGCAATATTTCCTGTTGAACCTGCAGAAAGATTGATACTTGGTAGCGTATTGGTCCAGGTATAGGTGGTACCCGTTACATTTCCTGTAAAGTTCGTTGCTAGGACTGCAGCATTATTACAAACCACTTGATTGGCAGGATCTACCACCGTTGGTGTAGGAATCACATTTATTGAAAAAGTGATTGGCGTTCCAGGACAGTTATGTTGTAGGTTTGTGTAAACAGGGGTAACTGTAAACTCGCTTAATTGAACGGTATTTGAACTGTTCACGGTATTGAAAGCAGCAATATTACCAGAACTTGAACTACTGTTTAAGCCTATGCTCGTATTCGTTTGTGTCCAGTTATATTGTGTCCCAACAATTGCTGGCGTTGAACTAAATGATATCGGATTACTCAATGAACCTACACAAATCGCCTGATTTGCAACAGCGTTAACGGTAGGGACCGGATTAACAGTGATATTCATGAAGTCAGCAGTACCTGTACAAGCTCCAAAAGTTGGAGTCACGCTCAAAAGGGCTGTTACCGGAGCATTTGATGTATTCGTAGCGACAAACGAACTTATGTTTCCTGTACCAGTAGCACCCAAACCAATCAAGCTCGTATTGTTTGCCCAAGTATAGGTCGTATTGGCAACTGCCCCTGAGAATGAAATAGCACCGGAATTTGCGTTATGACAAAGTAATAAATCTGCTGGCGCAATAACCGTTGGGATCGGGTCAACCGTAATTGTAAATGTTTGAGGAGGCCCGTTACAAGTTGTACCACCTAAAATGACTTGAGGAGTTACTGTAATAAGTCCTGAAATCGGGCTGTTAGTGCCGTTCGTTCCGTTAAAGGAAACAATATTTCCAGCATTACTAGCTGCTAATCCTATTGCAGTATTGTCATTCGTCCAGTTATAGGTAGTTCCTGAAACATTGAAAGTGGATGCAAAGTTGATCGCAGTTGTTAGACTATTCACACAAACGGTTTGACTCGTAACAGCGTCAACAGTTGGCGTCGGGTTTACAGTAATGGTAAAGGTCGTTTGAGAACCTGTACAAGTTTCATTGGCATTTGTATAGGTCGGAATAACCGTAAAGCTACCAGTAATTGGCGCATTGGTAGTATTTGTTGCAGTAAAGCTTGGAATGTCTGTATTACCCTGGGCACCTATATTGATTGCTACATTGTTATTTGACCACGTATATACTGTCCCTGCTACTGCCCCACCAAAATTAATTGCTGTTGTACTTGCGTTGTTACAAACTACTTGTGAAGCAATCGAATTAACTATTGGTATTGGATTAACTGTGAGCACAAAGGACATTGGTGTCCCTGAGCAGGAAAAACCTGCATTTGAAGCGCTTGGTGTAACTGAAATGGTACCTGAGATAGGTGCAGTACCCGCATTTGTTGCTGAGAAAGCAGGAATATTGCCAATGGCACCCGTACCTAAACCTATGTTTTGATTTGAATTTGTCCAGGTATAAATGGTATTGGCTACCCCAAAGGAACTTGCAAAGTTGATAGCAGACACAGTGGTACCATGACAAAATGCACTTGAATTGACCGCATTGACAGTAGGAATTGGGTTGACTGTGATTGTAAAGGTTTGAGGGGTACCGGGACAAGGTAAACCATTGAAAGTGTATATAGGAGTAACAGTAATAGTCGCAACTTTTGGTTGGGCTGTATTATTGGTAAGTGTAAATGGCGCGATTGAATTAGAAGTACCCGAAGCAACTAAATTGATACTAGGATCAGAGTTGGTCCAACTAAAGGTGGTACCCGGCACACTTCCAACAAATGCAATATTTGGTGTTTGCGACCCCGCACAAAGGACAATAGATTGTATAGGTGCTACCGTTGGAATCGGGTTAACCGTAATTGTAATGACGTCTGTGGACTGACATCCGTTTGTAGTATTGACACCTGTAACTGTGTAAGTTGCGGTTGCACTCGGTACAAATGCCTGATTATTGATAACGCCGTTGCTCCAGGTGTAGGTGTTAGCGCCAGAACCGTATAAGGTAATAGATGATCCTGCACAAACTGTAGTCTGCCCCCCCACTACAAGTGCATCAACCACAGGAGCCGTATTGCTTACAGTCACTGTAACCGCATCAGTGGCCGTACATCCGTTATTGATGTCTGTTACAGTTAATGTATAATTGGTAGTAGCATTAGGATTTGCTGTAGGATTCGCAATGTTGTTCGCACTGAGACCTGTAGCTGGGCTCCATGCATAGCCATAACCTGAAACAGTTCCAGCGCCAAGTTGAATTGGTTGTGTTTGCGTACAGTTAATTGTCCCATTGCTTCCCGCGTCTGGCAAAGGCGGAATCTGATTTACGGTTACGGTAATCTGATCTGTTGAGGTACAGCCATTTGAATTATTTGCTACAACTAAAGTGTAGGTAGTTGTTGAGGTTGGATTTGCTAACGGTTGCCCAATGGACGAAGAACTTAATCCGGTAGATGGAGACCATGTATAGGTAAAACCTGTTAATCCCGGACTACCAATTGTTGTTCCATTTGTGAAGTTCACACAAGTCTTTGTGAAAGGTGTTCCCACGTTAATAGGTGGTGCAGTCGTGTTAACATTGACCAAAACGTTGTCAGTTGCCACACACCCCGTCTGCGGGTTTGTAACTGTTAGCGTATAGGTAGTTGAAGCAGTTGGAGTGGCTGTTGGTTGCGCAATTGTGTAGTCATTGAGCCCTGTTGCAGGTGACCAAGCATAGGTTAAACCCGCAATGCCTGTTGTCCCGAGTACAGGTGGTGTACCTTGGTTGGTACAATTTATTGTTGCAGTTTGACCTGCTTCTACCGTTGGTGGCGTGGTAAGCACTGTTACCGTAACTGGTGAAGTCGCGGTACATTGGCTCGAATTATCAGTAGCAGTTAGGGTATAAGTTGTCGTGACATTAGGGTTTGCCGTAGGGTTAGAAATATTGGCTGCGGAAAGACCAATTGCAGGTGTCCAAGCATAGCTTACACCCGAAACAGCCGTCATACCAACCTGCTGCCCAGCGGTATTTGTATTACAGGTTTTTGTAAATGAGTTTCCTGCGTTAGCAATAGGCACATCGATATCGACAGTAACTGTAACATTATCTGTTGCAGTACATCCACTTGTTGGATTGGTTGCAGTCAGTGTATATGTAGTTGTAACAGTTGGGTTAGCAAGCGTAGAAGCTGCTGCCGGGTTTGTGAGTCCTGCAGTCGGCGTCCAGGCATAGGACATTCCTGGAACTGAAGAAAAGCCAACTACTGCGCCATTTGGATTCTGATTGCTCGCACATGTTTTGGTAAAATCAGAACCAGCATTTACTGCTGGAACTGTAAAATTATAGGTAAATACCATTGACGAAGTTGCCGTACAACCGCTCGTTTGATCAGTCGCTGTCAATTCGTAAGTTGTTGTACTTGTAGGAGTAGCTGTTGGGTTGGATATGTTAGCAGCACTTAAACCTGTGGTTGGAGTCCAGCTGTAGTTCACCCCTGCTATGGGCGACATTCCAATTTGTGCACCATTTGTATTTGATGTACAAGATCTTAAAAGTGGTGGGCCAGCACTCGCAGCAGGCACCTCTGTATCAACAGTAACTAAAACTTGATCTGTCGCCTGACAACCATTTTGAGTATTGGTGAGTGTTAAGGTGTATGTTGTGGTGGTAGCTGGATTGGCGGTAGGGTTATAAACATTGGTTGCCGTTAAGCCAAGCGCTGGAGACCAGGCGTATGTGTGGTTGGCTAAATTGGTAGTTCCTAGAGCTAATCCATTTGGATTCTGAACGCACGTTTTTGTAAAATCAAGTCCTGCATCCGGAATAGGCAAAACTTGATCAACTACAACATGAATAGTATCAGTAGCGGTACAGCCATTACTCGGGTTATAAGCAGAAAGCGTATAAATATTTGAAGTTGTTGCGCTGATTGTTGGGTTAGATGCCGAGGCATCATTGAGTCCGTTTGTTGGTGTCCAAGCATATTGTACGCCTGCAACAGCCGTCATCCCTACTTGAACAGGATTCAGGTTATTGACACATGTTTTAATAAAACCAGTTCCGGCATTTGCAACCGGATTGGTATTATCAACATTCACTATAACTTGATCGGTGTGTGTACAACCCGAAGCAATATTGGTTGCCGTGAGTGTATATGTCGTTGTAACACTAGGGTTTGCAGTTGGTTGTGCAATATTTGCTGCACTTAGGCCAGTTGTCGGTGACCAATTGTAAGAAACCCCATTCACTGCAGTTGTACCAATTACCGCACCTGTTGGGTTAGTGGCACAAGTGATGGTTTGATCACTGCCTGCATTGGCTACCGGAACAATTTGATTAACAGTCACTAATACCTCATCAGTACTACTACAGCCGTTAGTTGGATCAACCGCTGTAAGTGTATAGGTTTGTGAACTTGTTGGTGTAGCATTTGGATTAGCAATAGCTGCATTTGACAAGTTAGTAATTGGCAACCAACTGTAATTAATACCTGCAACCGGAATCATACCGATTGGCGCACCAGAGGAAGTACTGTTTGAGGTACAAGAAATTAATTGGTCTAAACCTGCATTGGCGGTTGGTGCCTGCGTATCTACTACCACAAGTATATTTGTTGCGCTCACACAACCATTATTAGGGTTGAGTGCATTTACTGTATATGTCGTGGTAACAGTTGGATTGGCAAAAGGATTTGCCACATTGGTTGCGCTCAAACCCAAAGCAGGTGTCCATGAGTAGGTCATTCCGGCCTGGGCCTGGTTACCAATTGTAGCACCATTTGCCGCGCTACTACACGTTTTTGTAAAACCAGTAGAAGAAACTGGTGTTGGATACGTATTATTTACGGTAATATTGACTACGTCGGTATTGCTACATCCTGAAATGGTATTTGTTGCAGTGAGGGTATATTGCTGGCTTACATTCGGATTAGCTACCGGATTTGAAATGGCATTATTTGATAAACCTGTAGAAGGCGACCACTGATAATTTACATAAGGCTCGGCTGCCATTCCAATTTGAGCGCCCGTTGCATTTTGATTACAGGTAATGGTGGCATTTACCCCTGCATCGGCAACCGGAGGCGTATTATTGACATTTACAATAACGACATCTGTCGACGCACAACCATTGACCGGATTAATTGCAGTTAAGGTATAGGTTGTGGTTACAGTTGGGTTGGCGCTCGGGTTTGAAATATTTGTTGCTGATAAACCTGTGCTTGGAGACCACGAATACGTAATCCCATTTGCTCCGGTCATACCAATTGTTGCACCACCCACGTTTGTTAAACATGTTATAGTTGGATCCGAACCTGCATCGACAATAGGTGCGGTTATATTGACGTTTACAAGTACTGAGGCTGTGGCACTACAACCATTCGTAGTATTTGTTGTCGTTAAAATATAGGTCGTTGTTGCTGTAGGATTCGCTGTTGGGTTTGAAGAAACTGTACTATTTAATCCTGCTGAAGGAGTCCAAGAATAGGATAAGCCATTAACTGAAGCAGCACCGATACTGACTCCGTTTGAATTCGAAGCACAACTGATATTTACAGGCCCGGCAACTACTTGCGCTGAAGGTGGCGTATTGTTAACAGTTACAACAACTTGATCTGTTGCAGAACAGCCCGTTGCTGTATTGGTAATTGTAAGCGTATATGTTGTCGTTGTTGGGGGGTATGCACTTGGGTTTGATATATTCGGATCACTGAGGCCCAAAGCAGGTGACCACGAATAGGTATGTCCCGCTAAAGATGCCGCACCAATAGTTTGCCCAGCCGGATTCAAATTACATTGAATTGTGAAATCAGCTCCAGCGTTGGCAATAGGTGGCGCATTGTTGACCGTAACCGTTACAAAATCCGTACTCGAGCAGCCGTTTGTTGGATTGGTCGCGGTAAATGTATAAGGTGTTGTTACTGTTGGTGTAGCTAAAGGAGCAGCTACGTTGTTTGCCGATAAACCTGTCGAAGGCGTCCATAAATAATTGATACCAGACACTGGGTTCATTCCAATATTAATACCAGAATTGTTTTGACTACAGCTGATCTCAACATCAGGCCCGGCATTGGCTAAAGGCGCTTGAGTATCTACAGTAACTACCGTTGTTGAGGTAGCAGTACAGCCATTTCCTTGATTTGTAGCAGTAAGCGTATAGGTTGTGGTAACCAACGGATTTGCAGTTGGATTTGGAACAGTTGCTGAATTAAGACCTGTGCTCGGGCTCCAAGAATAATTAACACCACTGGCCGCTTGCATACCAATTTGTGAGCCCGAAATATTAGAAATACAATTTTTAATAAACCCGTTACCGGCATTAGCAATTGGAGCAGTTGTGTTAACTGTAACCGCTACTACATCTGAGGCTGTACAACCATTTAAATTATTGGTTGCCGTTAATGTATAAGTTTGTGAGCTTGCCGGAGCAGCCGTCGGATTCGAAACACTGGCATTGGAAAGACCCGTAATTGGAGACCAACTATAAGTAACTCCATTTACGGCATTCATACCGATTGCTGCGCCACTTGTGTTTTGTATACAATCAATCGTAAAATTATTACCCGCCTCTACTGCAGGAGGGGTGATATTTACCGTTACAACCACCTGATCTGTGGCAATACAACCACTACTATTGTCAGTTGCGCTTAAAGTATAAGTTTGATTACTAGTTGGGTTGGCAATTGGGTTAGAAGCCGTTGTTGGTGAAAGCCCTGTAGTAGGGCTCCAAACGTAAGTAACACCTGTTACAGCGGTCATACCAATTTGAAGTCCATTTGGATTTTGCGTACAAGTTTTATTAAAATCAGCTCCTGCATTCACCGACGGCACTTCTGTATCAACGGAAACAAGTACGGCATCACTTGCTGTACATCCACTTGCTGTATTGGTAGCGGTTAGTGTATAGGTTGTGGTTACACTGGGGTTGGCATTGGTAAGTGAAGACGTCGGGCTAGCAAGACCAGTGGTTGGTGACCACGCATAAGTGACACCGGTCTGCCCAGCAAAACCAATGTTGGCACCGTTCGGATTTTGCGTACATGTTTTAAGAAAAGGAGTTCCTGCAATGGCCGTTGGAACAGTTAAATTGACAGTTACTAATACTTGATCAGACTGCGTACAACCACTTGAAGTTTGGGTGGCAGTGAGCGTATAATTTTGAGTAGAGGTTGGATTAGCAATGGGATTTGCAATATTTGGATCGTTCAAGCCTGTAGTCGGTTGCCAAGCGTAGGTAACTCCGGTAACAGGCGTCATTCCTATGGCTAAACCACTTGGGTTTTGTGAACATGTTTTAGTAAAATCATTCCCTGCATTAACCGTTGGTAGCGATAGATCGACAAAAACGGTAACTTGATCTTGAGCCGTACATCCACTTGCTGTATTTGTAGCGATGACTGTATAAGTAGTGGTGGTTCCTGGATTGGCAGTCACAACTGCACTGGTTGTAGAAGTTAAATTCGTATTCGGTGACCACAAATAAGTAGTACCGCTTACCGCTGCAGTTCCGATACTTGCTCCCAAAGGATTCTGAACACAAGTTTTATTTTTATCTGGGCCAGCATTCGCTGTTGGGAAAGTAAGATTTACAGTTACTGTTACCGCGTCCACAGAAAAACAACCTGTACTTGGGTTCGTTGCTGTAAGTGTATAGGTTGTGGTTACACTCGGATTTGCAGTTGGGTTTGAACTGTTGGCTGGTGTAAGGTCATTCGTTGGAGACCAAGTATAGACTATCCCAGAAACCGGAGACATCCCGATTGTAGCACCGTTCTGATTGGAAATACAATTTTTCGTGAAATCTGCCCCTGCATTGGCAACTGGATTTGGATTGACGAGGTATTCTACCACATTACTTGCTGAAGCACATTGTACGCCATTAAGTGTTGAGGTAACAACCACTCTAAAATAGGTTGTCACACCAATTGATGAACCCGGATCATAGCTTGACGAAGTGGCGCCTCCGATATTTGTAAAAGTTCCGTTCGCACTACTTGCCGACTGCCATTGGTAACTTAAAGTTCCCGGTGTAGTTGGGTTGGTCGTGAACAAAATCGCTGCAGGATTATTGCCTGCACAATAAACCTGATCATTTCCAATAATACCTGGGTCAAAGGCGTTTAAGTTCACAGTTAAATTAAACTGATCCGTTGGGCAAGCACCACCAGCATTGGCAGTTACGTTATAAACGACACTTTGAGTACTACTATATACGTTCGTAGAAAGCGTCCCAGAAATATTTGAGCTTGAGCTCGTACCATTCTGCTCACCCGTAACATTTGGGTTATCCTGAAAAGTCCAGGTATAGGTTGTTCCAGAAGGCAGTGAATTCCCTCCCCCATTTGTTGGCGCATAAGTAAATGGCGTGCCATTACAAACGGTAATTGCCGCATCGTTTACAGAAACATTTGGGAATACTGGTACGCTGACTGTGAATGTAGTTGGACTTGCACAACCACCCGCAGTTGCTTGCACCGTATATACTTGTGTTTGAAGCGTGGTTGTTGTATTGGTAAGCGTTCCAGTTATTGTAGAACCTGAACCCGAAACGGCTCCGCCAATGTTGGTGTTTGTAACAGGTGTCCAGGCATAAGTGGTGCCCGATGGAACTATTGTATTCGGCGGATTATTTACTGGATTGACAACAAAAGAGCCTCCTGTACAAATAGCAGGAGCGACTAAATTCTGGACCACCGGATAAGGATTCACGGTAACTAATTTTGTCTCAATATCAGAACCACAATCATTATTGGCAATCTCCATGGAGACAGCATAAGTACCGGGTTGTGTAAAATTGACTACAATCGAAGGGCTACCAGAAACTTGAGGGCTTGCCGCGATATCACCCATCGTACCATTAACCGTATAACCAACACCGTTATTAGAAGATGATTGATTCACCTGCCATTGAAAGGCACTAGCAGCAGAACAATTTCCTGAAGAATTGATACTGAAACCACCAGAAGAGGTATTGTTAAAAGTAATCGATTGCCCTTGACAGATGGTCAACCCAGGACTTTGTGTAAAAGAAGCAGAAGGTGCCGTACTCACATAAAACGGACCTTGCGTGTTGACAATCGTATCGTTTAAACAAGAATTATAGGCTGAAACAGTAATTGTATAAGGAAGCGCCTGACCATTGGATGCACAAGATGGGTCATAGCCATGACCAACATAGTTTGGTAAAGTTGGAAGATTTGGATAGGTGATTAAGGTATCTGTTCCATCTCCCCAATCAATTAAATAAGTGTTTCCTGGATATTGATTATCAAATGTCAACTCATAGTCAAATGGATTACAAGCGGTCACAGAAGTATTAGCGCTAAAGTCGATAATACCAGCACCCCAGCTCATGATAGCATAGTTCGAGTAGGAACAACCATTAGGGTAAATTACTTCATAGATAAGATTGTAACTTCCTGTACCTGCAGCACCCATACCAGCATAATGGCCGTTTAAAGGATTAGAACTTTGACCCGGAAAAGAGCTTAATGTTCCGGTATTTCCAGACAAAGTAATGCTCGGAATGGTTGTGTAAAGTGATGTTCCGCCATTTAAAGAACTTCCTGCTCCACCCCAATAGATATTAATAGTTGCTCCTGCCCCTAGATTACTAGTATTTGTAAATCCAATCGCAGGACCTTGACTTGCAGATGAACAAGAACAACTATTTGCTCCTGAAGAAGTTTGGAAGTACAAAACGCCATTGATAATAGTGTCGTTTGTACACGCATTGGTTGGCACTACTGAAGGAATACTCGTTGGGGGGCTACTTACGTTCACAGTAACCGTTCCAACATTACCACCATTTGCGGGAATGGCAACACCACCACTGGTCATATTGAGTGTTACGATGTAGGTTCCTGGGTTGTTATAAGTGATGGCATGAGGGCCATTAGTAGTTCGGGTCTGACCATTTCCAAAGCTCCAGTTATAGGTTACTGGTGCTTGTAGTATGACATTGTTATTGGTATTTGTTGCAGTAGTATTGGTAAATAAGATGGTCGAGCCAGCACAAACATTAATGACGCCTTGAGATGCAACAGGAATAGTAGAAAAACTTGTGCTTGTGACAACTGGTGTTTGCCCCAACAAAGATCCTGCTAAACAAATAGCAAAAGAAATAAAAAATAATAATCCTTTGTGTAATTTTCCTTGCATACGCGTAGACGCTTGTAATCAAATTTACGGAGGTCTTACGGATAAAAAAAATAAGTGTTGCAGAACTAAGGGGTTACCCTATTTTACCCTATTTTTTTGAAAAGGAGCCTATAGATTTTTGCTAGAATATTTTCAGAGTTAATTGATTTAAATATCTTGAAATCAAGACTTTAAATCAGAACCTAAAACATCTGCTTCCATTTGCGCTGAATAAGCAATGAGTTTTTGCTGTACTTCGGCCTCTGTGGAGCCGATGATGCGTGCAGCGAGGATTCCGGCATTTTTAGCAGCGTTGAGCGCTACTGTTGCGACCGGAATACCATTGGGCATCTGAAGGATGCTCAGGATGGAATCCCAGCCATCGATAGAGTTGGAAGATTTGATAGGAACACCAATCACGGGTAGTGGCGTCATGGAAGCGACCATACCTGGAAGATGTGCTGCCCCACCTGCCCCGGCTATAATAACTTGCAAGCCACGGCTTGCTGCATTTTTAGCATAGGTCACCATTTTTTCAGGAGTACGGTGAGCTGAAACGACATCGGCCTCTGTTTCTATACCAAATTCAGCAAGTATTTTCTGTGCTTCTTGCATAATTGGCCAGTCTGACTTGCTGCCCATAATGATTCCTACTTTGATCATGCGTTGGTAGTTGAATTGGTTTGGTCTAAGTTGTTTGGTGTATCATTAGTTTGATCTGACGACACCTGATCTGGTTGAGCATTTGTATCCTGCTTACCTTCTGTATCAGTATTTTGCTTTTCATCAAGATCAAGGTTGTTCTCAACGACTGGATTGCCAGCTGTTACCTGCTGCCTCACTTGTTTTGGCATGCTGCCATAATGTATGGTGTGATCGAGGTCTGAATACATTTGATCGAGCGGCTGAGCGATGGACGCTTCAGTTTCTTTGAGGATGCCGTCAAGGTTGAGGTCTTTTTTCATTTCTTCGCCAGACTTGCGGATCTCTTGCTGAAGATCGTTAGAAGCGTTGCGGATCTGGTAAATAGCTTGCCCTAAAGATTTGGCTATTCCAGGAACGCTTTTAGATCCAAAAAAAAGCAAGACCACCAGCACGATGACGATTACTTCTGAACCTGCGACGTCGCTTAAGAAAAGTGGAATGCTAAGCATGGCACAAAACTACAAAGAATTGCTTAAGATTGCTGCATTTTTGCGATGATTGCAGCTGTAATGCTTGTTGGCATGAAAGGCATTAAGACTTTAATCAAAAACGTAAATTGCAATTCAGATATAAATATTGTCTTGCCTTTTTCCATGGCTTTGTAGGCTTTTAAGGCTGTTTTTTGAGCACTTGCTGCGCCTTCAAACATTTTTGAACCTCCAAAACCTGCAACTTGTGCAAACTCTGTAGCTACTGGGCCCGGGCACAGTGCCGTTACCGTAACACCAGTTCCTTTCAATTCATGTGCCAAGCCTTTCGTATGCGAAACCACGAATGCTTTGGTCGCAAAATAAGTGTTTTGGTATGGTCCTGGTAAAAAACCCGCCGTACTTGCAGTTTGAAGAATTTTACCCTTGCCCCTAGCTCTCATGTCTTTGCCAAATAAGTGCGTCAATTTCAAGAGTGCCATGACATTTAAGCGCACCATTTCAACGTCTGCCTCTAGTTCTCGATCCAAAAAAGCGCCTTTACCACCAAAACCAGCATTATTAAACAAATAATCCACTTGCCAGCCTTTGGCAGTTACTTCATCGTATAGTTCCTGAGAAGAACCGACTACGCTCAGGTCTTTTTGAATGATTTCTACCTGAACCTTATATTTTTCTATGATTTCAGCCTGTAGTTGTTGTAATAATTCGAGTCTTCTGGCTACAAGGATGAGGTCACGACCTTTTGACGCATGAATTTTAGCCAATTCTTTTCCAATGCCGGAAGATGCTCCGGTAATAAGTGCTGTATTTTTCATTTTCAATTAACGTTTGCTATTTCAGTTTGTTTTTGGATATCAATAAATACCTGTGCATCAATTATTTCAAAAGGAGCTACCGCATCAATCATGGCTTGTAAGCGCAGTAAATCAGGGAATTGGTTGACACTGTAATTATAACTCAACCATTTCGATCCGATATTTTGCAGCTCTATAAAATGAGTAGGCCCCGTAATTTTATAATACGATTTGCCATTTGAGAGCTTTCTGAACTGCGGAAATTCCATTATGATTGTATCTTCGTGTAAAGTTAGCACAAACCAACATATGGCAGCACTCAGCAAGGAAGATCAGGCAATATTGGAAAACGCCAAAACAAATTTCAAGAGCAATCAGGCTCAGCTTCGCAAATGGAACAAGCAAAAACCCAAAGACCTCGATGCTCGTTTTCATGAGGCCCATCAAAAAGAATTTGCCAAGAAAGATTGCCTCAGCTGCGCCAATTGCTGCAAAACCACTAGCCCTATTTTTAGACAACCCGATATTAGAAGAATGGCCAAGGCCCTCAAAATGAAGGAGAGTCAATTGATTGCGCGCTACCTCAAAGTTGACGAAGATAATGATTACGTCCTTCAAACTTCTCCGTGCTTCAATCTCCTCGACGACAACACCTGTGCGGTATATGACGACCGTCCATTGGCCTGCCGAGAATACCCGCACACCGACCGTAAAAATATGTATCAAATCATGGACCTCACGGCGCAAAACACCCTGATTTGCCCTGCTGTTGCGGCTATTGTCGATAAAATTCTTGTTGTCAAGAATTCCTGAAAAAAAGCTAAATTTGCGCATCAATCAAACACCCTATGGAACAGGCTAAACCTTATATCCCACAACATAAAATTCGCATCGTAACGGCTGCTTCGCTTTTTGATGGTCACGATGCAGCCATTAATATCATGCGTCGCATTATCCAAGCAACGGGCTGTGAAGTCATTCACTTGGGGCATGACCGCTCGGTTGAAGAAGTGGTTGATTGCGCCATTCAAGAAGATGCACAGGCTATTGCCATGACATCTTACCAAGGTGGGCATACTGAGTATTTCAAGTACATGTATGACCTCTTGCAAGAAAAAGGAGCGCCGCACATCAAAATTTTTGGTGGTGGAGGCGGCACCATCCTTCCCTCTGAAATTGAAGAATTACAACACTACGGCATTACCCGTATATATCATCCTGATGATGGCCGTGCGATGGGCCTACAAGGCATGATCAATGACCTCATTCAAAAATGTGATTTCGCTGTCGGCGAGCCTAAAAAAGAAAGTGCTACTTCCATTCTCGAACAAGTAGAAAAGAAGAATGTACCTTACTTAGCTCATTGCATCAGTGCCGCTGAAAACTACCCAGAAGCCAATGCCGAATTGCTTCAAATTCTACGTGAAAAAGGCGAGCAAAAAGCAGTGCCTGTGCTCGGTATTACCGGAACAGGTGGTGCTGGGAAATCTTCATTAGTCGATGAATTGGTACGCCGATTCTTAATAGACTTCCCAGATAAAGAAATTGCGGTTGTCTCTGTAGACCCATCCAAAAGAAAAACAGGCGGTGCCCTACTCGGTGACCGCATCCGCATGAACGCCATCAAAAGCCCAAGGGTTTACATGCGCTCTTTGGCAACGCGTCAGTCCAACTTGGCACTTTCTAAACATGTTGCCGAAGCCATTTCGATTTTAAAAGCAGCCAATTATGACCTTATCATTCTTGAAACTTCTGGAATTGGTCAATCTGATACCGAAATTCTAGACCACTCGGACGTTTCATTATATGTCATGACACCTGAATACGGTGCCGCTACGCAACTCGAGAAAATCGATATGCTCGACTTCGCTGACGTCATTGCACTCAATAAATTTGACAAACGTGGTGCCCTCGACGCCCTACGCGATGTCCGCAAACAATACCAGCGCAACCACAACCTCTGGGACAACCCTGTAGATGACATGCCTGTCTATGGCACGATTGCTTCACAATTCAACGACCCAGGCATGAACACCCTCTACAAGGTACTCATGGACAAAATGGTCAGCAAAGCCAATAGCACTTTGGTTTCTACTTTTGAAATCACGCGTGAAATGTCTGAAAAGATCTTTGTGATTCCGCCAGACCGCACACGCTATCTCTCTGAAATCTCTGAAAACAACCGCGCCTATGACAAATGGGTAGCGCAGCAAGTTCAAGTAGCCGAAAAACTCTATGGCTATCAGGTTTCTATGGATGCCTTGAGCGCGTCCAACCTCGACGACAAAGACCGCTTAGTGAAGTCTTTACAAGAGGCTTTTGAAAAGGAAAAACTCAACTTTGACCCCAAAAACTGGGAGATCATTCAAAATTGGGATGCCAAAAAACAAGCTTTCAAAAACCCTGAATACCAATTCAAGGTGCGCGATAAAGTCTTGAGCATCCAAACACACACAGAATCGTTGTCTCATTTGCAAATCCCGAAGGTAGCAACACCGAACTACCGCAGTTGGGGTGACATCTTACATTGGGTACTCCAAGAAAATGTTCCTGGTGAATTTCCATACACAGCTGGGCTTTTCCCTTTCAAACGCGAAGGCGAAGACCCAACCCGAATGTTTGCCGGAGAAGGAGGCCCAGAACGCACCAACAAACGTTTTCACTACGTTTCTCTCGGAATGCCTGCCAAGCGCTTGTCTACTGCTTTTGACTCCGTAACGCTTTACGGCAATGACCCCGATTTACGCCCCGATATCTATGGCAAAATCGGAAATTCTGGGGTATCTATTTGCTGCCTCGACGACGCTAAAAAACTTTATTCAGGTTTTGACCTCAGCCATCCGGCTACATCAGTATCCATGACCATCAATGGCCCAGCCCCAATGCTCTTGGCTTACTTTATGAACGCTGCCATTGACCAAAACTGTGAAAAATACATCAAAGCCAACGGCCTAGAAGCAGAAGTTGAAGCCAAAATTGCCGCTATTTACAAAGAAAAAGGAACCCCACGCCCTGCTTATCAAGGAGAATTACCTGAAGGCAATGACGGGCTCGGTTTATTCTTACTTGGCGTAACCGGTGACCAAGTTCTGGCACCCGAAGTTTATGCACAAATCAAAGCCGATACCCTCAAACAAGTCAGAGGTACGGTTCAAGCAGATATTTTAAAAGAAGACCAAGCGCAAAATACCTGTATTTTCTCTACTGAATTTGCTTTGCGCCTCATGGGAGATGTCCAAGAGTACTTTATTGCCAATAGTGTTCGCAACTTCTATTCAGTTTCGATATCGGGCTATCACATCGCTGAAGCTGGCGCTAACCCGATTACACAATTGGCCTTTACGCTTTCCAACGGCTTTACCTATGTAGAATACTACCTCAGCCGTGGCATGGACATCAATGAATTTGGTCCGAACCTTTCTTTCTTTTTCTCAAACGGCATTGACCCAGAATATGCAGTAATTGGCCGTGTGGCTCGCCGTATTTGGGCAAAAGCCTTGGCCAAGAAATATGGCGCTAATGCCAGAGCACAAATGCTCAAGTATCACATCCAAACCTCTGGCCGTTCCTTACACGCCCAAGAAATCGACTTCAACGATATCCGGACCACACTTCAGGCGCTTTATGCCATTTATGACAACTGTAACTCATTGCATACCAATGCCTATGACGAAGCCATTACCACGCCAACCGAAGAATCGGTCCGCAGAGCAATGGCCATTCAGTTGATCATCAACCGCGAATTAGGTTTGGCTAAAAATGAAAACCCACTGCAAGGGTCGTTTATCATTGAAGAGCTTACCGATTTAGTAGAAGAAGCTGTTCTTTCCGAATTTGACCGCATCACCGAACGCGGTGGCGTACTCGGCGCCATGGAAACGATGTATCAGCGCTCAAAAATTCAAGAAGAATCGTTGTACTACGAAACTTTGAAGCACACCGGTGAGTTTCCTATTATTGGGGTCAACACGTTCTTGAGTTCAAAAGGCTCGCCTACAATTTTACCAAAAGAGGTGATTCGTGCCACAGAAGCTGAAAAGCAGTACCAAATTGAGATGCTTCAAAATCTGCAAAATGCACAAAAAGCAAAAGCAGAAGACGGAATTCGCAAAGTGCAAGACGCCGCCATTCGCAACAAGAACATCTTTGCTGAACTCATGGAGACCTGTAAGGTGGCTTCATTGGGCCAAGTGACAAACGCCTTGTTTGAGGTTGGTGGTCAGTATCGCAGAAACATGTAGTTAAAAATGGACGCGCAACGCTACGCTCAGTTCGAGCAACAAATTGCCCTTAAAAAGCAAAGTTATCCTGCTGCACAAAGAGCGCTACTTGCACAAGTCTTGCATGAAAAATACAAAGACCTCTCAGTATCTGACAAGGTTAAAAGCAATTTAGCACTTTTACAAGACGCTAACACTTTTAGCATAACCACAGGTCATCAGCTTTGTTTAATGACAGGCCCTTTGTATTTCATTTACAAGATCTTGCATGTCATTAAACTTTCAGAAGAACTCAAGGTACAATTTCCAGAACAAAACTTTGTGCCCATTTACTGGATGGCCTCCGAAGATCACGATTTTGAAGAAATCAAAAGCTTCTTACTCTTTGGTCAAAAATGGAGCTGGGAAAGCGCGCAAAAAGGTGCCGTAGGGCGCTTCGATACTTCTGAACTGCTTCCTTTACTTGCCGAGCTTAAAACGAAATTCCAAAACAACCCATCTGCTGAAATCCATCGGCTATTGCAATGCTTTGAGGCAAAAGCATATGGTGCTGGCTTTTTTGAAATGGTTCATTCCTTATTTGATGCCTATGGTTTGCTCATCATCGATGCCGATGAACCAGCCCTCAAACAAAGTGCCTGGCCAATTTGGGAAAAAGACTTGCAAACCACTGCCATTCATGAAGCAGTTTGTAAAGAAACCGAAAAGCTCAAAAAAGAGGACCAACCTACTCCTATTGAAAGCAAGGAATCCAACCTGTTTTTACTGGGGAAAGATAAAAGAGAAAGAATCGAGAAAACTGGCACGCTTGATTTTCAAAAAGAAAACAGTGCCTTACTTTCTCCGAATGTGGTACTGAGGCCCCTCTACCAAGAGTGGATTTTGCCCAATTTGGCCTATGTAGGTGGCCCAAGTGAAATCGCTTACTGGCAACAATTGCCACTTGCCTTTGCTTGTTTGGATCTTCCCTTCCCGCTCACTATTCAGCGTGTTGGGGGTATACTCTTTCAAGAAAAAGACTTAGAATTCATTGAAAAAATTGGTTTTCAAAAACAAGATTTCTTAGCAGATAAAGCCGATTTGAAAGCGCGCTATTTGCAAGCTCAAGGCGACCAAGTACCAGATTATTCTATACAACAACAACTTTGGTCGGGCTATAAAAACAGCTTTTTTGAACTGACAGAACAAGAACTTCCTCAAGAAAAAAGAATGGTCGAGGCCGAACTGACGCGCATTCAAAAACAACTCGAAGCGCTCGAGCAAAAATTTGAAAAAACGCGCAAGGCCAAATTTGATAAAGCCCTGAAGCAAATTGATCAACTCTCAGAGAAACTCTTGCCCAAAGGCCAACTACAAGAGCGTCAGCTCAATATCTTGCAATTTTGCCCAGACGGCGAGCTCAGCCCAAGAATTGCTGCCATTTATGAGCAAATGCAGCTCGATTCCAAAGAAAGTCAGTGGTTTTTGCTTCCGTAATCTAAAAAATACGACCTTTGTGTCAAACTGACATTATGGCTCAAAACGATATCCGCAAGGTCCTCGCCCAGCACCCGACTATTCCGGTAGTAACCTTCTACAGCACCGAAGAAGTGGCTCCTAAAATGGAAGCGCTCATCGCACGCGGCATTTTCTGCATCGAAATTACCTTGCGCACACCAGCTGCCTATGATTGCATTGCTTTGGCCAAAAAACTATACGGAGACCGCTGTGCCATTGGTATGGGAACAGTTGTGAAAGTTGAGCAAATTGAAAAAGCCATTGAGCTCGGCCTTGATTTCATGGTAAGCCCAGGCCTGAATGCTAACTTGGCGCCACATTTTGAAAAAAGCGGCATCGCCTTTATTCCGGGCGTCGCTACCCCAAGTGAAATCATTGAAGGCATTCAGTATGGCTGGGATACCTTCAAATTCTTTCCGGCAAACCTTTTCGGTGGTTTAGGTGCCTTAAAAGCCTATGGCCAAGTATTTCCTTCTATCAAATTCTGCCCTACTGGTGGTATTACCGAAGAAAGCTACCCTGAATACCTCGCGCTACCCAACATCATCTCGGTGGGTGGTTCTTGGATGTAAGCCAAACACTTCTCCCTTTTTCTTGTTCTCTTCTTATGCTCTTTCTCCTTTTTCTGTTGCTACTCATTGTTTCTGAGTGGATTTTTCTGCTTGGTCTCTGGAGTATTCCAAACCCGCTACTCGCTTCTTTTGGCTTCCTGCATTTGGGGCTAATTTTAGGCAGCATCGTGCTCTTTATCTGGGGTTTTCGCAATGTCAAAATGCGCAGCAACTACCGCTTAGGCTTTTCTATTTTCGGTTTATTTGTGGCTTTAGCCCTACCCGCCATGGTCTTTCTCATTCCTGGCTTGGTCTTCCTGAGCTTTCAATTAGATAGCGCCCGCAATATCGGCTTTATCTTGGCTGGCCTCCATTTTATTGCCATTCTATATGGCATTTTTATCGGCCGCTGGTCGTGGAAGGTTCGGCCCGTAGAACTTTTCTTTGAACATCTTCCGGAGGCCATGGATGGCGTGAAAATCTTACAAATTTCAGATGTACATATCGGCAGCTTCTATGGCCAAACCCACAAAGTGCAAAAGGCCATCGACCTCATCAATTCCAGAAATGCCGACTACTTTCTTTTTACCGGAGACCTCGTCAATAACAAAGCCGATGAGTTCAAAGGTTGGGAAGCGCTTTTCTCGCAAATCTCCGTGAAAAAAGGCAAATACAGCATTCTTGGCAACCACGACTACGGTGATTACATCAGCTGGGACTACGACCACGAAAAAGCCGCCAACCTTCAAGAATTAATCCGTCTGCATCAAATCGTTGACTGGACACCACTACTCAATGACGCCGTTGAACTTTCACCAGGCTTTTGGCTGCTTGGAGTCGAAAACTGGGGGCGCTCTATGTTCAGACAAAGCGGCAAACTCGAAGAAACACTCGCCAAAACTGGCCAAGGCTTCAAACTTCTCATGAGCCACGACCCTAGCCATTTTGATGCCCAAGTGATCCATACCGACATCGACCTCACGCTTTCAGGCCATACCCATGGCATGCAATTTGGCATCGAGCGCTTTGGCATCCGTTGGAGCCCCGTTTCTTTCGTGTACCCAAAATGGGCTGGCCTATACCAAGTTGACCAGCAATTCTTGTACGTCAACCGCGGCTTTGGCTACCTCGGCTTCCCAGGCCGAGTCGGCATTTACCCCGAAATCACAGAATTTACGCTGAAGCGTTCCAAAGCACAATAAAAAATTATTAAATTTGCAGCCATCGTTATCTCCTTTTAAAGAAAAGATAACCGGTCCTATAGCTCAGTTGGTTAGAGCAACAGACTCATAATCTGTGGGTCCACGGTTCGAGCCCGTGTGGGACCACAAAAAAGCCCCAGTGATGGGGCTTTTTTATTTTTCGTCAACTACTTCCTGATACCCCTTCAAAGTCCAAGATATCAAGAGAAAAGCAAGTAGACCTATAAAAGCAGCTACCCAAAATGGGGTGCCAAGGCCAAGATTGGAGTTCGGGATGCTGGTTTTGAAGTTGTAGTAGAACCACATGAAAAGTGGCGGGCCAATGATTTCGGCTAAGCTCATGAGGCTGGTGAAGATGCCCTGAAGCTCGCCTTGCTCGTTGCTCTGGACTTGACCAGAAACAATAGAACGGATAGCGGGGTCAATGATACCCGTGAAGGCGTAGGGTAAAATGATGGCGTACATCATCCAGCCCTGATTGATGAGCCCGAGTCCGATCAACACAAAAACCGAGAGGAAGAGCCCAGCTTTGGCGGCATTTTTTTGCCCTATTCTATCTACAATTTTACCGGTAAAAGCGCCTTGTACCAAACCGAAGCAAACGCCGACAACTGCTAACGATATGCCCACTTCTTTGATCGTCCAGCCGAATTTTTCCATGGTGTAAAAATTCCAAGTAGAATGCACACACATGGAGGTCAGGATAGTTAAAAAAGTAACGAGGAATAGGTATTTTAACTTTTCAAAGCGCTTGATTTGTTGGAGCGCCCCAAACGGATTAGCGCGTTTCCATTCAAATTTACGGCGATTCTCGATTGGTAAAGATTCTTTCAATACCAATACACCATACAAGAAGTTGGCCATTGAGAAGAAAGCAGCAACCAAAAACGGTGTTCTTGGACCGAAGTCAGCAAGAAGACCGCCTATAGCCGGGCCAATTACAAAACCAATTCCGAAGGCGGCACCGATCATACCAAAATTCCCTGCTCTGTTTTCAGGTGTTGAAATATCGGCAATATAGGCTGAAGCCGAAGTAAAACTAGCGCCAAAGATGCCAGAAATGGCGCGGCCCAATACCAACCAAAACAGATCGGGGGCAAAATACATCACCATATAATCAAGGCTCATGCCCAAAACTGAAATCAACAAAATAGGCCTACGACCATAACGATCACTTAAATTTCCGATGAGTGGTGAGAATACAAACTGCATCAGGGCATAGGCACCCATTACCCAACCAAAATATTGCGAAGCCTTTCCTAACGGAACGTGAGCCGTTTGAGCAATTAGTGATGGAAACGATGGGATGATAATGCCTAAACCGATTGAGTCTAAACAGATGGTCACCAAGATAAAAATGAGGGCGGATTTCGGGTTAATTAGCTGCACTTTCTGAAGGAAAAATTTGATAAAAATCGCGTGTGCCACGAAGATACAAGGAATCTACAATACTTATTGAAGATAAATGAAGTATTGCGCCGCGCACCCTATTTTTGAAATAATTGAAGTTCCAATTCAACTTTAAACCCAATTTATTCCCATATCAACATTATCTTTAAGCTCAAATAAAGAGAATTCCATGCAAAAAATCCTATCCCTCTCCTTTTTCTTACTTTTTCTGAACAGTACCTACAGCCAACAAGTAAAACCCATTTTTAAAGGGGGTGAAGCGCAAATTGTGCCAGAATTTAGTGAACCGTCACTATGGATCAAAGAAGAACTTTGGGTACAAACCAATTTCGACAGCGACTCAAATGGCAAGCTTGACCGCATGCACGTGTTTTTAACACGCCCGCTACAAACCAATACGCAAAAACTGAAATTGCCCGTTATTTATACGACGAGCCCCTATTTTGCAGGTACTGGCGGCGATTCAAAAAGTTTTTATTGGGATGTCAATCATGAACTCGGGGCCACACCTCCACCCCACCAACATGCTGTTGCCAAGCGCAAAGAAAACCGACCACTTGAAGCTTATTTCCAAGATCAAACTTGGGTAAAAAGAGGTTTTATTACGGTCTATTCTTCCTCACCTGGAACCGGATTTTCTGATGGCGCACCTACAATTGGTGGTGAAAACGAGAAATTAGCTCCTGCTGCCGTGATTGATTGGCTTTGTGGCAGAGCGCTCGGGTATACCACAAGAACTGGTACCGAAACCGTGACCGCGTTTTGGTGCACCGGAAAAGTGGGTATGATGGGTACTTCTTACAATGGAACTTTGTGTTTGGCCGCGGCTTGCACAGGCGTAAAGGGTTTGGAAGCGATTATTCCGAATGCCCCTGTGAGTTCTTGGTATTTGTATTATAGGTCAAATGGTTTGGTGCGTTCACCAGGTGGTTACTTAGGCGAAGACACCGATATCTTATATGATTTTGTGCACAGCGGTGATCCTGAAAACAGGGCACACAACGATGCCATCATCCGCGATCAAGTGCTTGTGCCGGGGCAGGACAGAATCACCGGAGACTACAATGCTTTTTGGGCCTCCCGAGACTACCTAACACAAATGGATTCCATGAAAGCAGCCTTGTTCATGTGTCATGGCTTTGAAGACTGGAATGTCATGGCTGAACACAGCTTTCGCTTTTACGAGAAGGCCAAAGCGATGGGGCTGCCTGCTAAAATTTACTACAATCAAAAAAGCCATGGCTACCCGCCACCACTTTGGATGATGAACAAATGGTTTACCAAGTATTTGCATGGCATCGATAACGGCGCTGAAAAACTTGCAGACGCCTGGGTTGTCGCCAAAGGAGAAAATGAAGCCAGACGCTACCCTGCTTTTCCGCATCCGAGCGCGAAGGCTGTGCGCTTTTACCCTCAAATGAAGGCAGCAAACACAGGTGAACTCTCCAAAGAAAAAAATACAGCTGGAACATTCAGTTTTACAGATGATGCCAGCTTCTCAGCGATTGAACTATTATCAGCTAAAAAAGCTGCAAATCGCCTTTTATTTTGGTCAGAACTGAATCAGCCATTGCATCTTTCAGGAACAGGGCGCATCCATATTCAGGTAGCCAGCAGTAAATCAGCAGCAAATCTTTCAGTGTACTTAGTTGCCGTTCCAAAAGGCGCTAAAATGAACAAACTTAAAATGGAAGATATCGTTGTGAACCGAGCTTGGGCTGATCCACAGAACCATTCCTCATTAGAAAAAAGTGAAGCACTACAGCCCAACATTTTTTATGAACTCAACTTCAATTTCCAACCAGATGATCAAATCATCCCAGCGGGTTATCAATTGGGCTTGCTCATTTTTTCTAGCGACCCTGAGTTTACGCTCAAACCTAAAAAAGGAACTCAGTTAAGCGTTAACCTCAGCGAGACCTGGATTGATTTAATGGTAGTAGAATAGGCAACAATTAGGGGCTAACCAAATTGATGCTGATATTCACATACAGCGGATTCGTGAGGCGATTTAACATCACATATGGTGGAGTGTCTTCGATTAATCCAAAAGCACGGTAATTCTCCTCTCCTCCGATCAAACGATCGATGTCAAAGCGGTAATTGATCCTGTAGCCAGCCTGCACCGACATCCAAATGAAGTCTTTGAGCGCAAATTCATAGATCAAACGCAAGCGAATTTCACCTCTTCTAACCTCGAGTTCATCTGCTTGCATATCATAACCATCAACACTTGCCGTGTTCCATAAACGGTAGCTTTGCCCTTCCAATTCATAGCCGGCAAAAAGCATATTTCGGCTATTGATTGTTCTTCTGACATGTGCTCTGGCCGGGAAAAGTATTTCAGTACCCCATTTATTGGCTTGATCTGTAGAGTTAAATAGCACCACAGGAATGTAATTGATTTCACCCACACGATAAGTTCTTGCAACCCCGACTCCCCACTGCTTCAACTCTGTGGGTCTTTTTCCAAAAATTAAAGCGGCAGAATACTTCAAGTAATTGAGCGGCATCATGGATTTCAAAGAATAATTGCCGCTGTAGTCTGCTGACCCCTGAAACAACATGAAATACTTGTCATTGAAAGGTTTGAAAACAGTAGTATTGATACCCATTGTGCGCAGACCATGCTCACTTAAGGTTTTCAATAAAGGATTCTCTAAATTTTGTGGGTCTTTGAAATCATAGCGCTGCTCCCAGTAATTGGCGCCGAGCTGCCAAACCAAATTGGTTTGGGAAATCACTGGTATGTTAAAACCAAGTCTCATACCATGTGAACGCAGTACCTCGCCTGTTTGTGGATTCAAGTTATAGGCAGCAGGCGTTTGTATAGAACGCAGGGTATCCGCGCTCATTTGATAACCAAACTGATAATCGTAACCAAAACTGATGAGTTTGGCTGGGCTCAGCCCTTCAATTTTTGGACTACAAAAACGCTTAGCGCCCTCAGCCGAGAACGATACATTTTCATACATGCTGTAGTCCTCTTCCGCCTCAAGCACCACACTTGTATCTGGTTGACCTACTTGCGCTACGGCTGAAAATTTGAAAAAACCACAAGCTATCAAAAAGAAAGTAGCTGGTGCTGTTCTAGTTATTTTTTGAGCGAACATCATACGCTTAATTTTTAACAACAACACGTTTCCAAACATCTGTGCGTCCTAGTGCAGATACACCAATATAACCACGAATGTTAAGGGTGTTTTCATTGGTCATTTTGATCACACATGAATAAGTACTTCCATTGAGCGCGTCATAAATGGTGCCTCCTGACCATTCGTTATTGCCGTCATAGACAAAGTCTTTGAGCATTCTGTACCCTTTTAATGGTGTGCTTTGTAGCGATGCATCAGGATTATTTTTGTCTGTTTTTGGTTTTTTAGTAACGGGGTCAATCGGCTCTTTAAGCCATACAATTTTGCCAAAGTATTTGGTTCCAATCTTTTCAATTTTAACGCGAGCGCGGCCATTGCTTGGCTCCCATACGCCTAATAAACGGTCTCCGCCAGCATCAGACGGCGCAAAAGAACTAATTACAAGTGCTACTAAAGAGAAAAGGGCAATTAAAGATAACTTTTTCATAATTCAATTTATTTTGGATTTATCATGGCTGTGGTAAACCACATTTCATAAGGATTAATATTTCAATTCAAATTCAAATGAGCCTTTCAATGTGACATTGGCATCCACATCTTTTGTAAAAGTGGCGTCTAGAATCAGATACATCGATTTTTCTGCAAAATAGTCAGTGGCATCTGCGGAAGGCGATGGCTTGAGCTTGATCTTCCCAACAGTAGACTTGATCGGATTGATCACCGCTAATTCTTGCATCTGTAAATCAGGATTATCAGAGGCAACACTCACAACAAGCGCACTGATATCAGCGAAGTTTGCTGGCTTCACAATTTGAACAAGCGCTTTTTTCAACGCAGCTTCATTGATTTCAACTCCTTCTTGGTAATCAGCACCGAGTATTTTTTTGAGATCAATTTCAGCGACAAATTGCGCCGAATTAGATCCTTCAAAAAGAGGTCCGCTGTAAAGAAATTCAATGTTTTCGAGCTGAAATGTTTTGGTTTGATCTGAAGACCCGCAGGCGCTTAACAATACCAAAGACAAAATGGCAAAGGCTATTTTTTTCATCGTAGATAGTTTATGGAGCGAAAATAGAGATTTTAACTTCGCTTGATTCCTCTGCTTGTGGCAGCCACGACTGAACCATTACAAAACGACCGATTTTTACCTTCAAAAAAAACAAGAAAAGGAAGCCTTATTCCTCAAAAGTTTTGATCGAATATAGCACAACAAAAAAGCGCGATAAAAGATACAAATAAAAGTGATTTTTTTACAAATAACTTTTCAAGAAACCTATAGCTGAATTGAAATAGCGGAGTTCTTTAATTAAAAGAAACTCGAATAAATAACCCGTTTGTTTTTGCTTTTTTTGGGCAGTTTGACTCAAAAAAGAAGGAAGAATCCTCGACTTTCAAAAGTACTTTTTAGGGTAACTAGAGGCCCCGATTACGGGCTTGAATTTTATGTATGAAATCTTTTTATATTGAGTAAAAGTAAATTCTATTACCACTTGTAAACCACCGCATTGATATTCATGCCGGCTCCCACCGATGCCAAAATGATGACATCACCTTTGTGCAATTCGTGTTCTGGATATTCACCTCGAATAACAGCGTCTAGTAAAGTTGGAACGGTAGCTACTGAACTATTGCCACAAAGATGTATGTTCATGGGCATAATACCAACGGGGCGTTCTGCTTTGTAAAGCCTGTAGAAACGGTCAATAATAGCTTCGTCCATCTTTTCGTTGGCCTGATGAATAAAAACCTTTTTAACATCGGAAATTGAAACTCCACTTTTGTCTAGGGCTGCCTTCATGGCCTGAGGCACTTTAGTCAGTGCAAATTCATAAATCTTGCGGCCTTGCATCTTGATATACTTCTCGTGGATATGATGCTTTGAATTGAGCGAAGGGCCATTGTTTAAGAAATAGGCTTCGTCTTTGGTAAAAGTCTGTGTAGCATGCGCCAAGATGCCACTCTCAGATGTGCTGTCTTCTGAAAGCACACAAGCACCAGCGCCATCGGCAAAAATCATGGAGTCGCGGTCATGCGGGTCCACTACTCTACTTAACGTTTCAGAACCAATCACTAAACAATGCTTGGCGGCACCTGCTTTAATAAATAAATGGGCCTGAATCAGCGCTTCAATCCAACCTGGGCAACCAAAAAGCATGTCATAGGCCACGCAATTCGGATTGGCGATACCCAACGCATGCTTAACACGTGCAGCCAAAGCGGGCAACATATCTAAATGATTGGAAGCAAAGCGCACGTCACCAAAGTTGTGCGCAAAAATGATGTAATCGAGTTGCTCAGGATCTATTTGAGCAGCAGCAAGCGCTTTTTGAGCGGCCAATATTCCTAAATCAGAATTGGTCTGCTCTTTTTGCGCATAACGACGCTCTTGGATGCCGGTAATCTCCTGAAATTTCTGGATAATGAGCTCATTAGAATCTTCAAAAGGCTGATCGATATCTTTGAAAAAACGGTGGGCAATAAAATCTTGATTGGTGATGCGAAGCGTAGGCAAGTAACTACCTACTCCACTGATTACAGATGACATAGCTTTACTTTAGGTTATAAAAGTAAAGTTAAAATTAATTTTTACTTAGTGTATTTTTTACACTAAGAAATATTTTTGTTCCTACCTCTGAATAATTATTGGCATATTATATTGCTCTTCCATTGCGCTCAGGAGGAGACGGTAGCTACCAGGCGCCAAGTTATTTGGTAAACTAATGGTGTATTGCTCACTGCCCTCTAACTCGTTAGTGAATATCAATCTTCCTATAGCATCATAAAATGCCAAAATAAAAGGCTCTTGAGTAGGAACAGCTATTTGAAATGTTCCATTATTAGGATTTGGCCATAGTTTGAAATCTAATCCTGACATTTCGGAAATTCCTACAGGATCAACGGTAAGGATGATCGTTAACAAGCTATCGCAGCCATTGGCGGCAAATAATTGCTGCTGATACTGCCCCGACTGCGTATAAATTTGTCCGTTGAGTTCAAGCGTGTCTGTCACAGTGGTATCTAGCGTAAAATGTGCACTAGTTAACAGTTCTAAACTATCGATAACATTCAGTGGACAAGCGCCTGGCAAATTCAATTGATATTGAAAATAATGCCAACCTGCAGCAGCTGTAGCAGGATTGAAACTTGAACCAGTTATTGAAGTACTAGTCAGTACACCTCCTGCTGGCAGAAAATCGATGGTAAGTGGTGCATCGTGATCACATAAAGTTGGAGGCAAATTATTGGTACTAGTCAAGACTTGCAAAGCGGAAATTTGAGCAGGTAAATCGGCAGTGTCTGAACAAGCGCTTGTATTGATGAGTTGCACATTATAAATTCCTGCTTGTGTAGCTGCAAAAGTGCTTTGATTTGCACCATTGATTACTTGTCCATTAAGGTACCACTGAATTTGAGCGGCAGCTTGCGTTTGCAAATAAATGCTGTCTCCTGGGCAATAAGTTAGTGCACTTTGGGTAATTGAAACCGGAGCCTGAGGAACAACCAGTGTATAATTAAAACTGTTATTGGAAGAATCTTGAATACAGGCAAAGCTAACCATTACGTTATAGTGTCCAGAAACGGTAGGTACAAAATTATTAGAAGTTGCGCCAGTTATCGGCTGTCCATTTAAGTACCATTGATACCCCAACGGATTAACAGCTAGCGCATGCAAAGCAACCGGAATTCCTTGGCAGTTAGCGGCATCTTGGGTAATATATGGATCTTGTGTAGGCAAAGCTGTTACATAAATACTGTCGTATGCTGTGGCTCCGCAATAACCAGCAGGCGTCACCGTATACTGGAAATATTTCCAACCACTTCCTACACTCGCTGGATTAAAAGTTCCGTTCGAAATACCTTGTCCTGTAAGGGTTCCGCCAGCAGGCAAGAAATTTAAGGGCAAAGGAGCCGCATTCGCACAAATTTGAGATGGATGTGCAGGTGTTTGAATGATCACCTGAGGTAATATTGCCAATTGCAAACCAACCGCGGCTGTATCAGAACAGCCCAAAATATTGGTAACACTTACATTATAGTGGCCTGGCAAACTTGCTGAATAGGTACTTTGGGTGGCCCCTGTAATAGCGGCCCCATTTAAATACCATTGATAAGCGGCCCCTGCAGAAGCCGTAAGAACCTGAGATTGCCCTGAACAAATAGTATTGTTTCCGGTAATTAAAATCGTATTCGCACCTGTTATTAAAACATAATTGTAAGGTACCATCAGCGTATCCTGGCTGCACGCATCAGTAACCATCACGTTATACAAACCGCTCATTGTAGGTGTATAAGTTTGATTAGTGGCCCCGACTATAGGTACACCATTCTTGTACCATTGATAGCTTGTTCCGGCCCATGCATAAAGTGCCACTGGATTTCCCTGGCAGTTGGCGGGGTCTTGCGTAATTTGCCTTGTACAAAATTGAGTATTGTAGGCATTTAAGAAACCGCTTTGAAGAAAATCTAGTTTGTTCCAGGCGCCACCCACCAACGTTCGATTCGAAGAACTGCGCATAATGGCTGCCCCAAAACTTTTTCTACTAATAGAGTCTGTAAGTTTCAAGGAAGACAATTGATCGCCGTAATAGCTGATGAAATTAATCAAGGCATCTGAGTGGGTGGTATCATAGACAACAGCTCCAGTCAAACAAATGACTTGCTTCTGGTCATTTACCGCCATATCCCTAAATTGCAAATTGGGGTATTGAATAGTATCGGCATAGTATTGCCATAAAATTGCGCCGGTATTTGGCTTGACACAAATCAGGTGGATTTTATTGTTGCGCTGAGCTGCTAAAACCAAGTGCTGATTGGAATTTTCTGCAATTCGGCGAATAGAACCTTGCGAAAAATTAATGTCATAAGTAAAAACATTTGCTGCGATATCATAACGTACGATGCGTTCTGATAAATTAGTATGCTGGCCCACTAAATACAAAACATTGTTTTTCAGATACATATCGTTAATCGACTTAATATTTGGTACTAACTTTAAAAGCACATTGGCGCCTCCATTTTTTGGTATTTTATAGATGCCACCGAAAATCACCCCGATATAATAATTAGCATCATAATTCACCATAATATTGAGCAATGACCCTTCTTTCAGGTATTCTCCATGCAAAGTAGTAACAGCCCCTGAAGTAGTAGTACCATAGGTCCAGCGCTTTATATATTGTATTCCTGCTTGCTTATAACAAATGAGCATGTTGGTTTCATTGACTTCCACCTCTCGAAAACTAAAGTCAGTGGAGCCAACGGTTTGAAGTATCGAATTGATGAGGGCTCCGGTAGCTCTTGAAAAAACCAAATATCGGGTATGAGTGACGGTTGGGGTGCCGTTCATTGGCAGAGTCGGATACTTCTTGTAAGATATCACAGCACCAACATAACTTGCTGAAACATCAAACAAGCCCACCACGACAGATCCAGTATCGATGTAATTGGTCTTCCAAATCAGGCTATCAAGATTGTTGCGCGCTTCGATTACAAGATCGTTTCCATGCTGCTTCAGCACATAATTAGTATCTCCAAAGCGGTCCATTTGAACAACATAAGACTGGTTCGAAAATTCAGCATCGACCCGCTCATCACTAATCTTTACCCCGGTTGCCGGATTAAATTCTACACGTCGAGCCCAAGTGTCGTAACCCACTTCATTTAATGTGCCGTAAGCCAATGATCTTGTTGGCGTTGACCAATTTACTTTACCGACACTTTTGTAATTAGGGCCTGCATAATTATTCAGCATTTCGGTGAAATCGTTGAGTTTAGCACCTGTGGTTTTATCGATGTTCATTACAAACCAAGTTCCAGGTTCGTAATTTGACGATCCGTAGTAGCCCGTAGCGCTGATATAATTGTCACAAGAAAAATCAAAATCAAGCGCTGCTCGATTATAGGCCATCGACATACCATTTACTTGAGCTGGAGAATGGTTAGTAAGCCAGATCAAGGCACCCGTATTTTTATTGATTTTGACTAAATATACTTTCGAAATAACGCTCCCTACACCTGAATGCCCAAACAAATAGTAAAGGTAGTCGTCATCTTCTTTCATTCGTTTGAAGTTGACTCCTGTTAATAAAAATGTACTTTCAATTTTTGTGCTCCAAATAATATTTCCAGTTTGAGGATTGATTTTAAAAACTGTATGGTAATT
>JBEBBE010000003.1:0-2968 GCA_041158525.1 Bacteroidota bacterium | reverse complement strand
GACGCCATTGAACTGATTGGTGGTGCTCAGTCGGTTTTTCGACTAAATATTGACGGCGTCCCAACTGACCTGCAAGAAGACCTTATTTTAGAAGCCCAAGATTCACTCTTTATTTTTGTAGAAGTCACCTTGAATTCAAACGGCGCAAACCAACCACTCATCATTGAAGATTCCATTCGTTTTCGGACAAACGGCAAAGACCAATTTGTCAGGCTTGCTGCTTGGGGCCAAGATGCCTACTTTCATTATACTAACTTTCAGGCCAATATTTTCGATCTCAATGAAGGCGTTTGGCCCAATGATAAACCGCACGTCATTTACGGCGCAGCTATCGTAGACTCTTCAAAAACGTTAACGATGCCTGCCGGAACAAAAGTACACCTCCACAAAAATGCCATCCTCTATGTATACAAAGGAGCGCTGCAAATCGAAGGAGAATTAGGAAACGAAGTGGTTTTCCAAGGCGATCGCCTCGAGCAAGACTACCAAGATGTCAGTGGACAATACTATGGCATTTACTTTCATGAAGCCTTACCATCTAGTATCAATTACGCCATTCTGAAAAACGGCACCAGCGGCGTACATTTATACAGCGAAGCACCAAGTAATACAGGCTATACATTAGCACTCACGAATACCCAAATATATAACGAAGCGCGTTATGGCGTCTTTATCTATGCAGGAGCGCGCGTGAAGGCAGAAAATTGCCTCATTTCTCAGAATGGAACACATGCTTTGTTAGTGCTTCAAGGCGGGTCTTTTAATTTCAATCATTGTGATTTATTGGGCTATGGCGCCTCTACAAACCCAGCAGTCGGAATCAGCAACTATTTTACCAATTACCAACTCGAAGAAACCTACGTTTCAAGTATTGAAGAAGGCGTTTTAAAGAATTGTGTAATCGATGGGAATCTCAAAACTGAACTAGCCATTGATACCATTCAAATGACGGGGGTTGTCTTGAACTTTGATTTTTCTTACAGTCTTTTCAAATCTGAGCAAACCTATACCGATAGTTTTTACGGGAATAATATATTCTGGAATAAGGCCAGTGGTTTTAACAACCCCAGCGAACGCGATTTCACTTTTTCCTTAAACTCGTTTCTGAGTAATAACGGCATCTCTTCTAGCGTATTTAACGACATTTTAGGTCAGGCAAGAAACAACCCTCCCGATATCGGGGCCTATGAGTTTTAAAAAAGTATGATACAAAAAGAGAGGGCCGCTGCGCGGCCCTCTCTTTTTGTATTCAATCTATTTAGAACTAAACTTATGCAGTAGCAATCATGTTGTCAAGGACATCCATGACACTTTTTACTGCCTCAGCTGAATCTGCTAATAAAGCTTTCTCAGCATCGTTGAGTTGCAATTCAATGATTTTTTCGATACCGTTTTTACCCAAAACAACTGGTACACCTAAGTAAATATCAGAATAACCATATTCACCTTGTAACCAAGCACAAACTGGGAAAATACGCTTTTGATCGCGAACAACTGCTTCAACCATTTGTGCAGCAGCTGCACCCGGAGCATACCAAGCAGAAGTACCAAGTAATTTAACAATCTCGCCGCCACCAAATTTAGTGCGTTCGATGATTTCGTTCAAACGTGCTTCGTCGATCAATTCAGTAACTGGAATACCACCAACAGTAGTGTAACGCGGTAGTGGAACCATTGTGTCGCCATGACCACCCATCAATACTGCTTGGATGTCTTTTGGTGAAACGTTGAGTTCTTCAGCTAAAAATGCACGGTAACGCGCTGTGTCAAGAACACCAGCCATACCGAATACACGTGAAGATGGCATGTTTGCGTTAAGGTAAGCGCAATAAGTCATGACATCTAATGGATTCGAAACGACAATGATAATAGCGTTTGGCGAGTACTTCACTACGTTTTCCGTCACGGTCTTAACGATACCAGCATTGGTTGCGATAAGGTCGTCACGAGACATTCCTGGCTTGCGCGGCAAACCTGAAGTAATGACTACAACGTCTGAATCTGCTGTACGCGAATAATCATTGGTTGAACCCACTGTACGTGAATCATAAAGATTAATTGGGGCTGTTTGCCAGATATCGAGTGCCTTGCCTTCAGCAAAACCTTCTTTGATATCTAATAAAACGATTTCATTGGCGATTTCTCGTGTAGCCAATACATCAGCACAGGTTGCTCCCACATTCCCTGCACCTACAACAGTTACTTTCATTTGCTTATGTTTTTTAATTGATAAAAGCGTTAGCGTGACGAATTTACGGATTAGTTAAGAAAAAAATAGCTTTTTTTGACAGGAATTCGAAAACACGCAACTTTAAAGGCAACCCTTTTGAGGTCCCTGCGTTTTTAAGACATTGAAAATTGGAGCAGCAAAAAGAACTCAAGACAATTGTGGAGGCTTGCCTCAGGGGTGAACGACGCGCACAAGAGCGTCTGTTTCAGACCTACTACGGCAAAATGCTTGCAGTTTGTATGCGCTACCTCAGTGACCGAGACAGCGCACAAGAGATCCTTCAAGTTTCATTTTTAAAGGTCTTTGATAAATTGGAATTTTTTGATTTTACAGGTTCGTTAGAGGGCTGGATCCGTCGTATTGTCACCAATACGGCCATAGACCACCTTCGAAAAGCTAAAAAAGACCCATTCCTCAGCGACCAAGACAACGATTTTGTCACCGGTAGCTCAGACCCAATGGTTGAATCCGAACAGATTGCCCTACTCGACCTCAAAGCACAAGTTGCCATTGAAGCCATCGGTAAGCTGTCACCTGCCTACCGCGCAGTTTTTAACCTGTATGTCATAGAAGAACACACCCACAAAGAAATCGCCGAAATTCTCGGTATTTCCGAAGGAACTTCAAAATCCAATTTAGCAAAAGCAAAGATGAATTTGCAACGGCTTTTAAAAGAACAATTTACACTGATCGAAAAACGATGAAAGATCAATTTGAAAAAGATATCAAGTCATTAGT
>JBEBBE010000002.1:0-16769 GCA_041158525.1 Bacteroidota bacterium | reverse complement strand
AATAGATAATATCAATGAAAAAAGTTCTCTCCATTTTATTATTTGTACCCTTTAGTTTTGTTTGTTCACAAAATCTAAAAATCAAATGTTCAGAATTTGAAGGTGTCAATTACTCCGAACTCGTAGATAAATATGGTCAAAATGACGTCCCATGTTATGATTCAACGATTGCATATTTTAAGAATAAAGCATATACCGGTGCTATTAAAGACTGTCACCCAAATGGTAATATTAGTGAAACTTCATATAGAATAAACGGCATTTGTAATGGGATTACTACATATTATTTCGAAAACGGTCAAATAGAAGAAAAGGGATTGATAAAAAATGGCAATAGAGAAGGTGAATGGGTAATCTACTACAAAACAGGAAGATTAAAAGTTAAAGGTGGTTATCTTAAAAATAAGCCACATGGTGTAACCTCTTATTATCTTGAAAATGGAACACTCAACTATAAATTAAATTTTGAAAATGGTAAAATAATTTCCTGTGATGGTAATTGTCAAGAAGTAATAGAGTCTTATATTACCGAACTTGAGTCAAGGATTAGTACTTACATTAAATTAGAAGAATTTGAAAATGCGAAGGATTATATAAATCGCATATTGCTAATTCGTCCAAATGACATATCACTAATTGGAAGAAGAGGATTTGTAAATGAGAAACTTAAATTGATTGATTTAGCAATTATCGACTATTCAAAGTGTATCTCACTAGACCCAAAAAATTATTTACACTACGAAAAACGAGGAATGTGTTTTTTATCTTTAAAACAATATTCAAAATCCCTTGCGGACTTCAATGTATCAATTAACTTAAACCCTCAAATTAAGGAACTTTACTATATTAGAGCATGTGTTAAATTGCTAGGTAACTTAGAAACCAATTCAATTTGTAAAGATCTTGAGAAATCATACTCAATGGGATATCAGGACGCAAAGATTCTTTTAGATAAACACTGCCATTAAAACCCAAAATTGTCAGTCAATAAACAATCATATTTTCTCATTTTTTTTGAATTTTAATAATTGATTTCATGAACATCAAATTGTTTTTATTTACCTTTTTGAGTTTTCATTTTTTAAATTGGAAAGCATCAGCACAATCATTAGATTATCAGTTCAATGGTAAAGTGAAGTCAGTTGAAATTAGCTCTGACAACAAGATTTTAGATATTCAATCAAATATTTTCAAAGAATACAATCCTAAAAGAATGTTGACCAAATACAAATCAATGGACAATAATGGTAACATCAAATATGAGAAATCATTCCAGTATAATGAAAATGATCAAATGATTTGGATGAAATATCAATTTTACAGCGTTGAAACTTCTACTTCACTCATGCTTGAGGATGCTAAATATTCATACAATTCAAAAGGTCAATTGATAAAACAAGAAAATTTTAAACAGTATAACAACACTCAAAATTTTAACAATTACCGTGAATGGAAATATAACACTCAAGGACAAAAAATAGAAGTTAATTCATTCTATAAGGACGGGACGTTAATCTCTAAAACTGAATTTCAATACGATTTAAAAGGTAATGTGACTTCGGAATTTACCTATCTTAATAATGGCACATTACTAAATAGTTATGAATATGAATACAATGAAAAAAATCAAAGAACAATCTTAATAGAATATTCCTCTTCTGGTGTTAAAGTTCAAGACAAAAAATATATATGTGACAAATACGGAAATATATCCACTGAATTTTCTTTTGGTGAAATTTCAGGAAAATACATTTACAAATATGATGATAAAGGGAATTGGATCGAGATGATTGAAATGAATTCCAAAAATGAAGTAATTGAAAAAGTGACACGAACTTTTATTTACTACCCATAAACAAAATGTAGTTCCAAGAGTAATTATGAATTCAACAAGTCATAAAGTTCCAATGAGTGAGAATCATCTTTCGGATCTTCAATAGTATTCACATAGATTTCAGTGTTTTTGACAGAGGTATGCCCTAACCAGTTTCTTAAATCATAGATATCAACTCCCATCATTTTTGATGCTGACGTAAAAGAGTGTCTTGCGAAGTGGGTGGTAAACTTTGGTAATTCAAATCTCTCAGAAACCTTATATAGATTCTTATTGATCAATGCAGTCACAGCACTAATTTTATCCCCCATTTTGAAGCCTCTCAAATCTTCAGAACCTCGTAAGAATGGAAAAACAAATTGATCTTTGATGTCCTTGTTTCTACATAGTTTCTTGAAATATATCTTGCAGAATTCAAGATATATTTCCCTATTGGTCATATACTCATCGTAAGAAAGTTTCTCCTCGATATCATCCGAATTCTTGAAGAAAAGTAACATTTCCTTAGAGTTATATTTAAACTCTTGATGAAAGTAAGTCTTCTTTCTATTTTTCTTTGCTACTAGCTGATTATACTCATCTACTCTATCCATCAAAAGCTCTTTCAACTTAAACTTAGAGATCATGTAGGTAGTGTGTAAATCCAAAAGTTCATCTGTATCATTAGTATAATTGAAGTAATTATCCTCTTTGATATCCTGGTTAGACCAACGTAAATATTTTCGATTTTTCCAATCAAAAAATTCCCTGTGTCCAACTAAGTAAGGCATAATTCTTTCGATGTTGTTTACCGTTAATGGTACATTAACAACCTCATCGGTCTTCTCCATGACTATTTTAAAATATTCACCTGTAAAGTTCTTATACCTCAATTGAAGAACATCACTAATACGTAACCCTCGAGACCAGAAACTAAACATAAATGTGTTGATGGCATCCATCATACCTTTAGTCATCAATTCATTTTCTGGTCTTAGTTCGTTCAAGAACCAAATTTGTCCGTTCGATAAAGGAACCTTTTTGACTTTCTTTTTTGAGGGTATTAGGTAACTTGGGATAGGATTAACTCCCTTTATGACTTCATCATTAATTGCATGATTGAGAATGGTTTTAAACACTTTCAAATAATTTACAACTGTATTGATTGACGCCTCATTCTTATCGTTTCTTGATTTGATATTCTTCTCTAAATGAACCTTAAATCGTATCACAAAATCCTTGTCTATATCTGTAAAATATATGGGTGCAGAATTTGAAAATTTCAGTAAATGGAAATACAATGATCTATATCGCTTTGTAGAGAAATACTTACTCCCCTCCTTTTTCTGTTCAATCTTGAGTTGTAGGTAATCAAGAAAGTTCTTCTTCTGATTCTTAACAGGTTTAATTTGTTGAACATTCGACTCAATCTCATCGACCATCTTAATGATCAATTCATTGATTTGCTCATAGTCGTCATGAATTGATTTAACTTGTTTTTTAAACTCTGACCACTCTATCTTTTTAATAGACCAACCTATGTTTTGATAGGTACTTTTGCGATTTGTGGTTATCCGTATTTTAATTGGAAATAAACCATTTTTATCCTTACGCGGCCACAGGACTGGGATTACCGTAGTTGAATTAGTCATTTGTTAAAACAATTGTTAAAACAAATATAATTCAAAACTTTAAACTAAACACATTTATATTTTATATAGTATTGTTTTTCAATGTTTTATGTATTTCAAATATATTTGGTTCGAACCCCTCCGACTCCACAAAAAAAAGCCCTCCGAAAGAGGGCTTTTTTGTTAGAACGATTCACCGACCATGAAATAAAAGTACCCGCCTTCGGTGCCGTAGCCATAGTCGAGGCGGATGTTGAGTCTTTCGGCTGGGTCTACAACGAAGCGCAGGCCAGTGCCGACTGAGTATTTTAGATTTTGAAAATTCAAAGTTGAGCTTGGGCCAAAAACATCGCCGGCGCCGGCAAAGGCCACAGCACCGAAGCGCCACCAGAGTGGAAAGCGATATTCGACTTGTGTTGCCATAAAATGGCGATCTCTGAAACGGTTTTTAGGATAACCTCGCAAAATGTCATCATTGCCGAGCGTTGAGAGATCTAGAAAGGGAACCGAGCCAAAGCTGAAGCGACCTTTTGCTTGTAAGACCAAAATATGCTTCGGCCTGATTTGCCAATACTGCTGATAAGTGGCATTGATTGTTTGAAAATTGAAGGTACTCTTGAGTTGGGGCAGAAAAAAATAAGATGAAAATTCAGCATATCGCCCTTTGTAAGGATTAATGATATTATCTCTGGTGTCGATAATTCCGACGAGACCTAATGCGGAGCCAAGTCCACCTTTGTAACCAGTGATATTACCTGCCTCCAAAAGCCCACCTTGTGTGTATGAAAATCCGTATTCATACTCCAACTCATAATCGAAACCCACAAAGAAGCCAGGCTTGATTTTTTTCAACTGCAAGGACTTCAGTACAAACAATTTATAGCTGTATTTTTCCTCTAGAGATTTGCTGGTATTGTTCCCAATTCCATAGAAGCGATCCGGAAAATCTCGAAAGCGAATATCGCCTTTCAATAAATAGTTTTCGTCTTGTGTAAATACATGCCAGGTTGCCCAAGCATCGAGTTGACGATTCTGGGTGTAATCCGCTAAAAATTGCAAATAAGAGACCCGAGGATGCGACGCCGCATTTAAGGAGGGTTTTACCTTGAAATAGTAAACACCTGCTGCACCTGCTGCCCAACGCGTATCTGGCGTATAGTAAAGAAGTGGCAAGGCAAAAATGCCATTTTTGTCTTTGGCTATCGTGTCTGATAACGGCGCAAAACCAAAAAATTTCTTGTGCTGCGTTGTATCATGCTGCGTTTGTGCCTGCACTGATAAAATAGAAAGGCAAGACCAAAGTAAAACCCGAAAGTCCAAGATAAATAAGAATTTAGGTAAGACGCTCAATTATTTCGCTGTATGCTGCAAATTTAAGCAACAATTGCTCAGTAGTAAATAATTCAAAATCCCTAAAATCAAAACCCGGCGCAACCGCACAAGAAACCAAAGCATAACCCTCATCATCTAGAATTGAACTGCCAAAAATGGTATCTTTCGGAATCCAGAGGAAGGGTTGTTGGCCTTTGCTGAGGTCTAGGCCAAGATGGTGTTGCTCGTGGCCGCGCTCTGAAAGGGTATGTACAATTAAAGGGCTGCCAGCGTGGAAGTACCAAAGTTCGTCGCTTTTGATGCGGTGGAACTTCGATACGTTTTCAGCCGTTAGTAGAAAGTAGATGGACGTTAGTAATTGTCGATCTTGGCCGTCAAACGTTTGGGCAGAGCGGTAGGTTTCTTTATAATAGCCGCCTTCAGGATGGGCTTGCAGCCCTAGTTCATTGATGAGTTGTTGTAGTTGGGTCATGCTCAAAAATAAGCAATGTTACAACTCCAAATACTTCAAAAATTCGTTTTTGGTTTGCTCTTCTTCAAATTTCCCGCAGTAATGTGCAGTCACGGTACTGCTATTCACATCCTTCACGCCTCTTGAAGAAACACAAAGGTGTGTGGCATCAATGACCACTGCTACATCTTCGGTTTCGAGGACTTGCTTTAAGGCATTGGTGATTTGCATGGTGAGGCGCTCTTGAACTTGCGGGCGCTTGGCAAAGTGCTGTACAATCCGGTTGATTTTAGAGAGGCCAATTACCTTTCCGGAGGAAATGTAGGCTACGTGTGCCTTTCCGATAATGGGCACAAAATGATGCTCACAGTTCGAATAGAACAAAATGTTCTTTTCAACCAACATCTGATTGTACTGATATTTGTTCTCAAAGAGTTTGATGTCTGGGAAGTTGGCCGGGTTGAGGCCGCTAAATATTTCCTGGACATACATCTTGGCAACGCGTCGTGGCGTACCACTGAGGCTGTCGTCTGTACGATCCAAGCCTAAAATATCCATGATTTGCCCAAAGTGATGGGCAATTTGATCAATTTTCTCGTGATCTGAAAGCGCAAAAGCATCTGATCTGAGGGGGGTTTCTACGGAGGTACTTACGTGCTCATCTCCAATTTCATCTAAAAGCACGTCAATCATGTGGTTATTTACCTTGATACCGTTTTGTTTCATCTTTTGTTTTATTTCTTAAACAAAATGAAAGAGGTTTAGTTCAGTATAGGCATAAAAAAAAGCGCCCCGAAGCAGCGCTTTTGCAATATCTTTTTTTAAACAACTAAGAACGGAAACGCTTTGATTGGTTAAAATATAAATTCAAGCTGCTCTGAAATAAGGAGTTCGCCCGTATTTAATGCGGCAAAAGATCTGAGGTAATAGGTATGACCAGGCACCATAAAACTCAAGGTGCCACCAAAGATATTTGTATATGATGTTGGACAAGGTAAACCAACTTGTGCATAGGCATTACTCAGTGGCGCATTTGCTATTGAATCAAGTCTAACGCCATAATACAAGACTTTTTCACGTGGTAACTCACTAAAATTGCCTGTAGCATTGACAAATTCATTGTTCAAGCCAGATCGGGTCATTGAAATGGTGGGCTTTGTTGTTTCAAACTTCGTACAAGCGAATAATAAGGATGCTAAGAGGGAAAGAAGAAGTAATTTCATGTTGTGCAAATTAAAATCTGAAACCGATGCCGAACTGATGGAAAACTGTGGACCACCAAACTTTTTTCTCAGCATCAGTACTGTAAGTTGGTTGTTCAATTAGAAAATACGGAGAAGTGACTACATAACTTGCCGCATATTCACCAAAGATCTTTAGTTTTTTACCGACTGGTTTCTCAAAACCCAAATGTGCTTTCAAGCCACCACCACTTGTATAAATTGCTGCTGATTTTTGATTATAAGCGTGTAGACCTATAGATAAAAACGCATCAGGACCGAAATAAATATTTGGAAACTTATCAAACAAAAAATAATCCAAGCTCGATACCAATTGTCCATTTAGAAAAAGTGAACTCGTATAGGTAGCAGATTCAAGGTAGTCACCGCCAAAACTGCCTGAATTATGATTGAATCCATAGAACGACTCCGAAGCACCTTTGTGATAAAATAAGTCTAAGGACACCCGAGCACGAACATTTAATATTTTCTCTGATTCTTTACCCAAGGATAAACAGGCTCCTTTTCCGACAAGAGCTCCTACACTACTAGCGGGCAAAGTACCTCCAAATTTGATATAATTCGGTTGAGAAAAGCTAATAAGTCCTGTGAAAAAGCTCAAAAGGAAGACGAAATATTTGAAATGATTCTTTTTCATATTATTTCTTGTATTGGATGTTGAGGTATGAAGAAACTAAATAAGAAGGAATAGCAAAACCAACGCCTTCGGTATCTTTTCCTACCAATTTTGACTGAATGATTCCTTGTAGTGTTCCGTTTTTCTCAAATAACGGACCGCCGCTGTTTCCGCCGTTGATATTGATGTTTAACTGCAGTAAATTATTATTGTTGGTCGTCCTTTCATTGGAAATCAGACCCAAGCTTACCGACTGGCCTAGTTCAACGGATTTTGGAGCGCCAATTGTATAGACTTCTGATAAATTTTTGAATGATTTGGTATCTGAAAGCAAAAATACTTTCTCAAAATTGTAAGCCACTTTCAATAAAGCAACATCGCGAGCCCTGTTAAAACGAACAATCTCAGCATCGACGAGGATGCCATTTGAAAGGATTACCTTAATATTTGATTGTTTATCTTGGGTCTTGCCCGAAATGACGTGGTAGTTTGTCAGGATATAACCATCCTGCGTAATGGCAAAACCAGAACCATGACCGCCATCGGCTCTTTTGATGATCACAGAAGCCAAAGAGGCATCGGATAACTCTTTTACCAAATTCACAGGCTTGTTCAGGGTCAGTATTGGATCTTGAGAGTTAAAGCTGTTTTGCATCGGTAATTTTTGTTGAAATGCCGCCGACTGCTTGAGCTCATAATAACTTTGAGCCAAGGCATCATTGATCATACCTACATAATTTGGACTGATACCATATTCCGAGATGAATGGATCAGAAATACTATATGTTTCAAGAGAATCTATGACTTCATCGTAAGTATTGAAGTTTGTCCAAACAACTTTGATACCCAACTTTCTATAGTTCTCGGTACCTTCATAAATCAAAAATTCATCGATTTCTTTGATCTTCGCCTCTAAAAAAATGGTGTTATTGTTGTCTTGAAAAACACGATTCACGGTATCAATGAATCCTGATTGCAATAGCACTTCAAACAAATCTTCTGTAAATACCGTGTTTTCAGCAAATAAACTTTTGCGTTCATCCGCTTTTTCCAATGAAGATGCAATCGTTAATCGTTTGCGTTTTTTATTAGATAATTGAGCCAAGCGCTCCTCTTCTAACCTTTTTGCTTCTAATTTTTCGGTGATGCGCAGTTGTTTTTGCTCAAGTAATTTGGGCTCAATATCTTTTTCGTGAGGGACAACATAAAATTGAATGTCTTCCTCAAAATTTTTGATGTCAACTTTGACATCTTGAATATTGACATAGCGCTGTTCGGCTTTTCTTTTTTCGAAAAATATCTGATGAACTAAATGTACTTCATTGGCATAGAGCAAAGAATTTGGATGACGAACGATTTGCTCCCAATTAACAAGGACCAACGGGAGGTCTAAAATAGCAACCGGATAAAACCAAGGGTCTCTTCTTTCAGGAATAAGCAAGTGGTGCTCATCTTTAAAACCTGGCGTATGAATGACGATTTCTTGCAAACCAGCCCTTGCAATGTTTGTGCTAATATTTTTTCCTTTACCTAGTTCTTTGTTTTCGGCTAGAACTTTGCTTGAATCAGAATCAGTAATGAAAACAACCGATTGAGTGTCAGGAAGTAAGAAGGATGTACAAGAACTTAGGGATAGGAGCCCCAGTATACAAGCAAATTTGAAGGAAATATGCATGATAAATTAATTTGAGGACTAAATTTATCATTTATTTTACAATCAAGCTTCATTTTACTTTTTTATCAAAGCAACTTTATTCCCCTTTTTTACGTCTAAAACCCCGTATTTATAAACCTTTTTTGTGAAAAAATCTACCTTATTTGTGGCTATTGCCCTCGCTTTCAATTCGTTTCAATCATTTGCTCAGTCAGTAAAAGGCGAAAGTATCACCTATTCTTACGTGAAACTACCGAGCAATCCGGTGAAGCCAAAACCTGCTTATTATCAGTCTTTTGTGACTGCGGCTTACGAAGTTGAGAATCAAAAATTATTGGCACAGTTTGAGGCCGACAAAGCACAAGCGGAGGCTGATTACCAACGCGAAATGGCTGAATATCCTAACCGTTTAAAGGCTGCTGACGACAAATATGCCAAAGAAATGGAAGCTTGGAACGCGAAGTCTACTGCTTCTAAAATCTTGGAAAAACAAGTTTTAAATGAAAATAATCACCCGGTAAAAGATTATGTAGCACAACCGTATCGCCGCACGATCAATCCACCAGTGCTCAAAACCTCTTATGACTACAATTCATTGGCTTCCACCTACCTCTTTATTGATGGTGTTGAAAAAGGCAGCAACAATGCACTGAATTATATGGTCACGCTTCAAGGTTTTGATGCCACGCCTGCTAAAATCGTAACTGAACAAAAAGCTGAGGTAAGCATCGTGAACAACGTGAAAACCACCAACAATGTCAATTACTACCACATTGAATTCACCTACCGCCACCCTATGAGTTTCAGAGTAGCAAATGCAGCAAACCAAGAAATTTATGCAGCAGCGCCTGCAGAATTCACAGAATATAAGCTATACAAAGGAGCTGCGTCAAAAACCCAGCCGTCTATGGATGTCAGTGCTGCTTTGAAAGCAATGGAAGACAAATGTTTGCAAGACAACTTGAAGGTGATCAACCACTTGGTCAATGACCGCATCGGTTTTGAAAAAACAGACGAAACCTTTGAATTGTATTATGTGAAATCTAAAAATGAGTCACATAATGACATTCAAGATGCATTTAACGCTGCACAATTGGGTTTTAAAATGCTCACTACCAATGAAGCACAGGCAAAAATCAAATTGGAAGAAGCGAACGCTATCTGGAAAAAAGCGCTTGAAGAATCCGATATTGAAAACAAAAAAGCCCGCATCGACAAAGATGTAACGATAGCTATCTACTTCAACTTACTTGAGTCTTATTTCGCGATGCGCAACACCACTGAAGCGGATGCTATTTTACAAACACTTGGGCGCATGGACCTTTCCAACCGCGACAAAAAACAGCGCGAAGCCTATGAGCAAGCCTACCTTGACTTAAAGTTAAGAATGGCTGCCAACGGACTCTAAGATTCCGTAACTTCGTAGACCATGAAGCAGCTGGTCTTATTTCTTTTATTGAGTTCAAGTCTTTTAGCCCAAAGCTATAAAGACCCACAGCTCCCAATAGAAACAAGAGTTCAAGACCTACTTAGCCGCATGACGCCAGCTGAAAAAGCTTGGCAACTTTTCATGGTTCCTTCAGATTTTGACACCACAAAATGCCGTTATGACAACGGCATTTTTGGTATACAGCTATTTGCCAATGGGCAGCAAGATCCCACACAGCAACTCTTGAATTATTCCAATGGCCAAGGAAATCTAGAGCTTATTGCCAAGGCCAACAGCATTCAGCACTATTTCGTAGAGCAAACGCGTTTGGGCATTCCGCTTATCTTCTTTGACGAAGGGCTGCACGGTTTAGTGAGGGCTGAAGCCACGAGTTTTCCGCAGGCCATCGGTATGGCCGCAACCTTCAACCCTAGCCTCATGGCTGAAGCTGCTCTGCAAATTGCCAAGGAAGCACGCCTCATTGGCATTCGCCAAGTTTTAAGCCCTGTGCTCAATTTAGCTTCAGATGTACGCTGGGGCCGCACAGAAGAAACCTTTGGTGAAGACCCCTACTTAGCCACCCAAATGGGTTTGGCTTTTGTAAAAAATATCGAGCTATCTGGTGTCATTTGTACGCCTAAACATTTTATCCTCAATGTAGGTGAAGGCGGCCGAGATTCTTACCCAATTGGCCTGAGTTCCAGAGCGCTTTACATGAGTCATTTCAGACCTTTTTATGCTGCTTTCACTGAAGGCAAGGCCAGATCTGTCATGAGTGCTTACAATTCTTTAAACGGCAGTGCGTGTTCAAGTTCCGAATGGTTACTTCAACAATCACTCAAAAAAGATTGGGGCTTCAAAGGTTTTGTTATTTCAGATGCCAATGCCGTAGGCGGAGAGTTGGTTTTACACCAAACTGCCAATAGCTATGCCCAAAGTGGCGAACACGCCTTAAATGGAGGCCTCGATGTGATTTTTCAGACCGATTGCGCGCATTTTAAGCTTTTTGAAGCTGGTTATTTCTCAACACAACTTCAAAAAAATCAAATAGATAGCGCCGTTGCGCGGGTATTGCGTGTCAAATTTGAACTGGGTTTATTTGAAAATCCTTACTTAGAAAGCCCCAGCCAAAAAGAAATTCAAAAGCTTTTGAATCAGGGTTGGGAACTTGCCGAGCGCTGCGCTGAAGAGGCTATTGTCTTACTGAAAAATGACACGCTAACTAACGGGAAGGCAGTCCTGCCCCTATCAAAAAACACAAACATATTGTTGCTCGGTGAAGCTGCTGCTCAAATTAAACTTGGCGGCTACAGCGGTAAAGGCTACAAGGCCCAGAGCTTCTTAACAGGGCTTATAGAAACCTTTGGCGCGGATCACATCAATTACTTACCTATTCCTGAACAACCTTGGGCCGATTCAAAAGTGACGCTAAGCGCTGAGAACCCGTTTTTTGAAACACTGAGTTTTCAGTCCAGCTATTTTAATAACCCTCGTTTAAGTGGTGCACCAGTACTGACCAGAACAGAAACGCAAATCGATCATCATTGGACACTCTATGGACCTTGCCCAGAAACAGGCAACGGATTCTATTCGGCGCGTTGGCAAACTGAGTTGAAAGCAACAAAAGATACCACATGTTTGATTGGTATTGAAGGAAACGATGGTTTTCGTTTATTTATCAATGATTCTTGCGTCATTGATCAGTGGCAAAAAGCGGGTTTTCATGCAAGCACCCATGCGCTTCAACTTCAAAAAGGTCAAATGCTCCGCTTTAAAATAGAATTTAAGGAACCTCAGGCCAATGGCCGTATCAGGCTGTTCTACGAAACCAAAAAACACCTTGAAAAGCATTTTGTACCACTCGAAAAAGCCATTGCTAAAGCTAACGTAGCGGTATTTGTCGTAGATTTTCCGGAAGGAGAATTTCAAGACCGCTCGTCTTTGCGCTTAGCACCCGAGCAAATAACACTTATTAACGAACTCAAAGCTTGCGGCTTACCAGTTGTGGTGGTCATCAATGGAGGCAGCGCTGTAACCATACAAGAATGGCAAGCGCAAAGCAGTGCCATCTTGTATGCGTGGTATTTGGGCGAGGCAGGTGGCGCCGCATTGGCTCATGTTTTGACTGGCCAGGTGAATCCGTCGGGTAAACTTCCTATAACCATTCCGCAACACGAGGGGCAACTCCCGCTTTCTTATTGGCATGAACCCACAGGGCGCGGAAATGACTACGTGAATGGCACCGGCGAACCACTTTATCCGTTTGGACATGGCTTGAGTTACACGCAGTTTGAATACCGCGATTTAAAAATAGAGCAGACTTCAATGGGTTTAAACGACACCCTTAACCTTTCTTTCACGATCCAAAACACAGGCGCTTATCCAGGAGCTGAAGCCTTGCAGTTTTATATCAAGCCTATTTACAGTTCAGAAACACTTCCGGTTCATTACCTCATCCGTACTGAAAAAACGCGTCTTAAAAATGGCGAAACCAAACGCTATTTACACTATAAAATTCCAGTTGCTGCACTTGGAATTCCGACAGGGCCCAAAAGCACGGCCCTTCCTACTCAGTATTATTTACAAATTGGTGCTTCGTCAAAAGACATTCGCTTACAAAGCCCCGTTATTACCCTTTCAGAATGATGCGTTTATTTTTATGTTGCTCCTTTTTATTTGGTTTCAATGCGCTCAGCCATGGCCAAGATACACTGCGTGCGCTTTTTATTGGCAATAGCTATATGGCCGTCAATAATTTACCGACTTTGGTGAGCGAGGTGGCCAACGCACAAGGAGATCACCTCATTTATGACAGCAATACGCCTGGCGGTCAAACCTTTCAAATGCATGCCAATAATGCCATCAATTATCAAAAGATGCAGGCACAAGCCTGGGACTACATCATTTTGCAAGGCCAAAGCCAAGAACCGAGTTTTCCCTATGAGCAAGTCAATACCCAAACACTACCCTATGCCTTGCAACTTGCAGATAGCGCCAAAAGCATTCAACCCTGTAGCCAAGTTAATTTTTTCATGACTTGGGGGCGCCAAAACGGCGATCCGCAATGGGATTCTATCAATACCTTTGACAAAATGAATGCGCGCCTCAGAGCCGCTTATTTGCGCATCGCTGATTCTGCCGCTGCCGCGGTATCACCCGTTGGAGTTGCCTGGAAATACGTACGAGACAACCATCCGAATATCAATTTATATCAGCAAGATGGTTCACATCCGAGTCTGGAAGGATCCTATTTGGCTGCTTGCGTTTTTTACAGCGCATTATTTCAAAAAAGTTGTCTAAACAATACATTTAACCCAGGTATCGGTCACGGAGACGCCTTTATTTTACAACAAGTAGCAAGTAACATCGTATTGGATAGTTTGGGCACTTGGGGTTTGGTGCTTCCTAGTGAGCAATTGCAAGTCACAGCAGGCTACAGCAGTATTCCAGGAGCAAGTTTATTAAGCTTCACGGCTAATGCGAATCAGGCGGCCACTTATACTTGGTATTTTCCGGATATGACCATTGAGGTAGGCCAAAACATTGGTTTTGAGTATAACCTCAGCACGTATCAGGTTATGCTGATAGCCACCGGGCTCTGTGACACCGACACCCTGCTCATTGATGTCAATCTCTCAAGTGCTTCGGGTTTAGATCTTGAAACGCTACAATATGAGTGGAAACCAGGCGCTGCACTTCAGCTTTATTCATCGGGGTTTAACACCATCAAAGGCTGTGACCTTCTTGGTAAAGAAGTGCCGTTGGTTATAGAAAAAGGACAAAATGGGCTTCTCATAGCGTATCCGACCACCTGCTTTATGCTTCAATTGGCCAATGAAAACCAAAACTTCGTGTTGCGGACGCCGTTAACTGTTGCTCCTTAATCTCCAATCTCAATCACAGATCCGTTTCCAACTTTTTGTTTAGAAAAGTAATTTTCAGCTGTAATTTGAATCGGGTTTGGATTGTACCATTTGGTAAAAAAAGTGAAGTCTGACTCATGTTTTTTGTGCCATTTCTCAAACTGGTTATCTGGTGCCATATTGAACAACCAGTAGGTGTAAGGCTCAATAAAGCCGACATCATTGAGCTGCTGCCAAAAATCGAATAAAACTACCTTGTAGGGGGCTGCTTTTGGAGCAGCCTGCCAATTGGTCAAGAAGGCTTGTCTGAGCTCGAGGAGGGTCTGGACATCTAGATCTACTTTTTTATTGTTCATTAAATATTTAGTTGCAGCCATTCCCATTTGCATTTCAAATTCCATACTAAATGGGCTCATCGATTTTGCAAAACTCACGGAAATTGTGCCTTTGTCAAAAACTAAAGCTTTCTGGTAGGTCTGATACAACAGCGCACTCATTTCTCTGGTTCTTTTGGTATTTCGCTCCAAATTCATGAAAAGCTCTCCATAGATCAAGCCCCACAATTCATCTTCAGAATCACAATAAATTTTGGCCAAACGGTAATAATTAGAAGAAAATTCAGGCGCCATTTCAATGCCTTTTTCATAACTCTGTATAGCCTGCGGTATGTTTTTTTGAATCAAATAAATGTTGCCCGTCTCTACGTAAAGGCGCCCGCTGTTCGGAAACTTTTTTAAGCCTTCTGCATAAGCTGCAATTGCTCCTTCCGGATTCCCTTGAAAGTCTATGGCGTTACCGATCATCTGCCAAAGCTGGTCGGTGGCTTGCGGGTGTTCAGTTTGCTTGCGCATGATTTCTTCCGCTTTTTTGTAATCTTTTTGCAAGTAATAACTGTAGGCAAATTCATACCAAGCATCGTAATTGTTTGGGTCTTCGTTCAATACCTCTTCTAGTTTCAAACGGCTATCTGCAAATTGACCTGCATCCATGAGTTTAATGGCTTCGCCAATTTCTTTGGCCTTTGGATTTTCTTGAGCTAAAAATTGTAAAGGAAGTGCGAGTATTATCAGCGCGTAAAATAATTTCATAGGATAGTTTTTTTAAATGGTAGAACTTTAAACACTTTTAACTGATTCTTATTCACTGAAGTAGTACGCCAAAAAACCCGGCGTGCGCCACAAAGATGCGCTATTTGCGCTAAAAAACCACGACCTCGGTATATTTTACCGAGTTGATATCCTAAATATAAATAATGTAAACCACTTTTCGTTTCCACAATTAAATACTGATGGTAATAGCTAGGCAAAGACGACAACACCGCTTGGCTATAAAGTTGTTTACTGAGTATCGGATAAGAAGAAAGCGAATCTGTGAATCTAGGCACGTGATGCTTTAATCTTCTTTCTACCCTTCCCCATTGTTCTTTATAAATTGCTTTCTGAAGTGTTGAAAATCGATGAATAGCAGGCTTTACTGGTTCCTGTATTAAACCCGAATCTACCACCATTAAGTTAGAATAATAAGCCCCTTGATACGCGAAACGTTGGTCGCTTTCATCAATAGGCTCTTTACTTTCCCCCTCCTCATCGTGCCAACGAAAAGCGTATTGAAACCACTCTCTACATACATGTGGTTGATATTTGACCATGAAGAATTCATTTGGTGTTGATAGCGACTCAATCCGCAGCAATTGCTTAAAGGATTCTCCTGGTGCTAAGGACCAAAATTGCATATATTTTTCATCTACGTTTGCTGAATCTTTAAGTAGGAGTGAAAAAGTTGAATCTAGGCGAAATTGATTGTTTCCGGTTTTTTGGTACCTATACACTTCAAAAAGCCCCATACCCAATTGCGGATGACCTGGCACCAAAATACTTCCATGAAGATCAGATACATTTTGAATTTCCAATTCCAATAAAGTATATTGAACAGATTGACTCTTGATTTGCTTCAAAGTGAGCTTGAGTTGTTGCGGTAGCAAATCAGCAAACACAAAAGTCGGGTATATACCGATAAAAAAGAATAGGAAAATTAATCGTGCCAATGGTCAAATTTATGATACTGGTGTTGTTGTGTCTGCAAATCTTCGTTTGTAAAAAGATGCTGCAAGGGTTCAATTTCCATATCTGGGTAAATTAAAAATGACTTGGCACCAAATGGATGGGTATTGACATGGATTGCTGTGCAAGGCCCGTAAATTTGGAATTGCAAACGAGTAGAGTGGTAAAAATCGAGTTCAGAACGTTGCCAATTTACAGGAAGTGTACCCAATACCGACGGATATTCTCGATATAAAAGTTCTAGGCACTGCATCAGATGCTCAGGATCGAAAACCGTTGAGTCGTAAAGTTGTGCCGAAAATAGATACTGAAGCCCTCTTTTTTCATCGGATGTTAATGCTTGGAAATGATGCTTACGAGCTAGATTTTCGGAATCTTTCACTGGATTTCCTTGATTATAGAGTTGTGCAAATTGCAGTTTCCCTGTGGCATCGTATTCGCGGCACCAACCATTGCGCAGCCCTTTATGATACCTGAAATCTAAAAGCAAGACACCGGTTGTATCAAAGCGCTGATAGGGCCCTTCAAGAGAATCAAGGATGGTGTAGCGGTACAATATTTTAGTGCCGTTTGCCGCATAAAGTTCCTTGAAACTTTCTTGATTTTTATAAAGTATGTAGCTTTTTCGGATACCGCTTGGGTAAAAATCTTCTTGACTTTGCATCTGATAACCATCTGG
>JBEBBE010000001.1:0-44722 GCA_041158525.1 Bacteroidota bacterium | reverse complement strand
TGGCCTCTTCTTCTTGAAATGCGGTATTCAGAAAGACAAAAAGTTGCGTTTTAGGCGTATATCTTTCTTGAACTTCTTCAGAGCCCGCAATGAGTTTGTAATCGAGGAGTTTTTTGAGGTATGGTTGGATGGTTTTGATACCCAGCAATTCGGAAAGTTCTTTGGTGCTGCAACTCTCGTTGACCTGCAGCAGTTGTAGAATTTCTTCTTCGCGCTTGGCTAGTTGATAAGACTCAGGGTTTGGGCTATCGGGGTGCAAGCAAAATTTTGACTCGCTGGCCAGTTTGAAGTTGGCCGGGAGTGCTGCGTTCATGACATCGCCGATTGGCGCCATGTAGTAAGTGCTCACCCAATCCCAAAAAGCCAATTGCTTACCCGTGATGATGGGTTGTTCATCAAGAATCGTGTCGATGTATTTGGCTTGATAGCCTTGTGGTACTTTTTGGTGCACGCTCGTGACCAAACCCGTTAGTAATTTGTTTTTTCCGAACGGAACCAAGACCCGAAGGCCACTGCGGATTTGTGTATTGAAATCAAAGGGAATGCGATAAGTAAAAACCTGTCGCATCGGGACCGGCAACAAGACATCTGCAAAGAAAGTCTCGCGTTCAGTCATAGTGGTTAATTACAAGCAAAGGATTCTTCTTGCCCTACAACGTTGTCACCTGGGTGATTCGAACAAAAAAGTAAGTTTCCGGTAATAGGGCCTGAGCACAATTCACGGGTTGTTTTCTTGTCAATGGCTCTGATGTAGGCTTGTTGCGGAGAAGTGTAAAATGGTTTGTAGAAGGTAAGCGTTTGTCTGGAAGAGAAGATGCCTACTACGCGTTTGCCATTGGTGACATTTAGGTTGGTATAGCTTGGCTTGCTCTGTGCTAAACTTGAGCTTGGTTTATTGACCGCCATATAATTGTATAAATCTTCAGCACCGCCAGTGATGATGATATTGAAACCTTGGAAGGTGCGTTTATCAATGCTTGGGTCTGTGGTTACATTGGACGTGATAAGGTCAAAGAATGTTTTGCCGGCAGCTGTGAAGGTACGCGAGCTGTAAGGTTCAACATTGGCTTCGCCTAATTTCCAACGGAACGCTTTTTCAGTTTTAATTGCGCCACGGTGTTCATTGAACAATACATCGAGATGCGCGCTAGCAATATATGCGTTACCTGAATTGGAAATGGCTACACCACTCGGTACGTAAATACCAGGATCATTGGCAAATTTAAAAGTGAAGTTCTGAGAAGCGGTAGGCGATGTCATACCATGTACTAGCTCTGTTTCACCAGATACCTCAAACTCTCCACCATTGATAATGGCTTTAAAACGATAAGTAGCTGTTGGTTTTAGAGAGCTTAACAAAGGATTTGTCGAAGTTTGAATAGCCTCGAGTGGGCCAGTAGGTAAGGTTTTGAAATAATATGCTTTTTGCTCTGGTGCATAGAAAATCCCGTTGGTATCTTTGTCTTGAACAATGGTGTCTTGTAGTTGCCATGTGCGCGTAACCTGACCATTCACCACTTCACTCACAGTGGCTTCTACTTGTTCAAAATAGCTGGAGTCGGCGATCAGGGCGTTGTCTAGGGCTGAACCTGGGCCGATAAATGCACGCGTGATTTTGATGTAATGAATGGAGTCAGCTTGATCGAGTAGACCATAAACAACTGCAGTTTCAACGAAGTCGCCGTCTAGTTTGATGTCGTCTTCACAGGCGCTGAGTCCGAAAAAGATTAGGGCAAATACAGAGAGATATTTCAACATGGGTTCAAGAATAATGTTGGTTTAAGGGTTGATACCTTGAGGCATCATGGCAGGTGCGGGAGCTGTTGCCTTTTCGATGGCAACGAGTTCCATTTCAAAAACAAGTGGAGAATAAGGTTTGATATTAGCTCCTTGTGGTGGATTGCCAGCATAGCCTAATTCTTGGGGTACGAAAAGTCGGATTTTACTGCCAACTTGCATCAGCTGAATGGCTTCTGTCCATCCTGGGATCACTTCAGTAAGTCCAAAACTCACTCCTTCACCTTCTGGTGATTGATCAAAAATAGAGCCGTCTGGGTTCATGCCCACGTATTTCATTTTGACACGTGCTTCTTTTGTTGGCTTCGGACCCTTGCCCGCTTTGATCACGATGTACTGTAAACCACTTGCGGTGGTAATGACGCCAGCTTTAGTTTTGTTTTGCGCCATGAATGCTTCGCCTTCTGCTTTGAAACCAGCAGTAATTTTCTGGTATTTCTGATTCATGAGTGCCTCAAAGTTGGCCATGATTTTCTTGCGATCAAGGCCTTTGAGCGCTTCAGCTTCTTTTTTGTTGAGCCCGTCTGCAAAACCTTTTTTGACAAATTCGCTGTTGATGAGTGAAGTAGCATTTAGTTCTGAGAAATAGTGATCAAAGCGTTCGCGGTTGATTTTACCAGCGGCAAACGATCCTTTTTCTTTGAACTTTTCGTTGATGGTTTTGCTACCTTGCCCCAAAACGAGTTCGAGGTCTTTGTAGTAGCGCTCTACTTCAGTTTCTTTAACTGGGTCAGCGAAGCCAGCGATCATTTGCTCTTTGTCAAGTTGATTAAAAGGTGCTTGTGCCACAAATGGTTTGGCAATTTCAACACCTAACAAGTAAGAGTAGCGTTCTTTGTCTGATTTAAAAGTAACAACATCGTTGCCACAAGAAGCAAGGACTAAAACAAGGGCAAATAGGGATAAAAATTTCATTAGGCGATGGAGATTAATTCTACGTCAAAAATAAGGGCACTGTACGGTTGGATGGCTCCACCTGGGTGCGGATTGGCACCATATGCGAGGTCTTCAGGAATGCTTAAGCGGTATTTGGCACCCACTTTCATGAGTTGCAGTGCTTCTGTCCAGCCGCGAATCACTTGATTGACCCCAAAAGTAGCAGGCGCACCGCGTTGTACGGAACTATCAAAAACAGTACCGTCGATGAGTGTACCGTGGTAGTGCACCGTTACTTGACTTGTAGGTCCAGGTTGTGCACCTTCGCCTTCGTGCAATACTTCATATTGAAGACCACTTGCTGTGGTTTGAACTTCTGGGCGTTGACCATTTTCACTTAAAAAGGCAGCGCCAGCTTGTTTGTTGGCTTCGTATTTGAGTGCTTTTTGCGCGTTGAGGAATTGTTGAATTTCAATATTTGCTTCTTCAGGGCTCATGAGCGGTTCGATTCCGCTGAAGATGGCGTGCATACCGGCCATCACTTGATCGAGGTCAAGGGCAGTGAGGTCTTGTTGAGAAAGGCTTTCGGCAATACTCATGCCCACACCGTAAGAAGCTTTTGCTTTGTTTGTATCCATAATCATGTAAAACGCGAATTTACCGAAAAAAGAAAGGTCTTCCACGCTTTCATTCAAATAAATTAAACGAAACAATTGTCGCTACTTTGCGTACAAATGCCCCTATGAATCAAGAGTTTACCCTTTCTTACCAATTGATTTCTTCTGAGGCACAGCTTCATACCGCTGACCAACAATTAGTTACTGCGGCCAAAGAAGCGCTAACTAGGGCTTATGCACCTTATTCTAAATTCCAAGTTGGGGCAGCAGTACGCTTACAAAATGGTCAACTCATTGAAGGGAATAATCAAGAAAATATTGCCTATCCGTCTGGGCTCTGCGCAGAACGAGTTGCCCTTTTTTATGCGGGCGCTAGCTTTCCAGACCAACCAATTGAAGCGATTTGTATTGCCGTAAAAGGTAAGCTCATTGCTGCCGAAAACTATGTTTCACCGTGCGGTTCTTGCAGACAGGTCATGCTAGAAAGCGAAAGTCGTCAGCAACTACCCATTCGGGTTTTACTCGTTCAAAATGATGGCAGTATTCTGATTTTAAATTCCTGCCGCGACTTATTGCCTTTTGGCTTCATGAAGTAGGAATTTATTCGAAAAGGGTTGTAACTTTGCAACATGATTTCGGATGCCGTACTTTTAAAAGCTTCTCAAGATTTTGGGACCCCACTTTTCGTTTATGATGCCACAAAAATTAGTGAACAATATAAACGATTAAATAACGCTTTTTCGGTCCCAAAATTGAAGCTTCATTTCGCATTAAAGGCACTGAACAATATCAATATCCTTCAACTGTTAAAATCCGAAGGAGCAGGTCTAGATGCCGTTTCGATTCAAGAGGTCCAGCTCGGTCTTAGGGCTGGTTTTGAAGCCGAACAAATTATGTTTACGCCGAATGGAATTTCGTTCGAAGAACTTGTTCAGGCAGTTGAATACGGCGTGCATGTCAATATTGATAACCTTCCACTTTTGGAGAAATTTGGATCGAAATATGGTAATTCAGTACCGTGTTGTATCAGAATTAATCCGCACATTACCGCAGGAGGTAGTCATCATATATCTGTTGGTCACATTGATTCCAAATTTGGAATCTCCATTCATCAGGTAAAACATATAGAAAGAATCGCCAATCATTATAACATTCGAATCAATGGTTTGCATATGCATACCGGTAGCGATATTATCAATCCAGATGTATTCATTCAAGGTGCTAATTTATTATTTGACGCAGCACAACATTTTCCTGATTTAGAATTCATGGATTTTGGAAGTGGCTTCAAAGTTGCATATAAGGAAGGAGATATCGTTTCAGATATAGAAGATTTAGGAATCAAAATAAGCGAAGCCTTCAATCAATTCGTTACAGAATTTGGGAAACCCTTAGAGCTTTGGTTTGAACCTGGTAAATTTTTAGTCAGTGAGTCCGGTAAGTTACTTGTAGAAGCCAATTTAATTAAGCAAACCACATCTACAGTTTTTGTTGCGGTGAATAGTGGTCAAAACCATTTGATCCGTCCGATGTTTTATGACGCTTATCACCACATCACCAATATTTCAAATCCTGATGGGCCACAAAAACTATACAGCGTAGTAGGATACATTTGTGAAAGTGATACACTTGGTCGTGATCGCTTGCTCCATGAGGTTCGTGAAGGAGATGTACTTGCAATTCATAATTCCGGAGCATACTCCTATACAATGGCAAATAATTACAACGCCCGATTAAAACCTGCGGAGGTTTTATATCATGATAATCAGCTTCATTTAATCAGAAAAGCTGAACAATTAGAAGACATATATCGCAACGAAATCCCATTAAATTTATTTTCATGAACAGTTGGTTTACCGTTAAGGTCAAGTACACAAAACAATTAGAAAACGGCACATTTAAAAGGGTTTCTGAACCTTATTTATTGGCTGCCATGACATTCACAGATGCTGAGGCACGTATCTATGAAGAACTCGGGTCAAGCATCAGAGGTGAATTTCAAGTAACTGGAATTGCCCGCACCGATCTTCATGATATTTTTCAATATGACGACGCTGAACAATGGTTCAAGTGTAAAGTAACCTATGATCGCATTGACGAAGACGGTGAAAAAGCCAAAACCATTTCTCAAAACTTTTTAGTGAGCGCGGCTCATGTCAAAGAAGCCTATGAGCGCATTGAAGAAAGCTTAGCTACCCTCATGATTGATTTCAATGTGGTGTCTATCACTGCTTCACCAATCGTTGAAATTTTCCCGTACCGTGAAGAAGACGTGCAATCACCGGTTGCCAAAAAGTCTCCTGCTTTTGAAGAAGAAGTGCAGCACACCCCAATCAGACAGGTATTTTCTGCAGCGGGCTCTGACCTCGACGGAGACGTATTCGAAGATGATTCAGACTCTACTTTAACAGATGCTTACTCTTCAGAAGAAGAAGAAGAAGAAGAAGAAGAAGAAGAAGACCTCACTTCATCGGACGAAGAAGAAACAAATCTAGACGACTAACTAAAGAAAAAGATTTCCATGAGTGAATGGTTAAAGGCATACCGAGAAAATCACGCTGATTTCGATCATCCTTCAGGCATTGACGCTTTAGGGTCAGATCCATTTATTGCGTTCTCCAAATGGTTTGATCAAGCAGCAAGCGCTCAGGAAAAAGAAGCCAACGCATTTGTACTCAGTACGGCCAGTCCTGACTTACGCATCAGTTCTAGAATTTTATACCTCAAAGAATTACACGGACAGTCTTTTATTTTTTATACCAATTACCTGAGCCATAAGGGGCAAGATATCAGCCGTCAAGAGAAAGTTTCTATGCTTTTTTTCTGGCCAGGGCTCATGCGACAAATTCGCATTGAAGGCCGTGTACAACCCATAGATGCAGCTATCAGCGATGCTTATTTTGCCAGCCGCCCCAGAGAAAGTCAAATCGGAGCTTGGGCTTCAGCGCAATCAGCTGTTTTGCCCTCACGCCAGGCGCTCATTGCTCAGTTTGAATACTACGACCAACAATTCCCGGAGCTGGTCCCAAGACCACCACATTGGGGAGGATACGCGCTTCAGCCCGATTACTTTGAATTTTGGCAAGGTCAGCCCTCGCGTCTACACGACCGCAAGTCCTTTTTACTCCAAGATGACGTTTGGCAAATCAATTTACTCAATCCTTAAATGAGAAGTTACCAACCCATTTGTGAAGTGCTTTCAAATGGCACGCGCTTGGTTTATTTGCGTGTCCCGAGCCAAGTGGCGCACCTCGGCTTTTTCTTTGCTGCAGGTTCTCGTCACGAAGCAGCACATCAAACGGGTTTAGCACACTTCCTAGAGCACTGTTTGTTCAAGGGAACCAGCAAACTAAAAGCCCTTCAAATTCTATCTCGCATTGATGCCGTTGGTGGTGAACTCAATGCCTACACGGCAAAAGAAGAAATGTGCCTCTATGCCTCTTTCTCTAAAGAGCACACCAAACGCGCTATTCATTTACTCGCAGACCTCTCGATCAATTCTGTTTTTCCAGAAAAAGAACTAGAAAGAGAGAAAGAAGTCATTTTAGATGAAATCAACTCGTATCTAGATTCACCTAGCGATAAAATTTTCGACGATTTCGACGACGCCCTTTTTAAGAATCACCCTTTGGGTTTCAATATTCTCGGGACCAAAGAAAGTGTGAGCGGCTTTACGCGCAAAGATCTCATTGAATACGTTGAACAATATTTTACAGCCGATAACCTAGTGGTGTCTTTTGTCGGAAACATGCCTTTGCCTAAACTCAAGGGTTTGTTAGAAAGCGCACTTGAAAATTTACGTCAGACAGCCGCAAGGCCAAAACCCGTTGCCTTCACCAACTATACGTCTTTTGACCTCAGAAAGAAAGAAGCCAATTACCAAGCGCATGCTGTTATTGGTGGTTTGGCCCCAAGTTATCACAACGAGGAGCGCATCGCGATGTCTTTGCTGATTAATATTTTAGGCGGCCCTGCACTCAACTCAAGGCTCAATTTATCGGTGCGTGAGCGCTACGGTTACGCTTATGCCATAGAGGCCAATTACCATACTTTTGCCGACACCGGATACTGGCAAATTTATTTTGGTTCAGAAGCCAAGAATATTGACAAAACCCTTACGCTCATCTATAAAGAACTGGCACTTTTGCGTGAAAAAGCACTTTCTGCCAAACAATTACAGCAAGCTAAAAGACAATTCAAAGGTCAATTGGCCTTAGGTATGGATGTCAATGCAGGTCTCATGCAAGGTCTCGGGAAAAGCATGTTGGCTTTTGGTCAAATTGATACCATTGCTGAAATGCACCAAAGTATCGATAAAATCACAAGTGAGGAGATGCAGGCCTTGGCTCACAAGTATTTTGACCCTAGCCAGATTTCCAAACTGATTTTTGATACCCAAGAAGATTAACTTCTTTTTGAAACGATTTTTTAAATCGGTTTATCTGCCGCCAAAGATCGAACTACCAACCCTTATCATGGTGCTACCTGCTTCAATGGCCAATTGGTAATCTCCGCTCATCCCCATAGAGATTTCACTAAATGAGGCTTGCTCAGCAAAATAGCTCGCTTTAAGTTCATTAAAAATGGCGTGCAGCTCTCCAAATTCTTTGCGTACTTGTGCTTCGTCTTCGGTAAAGCTGGCCATGCCCATGACACCGCAAATTTCAATGTTTTGAAGTGCTTGATATTCGCTTGAGTCGAGTAGGGTTTTGGCTTCATTAAGTTCTAGACCGAACTTGGTTTCTTCTTGCGCGATATAAAACTGCAAGAGCACTTTCTGAATACGGGTATTTTTTTTGGCTTGTTTGTCTATTTCTTGTAATAATTTCAAGCTGTCCACTGCATGAATGAGGTGCACAAACGAAGCGGCATACTTTACTTTATTGGTTTGTAAATGACCAATTAAGTGCCATCGAATATCTTTTGGTAATTGGGCTTGTTTCTCGACCAATTCTTGCACTTTGTTTTCGCCGAAATCACGTTGCCCGGCTTCATAGGCTTCAAGAATAGCAGCGACTGGTTTTGTTTTTGACACCGCGATCAAGCGAACCTGAGTTGGTAATTGTGTCAAAAGTTCATTTATTTTCTCCTTGATCATATCTATAGCGCTTAGGCCCGATTAATGTTCTAAAGAATAAATAGTGAGTCCGCTTCTGAGCTTAGGCTCTACCCAAGTCGATTTCGGCGGCATGTTCATCCCGGCATCAGCTACTTTTTTTACATCTGACATCGTTGCAGGGTGCAATAAGAAAGCAACCTGAAATTTCTTGTTATCCACGGCTTCAATCATTTTTTCGATCGGTTCGTTGCCTGGTATAAAGGCTACCTGATCGGTGGTTTTCAGATCGGTGATACCAAAAATGGGTTTTAAGATGAGGTCAGAAAGGATAAAAGAATCGAGGGTTTCAATGGGGTCCTGGTCATTGATAAAATGGAGGTTGGGCTTAAATTTAAACCAAGTTTGCTCCATGTAAATATGTATGTCGTGCTTCTTTTCTGGTAAACAAGCGCCTGCGAGTTGTTCTATTGCTCCTTCGTTCGCTAAAATAGCTTGAAGGCCTTTTAGGTCTAGACCATTTGTAGATTTCAATAAGCGGTGAAAGGGTGCAATTTGCACTGATTTCTCATCGACTAAATAACTCAAGAAGTATTGTGCAGCTTCAGGACTTTGAGCTTCTTGCTCTTGTAGCTTCTGAGCATAACGAACAGAAGAGGCAGAGCGGTGGTGCCCGTCTGCAATATACAGCGCTTCAATTTTCTCAAAGGCTTTACAAATCGCTAATGAATCGGTTGGGCTCACGAGCCAAATTTCATGTTTAATGCGATCCGTGGTTGTGAATTCGTATTCGGCTCTGGTTTGCGTATACGCCGTCAAGTAATCTTGAAGTTCTGGCTGGCTTTCATAAGTCATCAGGACTGGTTCGGCATTGAAGCCAACCACCTCAAGATACTTTGTAAATACATCTTCACGTGCCGTGAGCGTTTCTTCATGAATTTTGATCTTGCCTTCGAGGTAATCTGTTACACTAACGCCCGCAAAAAAACCTGTAAAACTTTGGTATTCGTTGCTTTGGCGATAAATATAGATGTGTGCATCTTGGTCCTCAATGAGAATACCTTGTTGCTTAAATAGCTCAAATTTTTGACGCACCTGCGCAAAGCGCTCCACAGAATTGGGCTTGGTTTTAATGGTAGCGCCAAATTCAGGGTTAATGATGTGTAAAAATGTAAATGGATTGTCCTCGAGTTTTGCTTTGAGTACATTCTTTTTGTAGGAATAATAAGGACGGGTGGCAACTAAGTGCACCTTATCTCTGACAGGTCGAATGGCTTTGAAGGCCCTTATTTTTGCCATAATTTAAAATTTATAACTCATCCCTACACTTGGAAGTACAGGGAACTGATAAATCTTTTGATTGGTTACGCGGTTCACGTAAAAGATATTGTTTCGGTTATAGGCATTGGTAATACCCGCAACCAATTCGATGTTATTTTTCGCTTTGGTAGTAATGGTGTGCTTTAAAGTAATATCTAAACGGTGGTAGTATGGAAGTCTTTGAGAATTGAAGGTACCCAACATCGTTGCAATTGTGTTTGGGTTGTTGGTAACGTAGTCTGTAGTGAGACCTTCGCTGAAGTTTTCTAATTGATAATAACCGGCCGTTGGCGTGAAAGGCAAACCTGAACCTAGGTTCCAGCGCACATTGAGCTCTGTTGCTTTTTTCTCACCGAAAGCATAAGAAGCCACAAGATTAAGGTTATGACGACGGTCAAAAACCGGGAAATAAGCTACAAAACCATCCCAGCGCGTGTTGTAACCCCATGAATAAACGGCCCAAATGAAGACGCGGTTTTTGCTGTACTTCAAGAGCGCATCTACACCAAAAGATTGCCCAGATTCAATAATGAAGTCTTTCTTGAAGACGTCATCGATGAGTTCAAACTGAGCGATATCTGCATAGAGTTTATTGGGGTTGATGTTGCTGAGCTGATCAAAGTATTTGTAGTAACCTTCGATGTTGACATTCCAAAATTTATTGAGGTCGTATTCAAATCCGGCAATGGCGTGCCAAGCATATTGCAAGCCATTTTTGATTGGGCTCACCTGCTGGTACTCATTGATGAATTCGTCTTGAACGTTGGTAGGGGCTGAAAGCAAGCCGTTGAATAAATTGACGATGTCCTTGTCTGATGAAGCAGAGGTAAAGTTCTGAGAAAAACGCCCTCCTGAGAATTTGAAACGCAATTTGTCAGTGGCATTGAACTTGGCGCCTAAACGCGGTTCAATTGAGACGGTATTCAAAGATGCATAAACCTGCATGCGTAAACCTGTCTGATAAACCCATCTTGGTGTCACTAAACGATAATTGACATAGGTGCCAATTTCGGTGGTAAAGTTGCTCGCTTCGATTTTTCTTGAGAGTTCGTTGTAGGTAATAAACTGTGTGTTGAAGCCACTTAAGTTAAAACCGTAGTTAAGTTCGCTTTCGTTCTTTTGGAAAAAGGTGAAATCAAAGCCGAGGTCAAAACCACCGATTTTTGAATAGCGGGGTTCTTGTGCGGTTTCCTGAAAAGTAGTTTCATAGTTACTACCATTGACGTGCCCCCTGATAAAAATTGGCGAGCTACTTGGAACGAGAGTAAAATTGATGCCACCACCCGAAGCATTCCAATCGAGGTCAGCTACCGAATAATTCACTGAATCTTGGTTGTTGAAACCAAAAGCACTGAATTTTGAACCACCCTCCCCATTGAAGGTTACCTTGCCGTAAATGTCTGTGAAGTTAAATGGCAAACCAACACCGTCATTGATGTTTGGATAAAGTGATTTACTGGTGTAGTCGAGTAACGAGTGCTTGGCAGTAAACATATAAGAACCAGGTGCAAGCCCGTCTTTGTTGCGTTTGCCGAGTGGCCCTTCTAGCACAGCTTTTGCCATGAATGGAGACGCAGAAACCTTACCTCCAAATTTGCTGCGGTTCCCATCTCTGTAAGTAATGTCCATTACGGAGGAAATACGCCCACCGTATTTAGATTCAAAACCACCAGTATAAATATCCACCGACTTCACCAATTCTGTTTCAAAAATGGAATAAAAACCAATAGAGTGGAACGGGTTGTAAATGGTCATGCCATCGAGCAAGGTTTTGTTCTGAATTGGGGTTCCGCCCCTTACATATAACTGACCTCCTTGGTCACCGGTTGTGACCACACCGGGTGTAACGCTCAGCGCACCCACTACATCAGATTCAGCGCCATACATCGGGATTTTTTCAACGGTTTGCTTGTCCATTTTGATCTCTGACATCCCGATTTGCTGACGCTTATTTTTAGCCTCATTGGAAACCCTGATATCCTTGACTTGCAAGGTATTGAGGTTCAAATTCCAAGAACCAATGTCATAGATTTTTTTGGCCGTTGTGATATCCACATTCATAAATGAACGCTCGTATTTTCCTTTTTCAACCTTTAATATATATGACCCAACCTCTAATTTCGGAATCGAGAAAAAACCTGCAATATTGGTGTAGCCCACTGCAATCGGGGTGCTGTCTTGCTTCAATAATTTGACGCGTTCATCGCTGATTGGCTCACCGTTAGAGGCATCGTGAAGAAATCCTCTGATGGTATAGTCTTGGGCAAACGACGACAGGCTAATGAAAAATAAAAAGAGCAGGGTAAAGTTGCGCATGTGTTCAATTGATAAGAGACCTCGAATTTAATGAAATGTTTTGACTTCTTTAGTTCCCTTTTGCTGAATACATACAATAATTTCATGACCCAAACTTGTGATATCTAACTACTCCTGTCCAAATTCCGATACTGAATGGCTTCGCTGAGGTGCTTGACTAAGATGTGTTTTTCGTGGTCGAGGTCGGCGATGGTGCGGGCAACTTTTAAGATGCGGTCATAGGCGCGGGCAGATAAACCTAGTTTTTTCATGGCTAATTGTAGCAATGCGTTGCCGGCTTCGTCGAGTTGGCAATACTTTGCGACATCTTTTCTTGACATTTGGGCATTGGCATGAATCTGGGAACTTTGGGCGTAACGCTCAATTTGTAAATTTCGGGCCTCAATAACACGTTGGCGAATGGCGCCACTTTGCTCGCTTTCTTGCACCACTTTGAGTTCTTGGTGTTTGACAGGGCTCACTTCGATGTGCATGTCTATGCGGTCAAGCAGTGGGCCAGAAATGCGCTGTAGGTACCGTTGAATGGCATTCGGATGACAACTACAAGATTTTTCAGGATGGTTGTGGTAGCCACACGGGCAAGGATTCATGGCGGCAACTAGCATAAAGTTGGCAGGAAAATCAATTGAGAAGCGTGCCCTTGAAATATTGACAGAACGATCTTCTAGGGGTTGGCGCAGTACTTCTAGGACATGTCTTTTGTATTCGGGCAATTCATCAAGAAAGAGCACACCGTTATGCGCCAAAGAAATTTCACCAGGTTGAGGGTAGGCCCCACCACCGATCAGACCAACATCTGAAATGGTATGATGCGGTTTTCTAAATGGTCTTTCCACCACAAGCCCCGATTGGCGATTTTTGCCCGCGACGCTATGAATTTTGGTGGTTTGCAGGGCTTCTTCAAGGGTCATTGGGGGCAAAATACCGGCCAGCCGTTTGGCCATCATGGATTTTCCGGCACCGGGCGGCCCAATTAAGATCAGGTTGTGACCACCGGCGGCTGCAATTTCAAAAGCGCGCTTGACATGTAGTTGTCCACGCACATCCGAGAAGTCGGGGCTTTGGAGCAATTGATGTTGCTGCATATCTTCCATTTGAATGGTTTCAACCCTGAGTTCATTTTTCTTGCCGTTCAGGATTTGTATCACTTCCCTGATATTACTGACCCCATAAATTTCAAGCTCGCTGACAATGGCCGCTTCTGGAGCATTTTCTAGCGGAACAATTAGACCTTTGAAACCTTCTGCTTTGGCTTGCAGCGCAATGGCCAGGACCCCTTTTGTTTTTTGAATGGTGCCGTCCAAAGACAATTCCCCGAGTAATAGAAAATCTTTGAGTTTGCTGCTTTTCACTTGGTCGGTAACGGCTAAAATACCGATGGCAATGGGTAAATCATAGACCGAACCTTCTTTTCGGATATCGGCAGGAGACATATTGATGGTCACTTCCTTACCGGGGAAGTGCAGTTTATTGTTTTTGAAGGCTGCCTTGATGCGCTGGTGGCTTTCCCTCACCGCGACATCGGGAAGCCCCACTAAATGAAAGTTAATACCGACGTCGATATTGACTTCGACTTGAATAGTGGTGGCACTAATGCCAAATACAGCACTTGAGTAAGTTTTGATGAACATGAGCAAAAAGTTTGACTCAAAGTTCAATACTTAAAAGCAGGTGCTATTCAGTAGAATTTCGGAATTGAAGTAAGGATTGTAAGCTTTTGCCTACTCAATCAGTAATTTTACGCAGTGCGTGTCATTGAGCTGCAATAAGTAAGTTCCGCTTGCTAAATGCGTTAAATCAAGGTCAATCGAAGTTGAACTGCAATGATATATTTCTAGCTTTTGCCCCATTAAATTCAAAACAGCAATCGTTGCATTAGCTGGTAACTTTTCAAGGGTAAGCTGCCCTTTACTCGGATTCGGATACACTAAAAAAGGATTGTTGGATACTAGTGAAACCTTACTCGTTACACACTCACCTGGGTAAAATGAGCTTACTCCGGCATGATTCGTTGCCACACAAGCATTTTCGTAAGTAACAGAATCACAGCCGCAAACAGGCTCATAAATACCAGTGCAAAGAATTTGTAAATCAATTAATGCCGAATCAATACACCCAAGCATGACCACTGTGTCTTGTAAACAGGCGCTATTACATTCGTAGGAGGAGGAGAAAAATGAACTTGTGTAGTCGATACCGTCACTGCCAATCCAACCACAGCCAGAAAGCACCACACAGCCTGAATCTGTGAGCCCCCAGCCTAAGGCCATATCGCAGAGGCCAAAGTTCACTCCTAATGGTATCACATTACAGGTATCATTGAAGTCTTTATTGTACCAAGCATCCCAATCTTTGGTTCCTCGGATAGGCCAATCTTGGGCTTGTGAAAATAGAGGTAATAAGATCAATAAAAGGAGTAAGTGTTTCATCAAATTAGTTGCTTTAATTTTTTTCGTTTCTCTTTCTCAAAATCATTGAAAATCATTCAATTTCATTCAATTTCATTCAATTTCATTCAATTTTCCCTCGATTCTATAGATTTAAAACCTTTCCTACTGAAGCGAGAACTGCGGCAATCACCTGCTTTACTTGCGCGTCGTTGAGGTCGTAATAGACGGGTAACGAAATTTCTGTTGAATAGTTGGCATACGCTTGTGGGAAATCTGTGATTTGATACCCTAAATTCTTGTAGGCGCTCAGCAGCGGGAGTGGCTGAAAATGGACGTTTACTGCTACGTCGTGCTCAAAAATCTCTTGGATAATGGCATCGCGTTGTGCTTCAGTGATGTCCTTGATTCTCAATTGATACAAATGATAAGAACTGCACTTTTCTTGATTTTCATAGAGCGGTGTCCAGGCCCAAGAAGTTTTTTTAAACGCTTGGTCGTACTGTTCAAAGATCACCTTGCGTCGATCTAAATTTTCTTGATAGCGCCCTAGCTCAATTAAGCCAATAGCAGCCTGAATATCAGTCATGTTACATTTGAAACCAGGCTCTAAAACATCATAGCGCCAAGCACCTTTTTGAGTTTTTGCTAATGCGTCTTTCGATTGACCATGCAAAATTTTGATATTGAATGTTTTATAAATTTCGTCGTGGTCAAAGGCCTCTGGTAAATGAAAGCTGATAGCGCCTCCTTCTGCAGTGGTCAGATTCTTTACGGCATGAAAGGAAAAGACTGTAATATCGGCTATGCTTCCCACTCGTTTACCTTGATACATAGCACCAAATGAATGTGCCGCATCGGCAGCGAGTAGAATGCGCCCTAATTTTTCTTGCTGAGGTGAAGCCGCTTTGAAAAGGTCTTTCTTTTGTTGGATGAGCTCATACAATGCTGTGTAATCACAAGGCAAACCGCCAAGGTCTACGGGCATAATCACTTTTGTTTTTGCCGTGATTTTTTCGGCAACTTTTTCCAGTGCCAAATTGAAATCAGCAGCATTGATATCTACAAAAACGGGTGTTGCACCTGTATGTAAAATCACGTTGGCGCTTGCACAATAGGTGTAAACAGGCAGAATCACTTCATCACCAGGCCTAACTCCCCACCAACGCAAAAGCACTTCCATACCGGTTGTCCAAGAACTAACGGCAATTGTTGTTTTTGCATTGCAATAGGCACTGATTTCTTTTTCGAACTGCTTGGTACGCGGCCCTGTAGTAATCCAACCGCTTTGTAAAGCAGCGGTTACTTCGTCAATGACAGCTTGGTCTATTCGAGGTGGTGAAAATGGAATCATAGGTGTGTATTAACGTGAAAGTTCTTTTTGTTTATCTGAAGGTTTTTTTCCTCGGATGAGAAAATCAAAAATGCCCAGCATATAGCCCAAGCCATAACTTAGGTGAATGAGTGGGAATAAACGAGCCGTTTGAAAAAACAACCCTCGAGGGCTTACTTTTTGGCCAAAAAAGAGGACACCAAAAAGATAAAGCACCAATGGCAAAGCAAATAAAATTTGTAGCCAACTTGGCACCAATGGCAAGAGGATGCTTAAGCACAAATAGGCGACAAATGCAGGCGGGAAAAGTTGTCTGAGCGTTGTCATTTTCCCGTGTTTTTGATTCACGAAAACCTTCCAATAGCCATACTGAAAATACTGTTTTCTTACGCCATTCAAACTTGCCCTGACGTAATATTTAAGATGAATATCGTGAATTAAATATAGTTTGCCACCCGCTTCTGTAATGCGAAAATTGAAGTCGTCGTCTTGATTTCGAATGAGTGTTTGGTCAAAAAATCCGATCTTTTCAAAAACCCAATAAGGATACATAGGGCTAGTCACGGTGTCCGTAAAACCGGAAGCAGACATGGTTCTAAAATTACCCATCCCGACACCAAAACTTGAAGAGAGCACTGCTGAAATACAAGCGCCCACCTCATTGACAGAAACATTTTGAATTTGTCCACCTACGCCCCAAATACTTGAATTTTCTTGAAGTTTGGTTAAGCACGAACTCAAATAATTTGAACTCAGAATATGACGCGCCCCGACAATTTGAACGTAGTCGGCTTCTCCACCCGCATGAATACCGAGGTTAAAAGCAAAGGGAGTAAGTTGCTGCTTGTTGTCTATTAAATGTAGGCTGGGGTAGTGCTGACAAAGTTCTGTAACAACGGCTCTTGTGCCATCATCGCTCATGCCATCCACCACAAAAACTTGCATTTGACATGCTGAAGGCAATGCGCAATTGTAAATTGCATCAATACATTCTTTGATGAATGGTTGCTCGTTTCTACAAGGGATGACAACTGTTAACTTCAAGCTTCTTCGTTCTTTGAATAGGTGATAATCGCAATAAATGCACTCAAAAATAATAAGTAAAAGACAATGCCCGACTGTCTTTGCAACATGCTTTCAAAAAGAGAATTGAGTACCAAACTCAATAATAAAAACCCTAATAATTGATCTTTGCGCTGCCAAGCCAAGCGCGCTATTGCTATCAAAATACTGATAAACAGCAATAGGCCCAACCAGCCAATTTCTGCGGTCAGTTGCAAAAATTGATTGTGCGGATTCCAATGTTTGGCTGCCATTTCATGAAAACCCAAGACATGCAGCTTTCTAGTCATTTCTGCATCAAGCCCACTGATACCTACACCCAAAGGATGTGCTGCAATGATTTCACCACTGATAGTCCAGAGAATCAGGCGTGCTTGGTTGCCGGTCATTTTCTGAGGGCATTCTTTCACGAATTTTTGAGGGTCTGTGAGGTAGCGTTTACTCACGAGTAGGGTGTCGGAGATATTTTGCTCTAGACTTGGTTGTAGCGTCAATAGTCCTTTGACGCACAATAAACCCAACAAAATCAGCGACATAAAAATCGCTTTATTAAATTGATGCCAAGCCCAGCGCAATAAAAAATAACTGAAAATGATGCCTAATAATAGAATTCCTGCAAGACTCTCGAGTGGAATGTGCAGTAACGTAAAAAAAGCAATGAGACCTACAGCGATCCATTTTTGAATACCTTGGCGCTCCTTGAAAGTATGAAGCAAGTAAAAAACCGCAAAAGAAAAAAAGACCGCAGCGTAACTTGGGTGATGGTTGTAGGCAAACCAAGAACTATGAAAAACCTGGGTGTCATGAGAAATGAAGTATTTGCCAACGGCTCGAACGATGTAAAGTAGCCCTAGTAAAAAGGCACCGCTAACAACGCTAGTCATTACTTTTGATCGTTCTATTTTTTGCTGAGGCCTAAAGCTGAGCAACAAAGGAAACACAACCAAGGATAATTTGTATTCTAAATAGGGGCCTTCGTTTACCGTCGTGGTATTATTGAAAACATATAAAGCATAGAGTGCATAGAGCACGGAAAAACCTAAAAAAATACCATTGAACTTGAACTCAAGTTTTTTTTGAAACGCGCCAATTAAAACCAATACACCAAAAAGCGCTATCAGCAGAGATCCTAATTGGGGGAAGGGAATCCATAGCCCACAAAGCCCTAAAAAAGAATATTGATAGATTTTTTCAAAGGTCATGAGGCCAATACTTTTTGGTAAAAAGCCTGCAACTTGCGTTCTTCTGCAGTCCAGTTGTAAGTGTTTTGCACCATTTTTTTACCGTTAGCGCCCATTCGAAGCGCTTGCTCGGGGTGGCTTGCCAAATAATTAATAGCCGCAGCAATTTCGCTTGGTTGAGTTGGGTCAACACAGAGGCCACACTCGTTTCCTTCTATGAGTTCTTTCCATAGCGGAAAGTTTGAACCAATAACTGGTAAACCTGCAGCCATGTATTCAAATATTTTATTGGGCTGGGCATTGATGTGATTCGGAAAGGGCAAGAAAGTGACTACCCCTGCGATGGCTTGTTGCTTGAGTTGCATCGATGTTTGTCGGTCTATGAAACCAAGTTCCTGAACCTTTGACCAGCCTTTAGATTGACTAAGTAAGGTTCTAAATTCAGGTTCAATTTTACCGGCCAAGGCTAAACTGACTTCACTTAATTCCATCGCGTCAACTAACTCAGCAATGCCTCTAGATGGCCATATGCCGCCAATATAGCACACAAATGGATCTTTGGGTTTTGCCTGTTGGTCAAGAAATTCAATTTCTGAGGCTAATGGGAAATTATTGACATCAATGGTATTTGCGTGCACGCGTTTGAAGCGCTGTGCGATATACGGCGTTGCGGTAATGATGCCATCTAGTCTTGCTGCAATGTAGTCTTCAAGGAATTCTACTGCCCAAGAAATGATTTTGCGGCCAGGCACCTTTGAGTTACCCATAAATTGTCTGGGTAAATCTTCGTGTGCATCATAAATGACTTTTTTACCTCTTTTTTTCAGCTGAGGGGCAATTCTCAATAGCTCTGGATCGTGTAAATGGTAACAAACGCCGTCAAGAGCGAGCGCTTTGTCAAGCACCTGATTAACGGTGGTGGTCATGCGCTTTTTGCGGGATAATCCGCGTGGGCCAGCACTATGAATGTGCACACCATCCTCGAGACGCGCTTCAACACCTGTCAATACCAAATGAATTTCGTGGTCTGGAAAAAGCTGTACCAAAGAGCGACATTCTTTCAGGAAAATGCGAACATCGCGGTCGTGGTGAGCACTACTGAGGTGAATAATTTTGGGTAAGTGGGATGCTTGATTTTTCGTCATTTTCAGTCGCGCTGCAAGGCAAAAATACTCAATATATGTATGTTTTTGATATCTTCGCTAGGAATCAGATTTCATGCAACAAAAAAACGGTTTTCTCCAAAAAGTGCTCAGGCGCTTTTTCTTGGCATTTCGCCCAACCATGAATCAGCGTATTTATGACAACAATGGCAAACGCATCGCTCATACCCGCATCTCCAACACGACTTTTATCGATCATCCGGAAAATTTAGTTTTAGGTGAAAATGTATTTATTGGTCATTTCAACTTTTTAGAAGCCAGCAACGGTATTACCATTGAAGAAGGTTGTCAACTGACCACCTACATCAACATGACCTCGCACTCAAGCCACATGGCCATCCGACTTTATGGCAAAAATTATCACCAGCCCAACCATGAAGTTTATGAAAGAGGCAGTATTCATATTGGTAAATACACTTTTATAGGACCGCATTCTACGATTATGCCAAAAACCAAAGTGGGCAAAGGTTCTTTAATTGCGGCCTATAGCTACTTAAAAGGCGAGTACCCGGATTTTGCCATTATCAGTGGTAACCCCGCAAAAGTCATTGGCGACACCAGAAGTCTAGACGAGCGTCAGCTCAGACAGCACCCAGAACTAAGAGCTTTTTACGATGAGTGGGCAAACGACTAAATTCCCTACTTATTTAGGCACTTTTTTACTTTTTGCATCGTTGTGCTTACCCGCCCTCGAAATAGGTCAAACGGCCCCTTCTATCCATTGGATTGATTTGGGTTTGCCAATCATGGCTCTCTGCTTAATTGTCTACTGGCCAAAGTGGCAATTCACAAAGTACCATGCACTTCCCTTTCTGATCTCAATTTATGTAGCTTTCTGTTTACTCATTCAAGCGCATCCCACCGCACTTTCAGATTATTTTGAGATTTATAAATGGCTCAAGTTTGGTGTACTATTGCTTTTTTTAAGTCTGATTGATTTTGAAATGGTCAAGCGAGGTATCCCATGGTTATTTTCGATTTTAGTATTGGTCAATTTGCTGCATTTTTTCAATTTCCCAGGCGTCAATGAACTGCTTGAAAACACCTATAATGGCGGATTACACCTGAAGTTTTTTGGCAAAAATTCTCTCGGAGACCCTGCTGTAAAGCGCATGGTCGGCACCATGGGCAATCCGAACATCAATGCCTTACTATTTACGTTTTTTAGCATCTATTTTCTACCGCTGCAATTTGAGCGCAAGCGCCTTTTCATATTCTTGCTGGCCTTGACTATGGTTTTTTTATGTCAGTCTAGAACAGCCTTGGTGGTAGTTTTTGTGCTGATCAGCTATTTGGGCATTTTTCATTCAAAAATCTGGACGCGTCTGCAGTGGCTTCAACTTATTTTTGGGATCATCTTTTCATTTTTAGTGGCCTGGATGCTATGCACTTCATTTTTTCAGTATTCGGCCTATAGCTCTAGTTTACTAGACGGAACAGCTTTGTACAGTGGGTCGGTGAGGGGCAGACTCGAAACTTGGCAACTTTTAGGACAACAAATTGTGGAGCAGCCCATCTTTGGTCACGGACCTTATAAAAACTACTTTTACGTCAATCACATTTATTCGGAAAACGAGTATATTTTGATGGCCTGGCGTTATGGCGTCTTCGGTCTGCTGGCCTATTTATTACTGTACCTTTGGCCCTTGAAGCAGTTGCAGCAGACCAATAATAAGCTATTTATTCCCTTTATATTGGTACTACTGACCATGCTTGTTAGTGCCTTAACGAATAATCCATTTACGGAACGGAACATAGAGGTTTTGTTTTGTTTTAATTTAGCATGGGCTTTTCATTGCCATCAACAACGCAAACATGAACCAGAACGGGCATAAAAAATTACTCTTGATTGGCAGCAGTAAAGGTGCTGGGCACTTGCTGAATTTCAAGGCCTTGATTGCGCCTTATTTCGACGAAATTTTAATGGTTTCAGGCCATGTTGTTAAAGATCAGCAAGCGCGTACTTTTAATTTTGGTCTGAAGAATCCGCTTCAATTTGTCAAGACAATTCGGGAATTGAGAAAGCTCATTTTAGATTTTCAGCCCGATGTCATTCATGTACACCAGGCCAATTCTTACGGTTTCTTGAGTGCTTTAGCCAACCGCGGTCTCAAACCTCTAGTGCTTACCACTTGGGGGAGCGATGTACTTTTATTGCCGCAAAAGAACAGCTTTTACAAATTCATGGTGCGCTATGCCTTAAAACAAGCGAACGCCATAACAGCAGATGCTCATTTCATGGCAAAGGCGATTGAAGAACTAGCACCAAATAAAGCCGTGCAAATTGCCAACTTCGGTGTCGAAATTGAAAAGCTAGCAGCACCAATTGAAAAGGAAAAATTGATTTATTCAAACCGGATGCATGAGCCTTTGTACCGCATTGAGCGGATCATTGAACAAAGTGCTTCGTTTTTAAAAGCTCATCCAGATTGGAAATTACGCATCGCTGCAAGCGGAACTCAGACTGCTTCCTTGCAGGCTTTGGCTGAAAAAATATTACCAGAAAGTTCATTTGAATTTGTGGGTTTTCAAGCCCCAGCTGATAATCGTGCAAACTATGCCAAGGCTCAAATTTATGTCTCGATACCAAACAGCGATGGCACAGCCATTAGTTTGCTCGAAGCCATGGCTTATGGTTGTATACCCGTTGTTTCTGATTTGCCAGCTAATAAGGAATGGATCAAAGCCCAACAAAACGGCTTGATTTATTCAGGAAATTTGAGCACAGATTTTGAAAATGCTTTGCAGCTCGACGCCCAAAATGTGGCTCAAATCAATGCCGATCTGATTGAACAGCAGGCTACCAAAGCGGTCAATCAACAAAAGTTTTTCAAGCTTTATGACCAGCTTTTAAATCTGCCTGTTTCGCAAAATAATACAGCAGGCCAATCGTAACAAGCAACCACAGTGCTTGTGTGTAGGCTACAATTTGTAGGCTTTGCATGAATGCGAGATCTGAACTTCCTTTCATCCAATTCAAAATCCAGAACGGAAGTACCTGAATGATAGAACTTCCAATGCCCATCAAGAAGAAGACTTTTTGCTTTTTGAGAATGAGCGGTAGCGCTGAAATAGGCGTCAGGATAAAGTTGATCATCAGCCATACCGACATTGTTTCTGAATAGGTACCAGCTAAAAACCAATTACTGCCAAATACAAAGCCAAAAATTTCAGAGCCATAGTAAAAGAGAAGACCAAAAGGAACCAATGAAACCAAGGCTAAGCCCAATAGCATTTTTTGAATGAGAGGAAGGATGGCTTTTTGTTGGTTGTACAATTCAGATGCTTGGTTATAAAATATCTGCCCTAAAGACACCCCGATAAGGGTTAAAGGTAGCCGCAACATGGTGTAAGAATGGTTATAAGAGCCGTAAATCACGTCTGAATAAAAGCCGAAAATAAATGTAGCGACTAACATTTCACGGGCATTATCGATAAATACGTGTGGTAAACTTACCAGCGGAAAATCTTTGTGTTCACGCATCAAAACACGCGTTTTTTTCTTGGAAACGTAATGCTTGAAGCGCTGTTGAATTTTTTTGAAGTCAAGGAGGAATTCTAAGGAAGAGGCAAGATAACCTAAAAAGGTAGCCAAGATGAGCCCGAAGGTATTGAACTGGAAAAGCGCAAAAATCCACTTGAGTACATTAGAAAGACTTGAATTGATGATTTTCTGTCGTGAAATCATGCCGTATTGCCCTAGCCGTACTGACCAATTGGTGCCAATATTGATCAGAACAATACAAGCCGAACCCATCAAGGTGAACAAAAAGAACCACCAGCTAAAAGGAACGCCTATGCCCGCCTTGAGAATAAAAATCAAGATGACAGCACTGACCGCCAGTACAATGAAAGAGAGGCGATAAGCCAATCTATAAAGTAAATAGGAGTGTGCATCCTGTTTTGGCAAGGGCAGCGCTGCTTCATAACGCAGTGTGGCCACCGCCGATATAAAACCTGTTAGGCGCATGTAAAAACCGAGCTCTCCCATTTGCCCAGGTGTGTACAAGCGGGTAAGAATTGGAGCGAAAGCAAGGGCGATGAGTTGTGAAATGACGGTTCCGGACATTAATATGACCAACGAGCTAAAGAACTTCGTTTTGAAAGTATTGCCGTTAAATAGGAACTTCATTGCAAACAAAGATACAAGGATTCCTGTGTTTTTTTAGTCTAGTTGCAAGAGGTGCAGTATATTTGTCCAAATTTCAAAAACATGAAAAACGTAGCAGTAATCGGAGCAGGTACAATGGGTAATGGCATCGCGCATGTCTTTGCACAATTTGGTTATCAAGTAAATCTAATCGATGTATCCGAAGCAGCTCTTGAGCGCGCTTTGGCCACGATTTCCAAAAACCTAGATCGTCAGGTTGCTAAAGGCGGCATCACTGAAGCTGAAAAGACGCAAACTTTACAAAATCTCAGTACTTTTTCTGTGATGGCTGAAGGCGTCAAAGGCGTAGAATTGGTGGTAGAAGCTGCTACGGAAAATGTTGATTTGAAACTCAAAATATTCAAAGAACTCGATGCTTTAACAGCACCAGAAGTGATTTTAGCAACCAATACGTCCTCAATTTCCATCACAAAAATTGCAGCTGTTACCAATCGACCTGAAAAAGTAATCGGAATGCACTTCATGAATCCGGTACCGGTCATGAAATTGGTTGAAATCATCAGAGGATATTCTACCAGCGATGAAGTTACGAACTTGATCATGGAAACTTCTCGCAGTCTTTCTAAAGTACCTGTAGAAGTAAATGACTACCCTGGTTTTGTAGCCAATCGTATCTTAATGCCGATGATCAATGAAGCCATTTACACTTTATTTGAGGGTGTAGCAGGTGTTGAAGAAATTGATACGGTCATGAAATTAGGAATGGCACATCCGATGGGCCCACTTCAATTAGCAGACTTTATTGGTCTAGATGTTTGTTTAGCTATCCTTGAAGTTTTGCACGATGGTTTTGGAAATCCGAAATATGCACCGTGCCCTTTACTCGTAAATATGGTGATGGCCGGTAAAAAGGGTGTGAAGAGTGGGGAAGGTTTCTATTCTTGGACCCACGGCACCAAAGATTTAGTCGTAGCAGCGAATTTCAAGAAGTAAATCGTGTGTTTCTTGATTGATGTAACGCATCGTTAGTTCATCAAAGTAAAGTAAGTGCCTGATTGACGTCAGGCAAAGATCACTTTATTAAAAAATCCTTTAATTTCTCAAGTACTTTTTGATCTATCGGAAAAGTAAGCTCATCCTTTTGTAACTCTTGTACGGCTTTCCATCTTTGTAATTCTTGCTCTTGCTCAAAGGGGATGGTGTAGCCTTCTTCTTGAAGCTGAACTGCTGCTTTTTGGATGTTCACGATATAATAGAAAGCAACCAGATTGCTTTGGTCAAAAGCAGAGGCCTGATGAAATTCATTGAAATAAAAGAAGTCAGCGCTAGTAATTTCTAGATGGAGTTCTTCTTGTAGTTCTCTGAACAAAGCATCTTGAATCCCTTCGCCATGTTCAACGCCACCACCTGGAAATTTGGTAAAAAATTTTCCAAAGCGATTTTCATCGGAGAGTAAAATCTCTTGCTTTTCGTTGATGAGTAGGGCGTAAACCCGAAGATTGAATTTACTCAAGCCTAAAACTACCGAATGTACTTAAAGTTGAGGCCAGGATAAACAGCGGCGTCTTCTAATTCTTCTTCGATGCGCAATAATTGGTTGTATTTAGACATGCGGTCAGAACGTGAAGCAGAACCAGTCTTGATTTGACCACAGTTAAGGGCTACAGCAAGATCAGCAATGGTGTTGTCTTCGGTTTCACCACTGCGGTGACTCATGACAGAAGTATAGCCATTGCGAGTTGCAAGATTGACAGCTTCAATGGTTTCTGTTAAAGTACCAATTTGATTGACTTTGACTAGAATTGAATTGGCAATGCCTTTAGAGATTCCTTGCTGCAATCTTTTAGTGTTGGTCACAAATAAGTCGTCACCAACTAGTTGCACTTTTGAACCTAATTTTTCTGTAGCGAGTTTCCAGCCGTCCCAGTCATCTTCGGCTAAACCATCTTCAATAGAGATGATCGGGTATTTTTCACACCAGCTAGCCCAAAACTCAACCATTTCAGCAGAAGAGCGCTCTTCGCCAGTAGATTCGAAGATGTATTTGCCTTTTTCAGCGTTATAGAATTCAGAAGAAGCAGCGTCTAATGCGATGTACATATCTACACCAGGTTTAAAGCCTGCTTTTTCAATGGCTTCCATCACGACTTGAATGGCTTCTTCATTAGAGCCAAGACTTGGCGCAAAACCACCTTCGTCACCTACATTGGTTGACATTCCTTTAGCTTTTAAGACCGCTTTGAGGTGATGAAAAACTTCTGTACCCCAGCGTAATCCTTCTGAAAAACTTTTGGCTCCGAATGGCATGACCATAAATTCTTGAATATCGATGAGGTTATCGGCATGAGAGCCACCATTTAAAATATTCATCATGGGAACAGGCATAGTCACTGCACCAACTCCTCCAATGTATTGATATAAACTCAAGCCTGATTCTTGTGCTGCAGCTTTAGCTACGGCCAATGACGTACCTAAAATTGCGTTAGCCCCAAGATTTGATTTGTTTTCAGTGCCATCGAGTTCGAGTAGGAGGTAATCAATTTTCTTTTGTTCGAAAACATCCATGCCTACTAAAGCTTCTTCAATGACGGTATTGACGTGGTTAACTGCTTTAAGCACCCCTTTACCCATATAGATAGACTTATCGTTGTCTCTAAGTTCTACGGCTTCATGCACACCAGTTGAGGCACCAGAAGGCACAGCAGCGCGTCCGAGAATGCCATTTTCTGTAATGACATCTACTTCAATGGTAGGATTTCCGCGAGAATCAAGAATTTGACGTGCAAAAATGGAGGCAATTAAACTCATGTTTAAGATTTATGTTGGTTCATATTATGAATGAATTCGTCAAAGAGGTAACGAGAATCGTGTGGGCCAGCAGAGGCCTCAGGGTGGTACTGTACAGAGAAAACTGGCTTGTTCTTTACGCGAATACCTGCAATCGTTTTATCGTTGAGGTGAACGTGTGTTACTTCAATTTGCTCATTGGCGGCTACTGAATCTTTAGAGATGACAAAGCCATGATTTTGAGAGGTGATTTCACCCTTGCCAGTTTTTAAGTTGAGAATAGGGTGGTTGATGCCACGGTGCCCGTTGAACATTTTTTCTGTGCGCAGCCCTTGGCTTAAACCTAATATCTGATGCCCAAGACAAATACCAAACACCGGACGCCCATCGGCAACAATGTCTTTAACAAGTTCAATACTTGCTTGCATTACGGATGGATCACCAGGGCCATTAGAAAGCATGTAGCCATCAGGTTGAAAAGCATCGAGTTCTGCCTTTGTGGCATGCATAGGGAATACCTTTACATGGCAACCGCGTTCAACTAAACAACGGACAATATTTTTTTTGACACCAAAATCAATGAGTGAAACTTTGAGTTTAGGTTCGTCTGGGCAAACTTCAAAAGCTTCTTGTGTAGTGACGCGTGAAGAAAGTTCAAGACCATCCATAGAAGGAACCTCTTTCAGTTTGGTTTTGAGTTGCTCCACATCAAGAATTTCAGAAGAAATAATGGCATTCATCGCACCTTTGTTGCGGATATGACGCACCAAGGCTCGGGTATCGATGTCAGAAATACCAACCGTTTGATTTTGCTCCATCAAGTTCTGGAGTGAATCGGAAGCAGCAGCTCTGGAAAAGCCATTTGAAAACTTCTTGGTAATTAGACCTGCAATTTTAATGGAGTCTGATTCAATTTCTTCTGTATGAATACCGTAATTTCCAATATGTGCGGTAGTCATGATGAGGATTTGACCGAGGTAGGAGGGGTCTGTGAATACTTCTTGGTAGCCGGTCATTCCGGTGTTAAAGGCAATCTCTCCTCCTGTTGTCCCTATTTTACCAATTGCGATTCCTTTGAATAAAGTTCCGTCTTCAAGTAGTAGTAAGGCTGGTTGATTTTGCTGCATCTAAAAATTTTCTTCAAAATTACGGACTTTGCTAAAAACGGAAACCCTTAAAAACAAAAAAGGCGGACATTGTCCGCCTTTTTTATCAACAAATTGTTGAATTATTCTTCAGTTTTTTCTTCTTGAGCTTCAGAAGCATCTTCTGTAGTGTCAGCAGCAGGCGTTTCTTCTGCAGCTTCTGCTACTGGAGCCTCTTCAACTACTTCAGCAGCTGTTTCTTCAACTACCTCTGCAGCTGGAGTTTCTTCAACTACTTCAGCAATTGGAGTCTCTTCAACTACTTCCGTCGTTTCAGCTACAGTTGCAACTGTTTCGTCAGCTTTCTTACCACCACGACGTGAACGACGTGTTGTTTTCTTGCTTCCGTTGTTGTAAAGTTCGTTGAAATCTACTAGCTCGATCATACACATTTCTGCGTTGTCACCTAAACGGTAACCTGTGCGGATGATGCGTGTGTAACCACCTTCACGGTTAGCAATTTTCGGTGCAACTTCTCTGAAAAGTTCAGTAACAGCCTCTTTGCTTTGAAGGTAGGAGAATACAACACGACGTGAGTGTGTAGAATCTGATTTTGCTTTTGTTAAAATTGGCTCAACAAATACACGCAAAGTTTTTGCTTTTGCGATAGTAGTTGTGATGCGCTTATGCTCGATTAAAGAACAAGCCATATTGGTAAGCATCGCTTTGCGGTGGCCAGTCTTTTTTCCTAAATGGTTGATTTTATTTCCGTGTCTCATGACTTAATTCTTAATCTCTGTCTAGTTTATATTTAGCGACATTCATTCCGAAAGTCAAACCTTTGCTATCAACGAGGTCTTCAAGCTCAGTTAATGACTTCTTACCAAAGTTTCTGAATTTCAATAAGTCAGATTTGGCGTAAGAAACGAGATCACCAAGTGTTTCTACGTCTGCTGCTTTCAAGCAATTGAGGGCACGAACTGAAAGGTCCATGTCTACCAATTTAGTTTTGAGCAATTGACGCATGTGCAATGATGTTTCATCAAATTCTTCTGATTCAGCTTTGATTTCGCTATCAAGGGTGATGCGCTCATCAGAGAATAACATGAAGTGATGAATCAAAATTTTAGCTGCTTCTTTAAGCGCTTCTTTCGGATGAATTGAACCGTCAGTTTTGATGTTGAAAACCAATTTTTCGTAGTCGGTTTTCTGCTCAACGCGGTAGTTCTCGATCGTGTACTGAACGTTTACAATAGGAGTAAAGATTGAGTCAATAAAGATGGTACCGAAAGCTGCATTAGCAGTTTTGTTTTCTTCAGCTGGAACGTATCCACGACCTTTAACAATCGTAAGTTCCATTTCAAACTTCACAGAAGACTCCATGTTGCAAATCACTAACTCTGGATTGAGTACTTGGAATGCACTTGTGAATTTTCCGAGATCACCAGCAGTAAGTTGCTGTTGACCGCTCACAGAAATAATCACAGTTTCTGAGTCTGTACCTTCAATTTGACGCTTGAAACGAACTTGCTTAAGGTTCAAGACGATCTCAGTAACGTCTTCTACAACACCTTTAAGGGTTGTGAATTCATGGTCTGCACCATGGATTTTGATAGACGAAATTGCGAAACCTTCTAAGGAAGAAAGCAAAATTCGACGGAGGGAGTTACCAATGGTAATTCCGTAGCCCGGTTCTAGCGGACGAAACTCAAATTCTCCGTGAAAATCATCAGAGTTGAGCATGATAACCTTGTCAGGTTTTTGAAAATCCAATATTGCCATTTTCTATCGCTTAGGGGTTATTTAGAGTATAATTCGACGATTAACTGCTCGCGAATATTTTCTGGAATCATTTCTCTAGCTGGCAAGCTTAATAATTTTCCTGACATGCTTGAGTTATCCCAATCTAACCAGTCAAAAGTTTTGTTGCTAGCAGTTAATGAAGATGTAATTGCTTCAAGTGATTTAGATTTTTCACGAACGCTGATCACATCACCAATACGTAAAGTATAAGATGGGATGTTTACAACTTCACCGTTTACAGTGATGTGTTTGTGAGAAACTAATTGACGTGCTGCACGACGTGAAGGAGCAATACCAAGACGGAAAACTGTGTTGTCAAGGCGAGATTCGCACAATTGCAACAAGTTTTCACCTGTAATTCCTTTCATGCGTGAAGCTTTTTCAAACATGTTCGCAAACTGACGCTCAAGGATACCGTAAGTGTACTTCGCTTTTTGCTTTTCACCTAACTGTACTGCGTATTCAGATTGCTTTCCACCTCTTCTTTTGGATGGACCGTGTTGCCCTGGACCGTAATTTCTTCTTTCCAAGGATTTGTCTGGACCAAAGATTGGATCGCGGAAGCGACGCGCAATTTTGGATTTAGGACCTCTGTATCTTGCCATTCTTATTAAAATTGTGTAGGAGTCATGAATTAAGGCATTCCTTCGATGACAATATTCCTACTGGTTAAATAAACTTAATTAAACTCTTCTTCTTTTCGGAGGACGACAACCATTGTGTGGCATTGGTGTCACGTCAATGATTTCTGTTACTTCAATGCCTGAATTGTGAAGGGCACGGATAGCAGACTCGCGTCCTGCTCCTGGGCCTTTAACAAAAACACGCACTCTACGTAGTCCGAAGTCATGAGCTTCTTTTGATGCATCCTCAGCTGCAACTTGTGCTGCATAAGGAGTGTTCTTTTTAGAACCTTTGAAGCCCATCTTGCCTGCAGATGACCATGAGATCACTTGACCAGCATTGTTCGTTAAAGAAATGATTACATTGTTGAAACTCGCTTGGATATGAGCTTCACCGGCAGCATCAACTTTAACGTTCTTCTTCTTTTTTTGATTTGCTTTTGCCATTGTTATTTGGAACTAGTTATTATTTAGTTGCTTTTTTCTTGTTTGCAACAGTCTTACGTTTTCCTTTACGTGTACGAGAGTTATTCTTAGTGCGTTGACCACGAAGTGGTAAACCTAAACGGTGACGAATACCACGTTGACATCCGATATCCATTAAACGCTTGATGTTCAATTGAACTTCTGAACGCAACTGACCTTCTGTCTTGATCTCGTTAACCGTGTTACGAATAGCTGATAATTGATCATCGTTCCAGTCTTGAACTTTGATGTTTTCATCGATGCTGTTTTCGTTAAGAATTTTCTTAGCTGTACTTCTACCAATACCGTAGATGTATGTCAAGCCAATTACTCCTCTTTTGTTTTTTGGTAAGTCTATACCTGCAATACGTGCCATATACTAATTATTATCCTTGACGTTGTTTTAATTTCGGATTCTTTTTGTTAATGACGTAAACTTTTCCTTTACGCTTAACAATCTTGCAATCTGCAGTTCTTTTTTTAACTGATGCTCTGACTTTCATAATTCTGCTTATTTGTATCTAAAAGATATTCTACCTTTTGTTAAATCATAAGGAGACATTTCAACCTTTACGCGGTCTCCCGGAAGTATTTTAATATAGAACATGCGCATCTTGCCCGAAATGTGAGCAGTAATAACATGTCCGTTTTCTAACTCTACTCGAAACATTGCATTTGGCAAAGCTTCTAAGATGGTACCGTCTTGTTCTATGGATGTTTGTTTTGCCATATTACATTCCAGATAATTCGTTTGCGCCTCTACGACCTCTCACACGTGTTCCTTCCATTAAGGAATCCATATTGCGATTCAATTGGAAAGTTTCAACTTGCTGAAGTGTGTCTAAGACAACACCAACCATGATCAAGATTGAAGTTCCACCAAAGAACATTGCGAAGCTGTCATTAACACCTGCCAATTTTGCGATTGAAGGCAAAATAGCAATTGCCGCTAAGAACAATGATCCTGGGAAAGTAATGCGCGAAACAACTTCATCGATGTGTTCTGCAGTTTCTTCTCCTGGACGAACTCCTGGAACGAAACCACCACTTTTCTTGAGGTCGTCAGCAATTTTACTTGGGTTAATCATGATTGCTGTATAGAAGTAAGTAAATACAACAATTAAGATCACCAAAAGCACGTTGTAGCTTACTCCGTATGGATCGCCGAGTGTTTTGGTTAACCAACCAGCGTCTTGTTCTTGCGTAACACCTTGATAAACCATCATTGGAATAGTCATGATTGCCTGAGCAAAGATGATTGGCATTACACCACTCGCGTTAATTTTAATAGGCAAGTAGTTGCGTGCACCGTTTACATCTTCTACAGCACGAGTTCCAGCGACTCTTTTAGCGGTATTGAGCGGAATGCGTCTGACTCCTTGTACTATTAAAATGGTAACAAGAATGATCAAGAAGAACATCACGATCTCTAATACTAAACGAATCAAGTTACCTGCTTCAACAGATTTACCGAATTCAGCGAAAAATGCTCCAGGGAGACGAGATAAGATTCCGACAGTAATGAGTAAGGAAATACCATTTCCGATACCGCGTTCTGTGATTCTTTCGCCTAACCACACTGCAAACATAGAGCCGGCAATGAGGAGCATAATTGTTTGCGTCCACCAGAATGTGTCTGGGTTGTCTGGCATCGCGTTTTTGTTACTTACATAGAGTGTAAGGTAACTTGGCGCCTGAAGTGCACAGATAACAATGGTTAATAAACGCGTGTAATTGTTGATTTGCTTTCTACCAGATTCACCCTCATTTTGCATTTTTTGCACAGCAGGAACTGCCATACCAAGTAATTGCATGATGATCGATGCACTGATATAAGGCATGATACCAAGCGCCATAATAGAAGCGTTGGTAAAGCCTCCTCCTGAAAATACAGAAAGAATGCTCTCAAGAAAGTTTTGATCTGTGGCGTTACTTGCCAAGGCGTCGTATTTGACTCCAGGCAAAATCACATACGAACCTACTCGGTAGGTAAGTATGAGGCCAAGTGTAAGGAGAATGCGTTTGCGAAGCTCCTCAACTTTCCAGATGTTTTGCAGGTTTGTGATTAATCGTTTCATCTAAAAGCGTGCAAAGATAGTTAGATTTTTGTACATGTACCACCTAAAGCTTCAATTGCTGCGCTTGCTTTTGTAGAAAAGCCATTTGCAGAGATGTTCACTTTAGCTTTAAGTTCGCCGCGACCTAAGATTTTTACCAATTCATTGTTTGATAAAAGTCCGTTCTCACGTAAAACTTCTGGTGTGATATCTAGGATTCCTTTAACGCTTGCAAGGTTTTCGATGATATCTAGGTTAATGCCTTTATACTCAACACGGTTGATGTTTTTAAAGCCAAACTTAGGTACACGACGTTGCAAAGGCATTTGTCCACCTTCAAAACCAATTTTGGTTTTGTAACCAGAGCGAGACTTCGCACCTTTATGACCACGTGTGGATGTTCCTCCACGACCTGATCCTTGACCGCGTGCAATGCGTTTTTCGGCTTTAACCGAACCTGATGCTGGTGTAAGATTATGTAATTCCATTTGTTTCTTTGTCTATGATTCCACTACTTGAATAAGGTGTTTCACCTTGTTCACCATTCCCATAATTTGAGGAGTTACCTCTTTCTCGATAACTTGATTCAAGCGACGAAAACCTAAAGCTTTAATAGTAGCTTTTTGATCAGCTGGACGCTTAATCGCACTCTTCACTTGTTTGATTTTGATTGTGCTCATTGCTGCTAATTTTATCCGTTGAATACTTTGTCAAGAGAGATACCACGCTGACGAGCAACGGCAACAGCATCACGCATGTTAGCCAAGGCATCCATAGTTGCTTTAACCACGTTGTGCGGGTTAGAAGAACCTTGAGATTTCGCCAATACGTTGTGAACTCCAACACTTTCTAATACGGCACGCATCGCACCACCGGCGATAACACCTGTACCTTCTGTAGCTGGTTTTAAGAATACTTCAGCACCACCAAATTTTCCTTTTTGTTCGTGAGGAACAGTACCTCTTAAAATAGGAACTTTGATCAGGTTCTTTTTAGCATCGTCGATGCCTTTAGTAATTGCTTCAGTTACTTCTTTTGCTTTACCAAGACCGTGTCCAACAACACCGTTTTCGTCACCTACAACAACAATTGCAGAGAAACTAAACGTACGACCACCTTTGGTAACTTTAGTAACACGGTTTACAGCTACGAGTTTGTCTTTTAACTCGATGTCTGCTGATTTAACTCTATTTACGATTTGAGCTGCCATTTTTCTTAAAATTTTAGTCCTCCTTCACGAGCTGAATCAGCCAAGGATTTAATTCTACCATGATACAAGTAACCATTACGATCGAAAACAACGCGTTCGATACCCGCTTTGGTTGCAACTTCGGCAATTTTCTTACCTACAACTGCTGCTTGGCTCACTTTGTTAACTTTTTGTGCGTCATCCATTTTCAATGAACCTGCAGATGCCAATGTGAGACCAGTAGTGTCGTCAATCAATTGTGCGTAAATCTGCTTGTTACTTCTAAAAACAGTAAGGCGCGGAATAGCTGAAGTACCGAAAATCTTTTTTCTGATTCTTCGCTTGATTTTTGCTCTTCTTAATACTTTATTTAGTGCCATAATTCGTTCGATTATTTTTTACCTGCTGACTTACCAGCTTTTCTACGGATTTCTTCACCAACAAATCGGATACCTTTTCCTTTGTATGGTTCAGGTTTTCTGAAAGAGCGAATCTTTGCAGCTACTTGACCAAGTAATTGCTTGTCGTGTGACTCAAGAGTAACGACAGGAGCTTTACCTTTTTCTGTAACTGTGGTAACTTTCACTTCTTTAGGGATTTCCATGATAATGGCATGAGAAAAACCTAGGGCTAATTCAAGTTGTTGACCTGTTGCGTTTGCACGGTAACCAACTCCAATTACTTCCATATCCTTCTTAAAGCCTTCAGATACACCTTGAATCATGTTGTAAACAAGCGCACGGTATAAACCATGCTTTGAACGATGATCAGGTGCTTCTGTAGCGCGGCTGAATGTAATGACATTGTCTTCAATGCTTACGCTTACCGAAGCATCAATGTGTTGTGCTAATTCTCCTTTTTTACCTTTAACCGTCATAACGGAATCCTTAAACGTCACTTCGACGCCGCTAGGGATGGTAATGGGTGCTTTTCCAATTCTTGACATTGCTTTAATTTTTTAGTAAACGTAACAAAGAACTTCACCACCAATGTTGTGCTGACGCGCTTCTTTGTCAGTGATCACACCACGAGATGTAGAAACGATGGCAATACCTAAACCGTTTAATACTCTTGGCATTTCAACTGCACTGCTGTACTTTCTAAGTCCTGGACGTGAGGCACGTTGCATTTTGGTAATCGCTGGAACACGCGTAGATGTGTTGTATTTCAAAGCGATTTTAATCATACCTTGCTTGTTGTCATCCTCAAATTTGTAGTTAAGGATGTAACCTTGGTCAAATAAAATTTGTGTCATTGCACGTTTGATATTTGAGCCAGGGATATCTACGGTCTTCAAGCCTGCTGCACTCGCATTTCTGATGCGGGTGAGGAAATCTGCTATTGGATCTGTATTCATTTCTTTTCTTTTTTCTTAATTACCAACTTGCTTTCTTAACTCCTGGGATCTTACCGGCCAAAGCCATTTCGCGGAATGTTACCCTTGAAATACCAAATTGACGCATATACCCTCTAGGACGACCAGTCAAACCACAACGGTTGTGTTTTCTGATTTTAGAAGAGTTAGCCGGTAATTTTTGCAATTGCATCATTGCATCCCATTTTTGAGACTGAATTTCTTCAGATGCATCTGTTGACTTCAAAACTTTAGTTAGTTCTGCACGTTTCTTTTCGTAACGAGCTACTAATCTTTCTCTTTTGCGCTCACGCGCTTTCATTGATTCCTTAGCCATTTCTTTTATTTTTTAATAAATGGAAAACCAAATGCATCCAACAATGCTTTTGCTTCTTCGTCGCTGTTGGCCGATGTAACGAAGGTGATGTCCATACCTAGGATACGATTTACTTTATCAATATCGATTTCAGGGAAAATGATGTGTTCCTTGATACCGAGGTTGAAGTTACCGCGTCCATCAAATCCTTTTGGATTGATTCCACGGAAGTCACGTGTACGTGGCAAAGCAACAGAAAGTAAACGATCAAGGAAATCGTACATGCGATCACCGCGAAGTGTAACTTTTGTTCCAATTGGCATACCCTTACGTAACTTAAAGTTCGAGATATCCTTTTTAGAAATGGTAGTAATTGCTTTTTGACCAGCAATACGAGAAAGGTCAGCGGCAGCACTGTCAATTAATTTCTTGTCTGCAACTGCATCACCCATACCTTGGCTAAGTACAATTTTTTCCAACTTAGGAACGCTCATTACAGATTTGTAATTGAAACGCTCTTGAAGCGTTTGCTTGATTTCGTTCCTGTACTTTTCTTTTAATCTTGGCGTGTAACTCATTACTTAATCACCTCCCCTGATTTTTTTGAATAACGTACTAATTTTCCTTTTACCTCTTTTCTACCTACGCGGCTAGCAACACCGTTGCTTACAACCATAAGGTTAGAAATATGGATAGAACCTTCTTTTTCTTCGATTCCACCTTGAGGATTTGTAGCGCTAGGCTTGTTGTGTTTTTTAATCATGTTAACACCTTCAACTGTTGCGCGCATTTTTTCGCGATCGATGGTAGCAACTTTGCCCTCACGACCTTTGGATTCACCTGAAATCACTTTCACGGTGTCACCAATTTTGATGTGTAATTTCTTTTGCATTACTCAATGAATTATAACACCTCAGGTGCTAGTGAGACAATTTTCATGTAGTTACTTTCGCGCAATTCACGAGCAACAGGTCCGAAGATACGTGTACCACGCATTTCACCACCTTGGTTGAGGATCACACAAGCGTTGTCATCGAAACGGATATAAGACCCGTCTGGACGACGAATTTCTTTTTTCGTGCGAACTACAACTGCTTTAGCAACGGATCCTTTTTTAACGGCACCGTTAGGCATTGCACTTTTAACGGCAACAACAATTTTGTCACCAACTGAGGCATAGCGTCTTCTTGTTCCGCCTAATACTCGGATGCACAATACTTCTTTGGCTCCTGAGTTGTCTGCAACTGATAGTCTGGATTCTGTTTGTATCATTTTATCCGATTATTTAGCGCGTTCTACAATTTCTACCATTCTCCAGTTCTTTGATTTACTCAAAGGACGTGTTTCCATGATACGAACGGTATCACCAACATGACAATCGTTGTTTTCGTCGTGAGCAACGAAACGGGTAGTTTTCTTAACGAACTTACCATATTTCGGGTGCTTCACTTTACGCTCAACAGAAACGACAATGGATTTTTCCATTTTGTCACTGGTAACGACACCAATTCTTTCTTTTCTTAAATTTCGTTTTTCCATGTTCATTTTTTTATCTCAGGATTAAGCCTGATTTGAACGTTTAGTTAACTCTGTACTCAATCTTGCTACCAATTTACGCATGTGGTGAATACGCAAAGGATTTTCAATTGGAGCCATTTTGTGTGTCAACTTCAAGTTAGTCAATTGACCTCTGAAATCTTCCAAACGGCTTTGTAAATCTGCGGTAGAAAGTTTTGTGATTTCTGCTTGTTTCATCTGCTTAGATTAAACTGGTATAACAAAATCATTGCGAACAATGAACTTACATTTCACAGGCAACTTCTGTGCTGCAAGGCGCATCGCTTCTTTTGCAATGTCGTAAGGTACTCCGTCTGCTTCAAACATGATCGTTCCTGGTTTGATCACGGCCACCCAGTGGCTCGGAGCTCCCTTACCTTTACCCATACGTACTTCAGCTGGTTTTGAGGTAACCGGCTTGTCTGGGAAAATTCGGATCCATACTTTTCCTTCACGCTTCATGTATCGAGTAACGGCAATACGTGAAGCTTCAATCTGACGTGAAGTAATCCATCCTGGTTCCAAAGCCTTTAATCCGAAAGATCCGAAAGCGATGGTTGAGCCACGATGAGCTAATCCTCGGTTTCTACCTTTCTGTACTCTTCTAAATTTTGTTCTTTTAGGCTGTAACATTTCCTGTCAATTTAACTGTCTTATTACTTCTTCTTTCTTTTGAATGATGCTGGCTTGCGATCACCTCCTTGGTTGTTAGCACCACCGGCATTCATTCCGATGTTTGGCGCTAAATCGCGTTTTCCGTAAACTTCTCCACGGCAGATCCATACTTTAACACCAATACGACCGTATGTAGTGTGAGCTTCAGATACTGCGTAGTCGATGTCTGCGCGGAACGTATGTAAAGGTGTACGACCGTCTTTGTACATTTCTGTACGTGCCATTTCAGCACCATTCAAACGACCAGAGATCTTTACTTTAATTCCTTCAGCACCCATTCTCATCGAGCCGGCGATAGCCATTTTAATTGCACGACGGAAAGAAATACGAGCTTCTAATTGACGTGAAATGCCATCAGCAACTAAGCGAGCATCCAATTCTGGACGTTTCACTTCGAAGATGTTGATTTGAATCTCTTTCTTCGTCAATTTTTTTAATTCTTCTTTTAGTTTGTCAACTTCTTGACCACCTTTTCCGATGATGACACCAGGACGAGCAGTGTTGATAGTTACTGTAACTAGTTTAAGGGTGCGCTCGATGATAATTTTCGCAATGCTAGCTTTAGCCAAACGAGCGTTCAAGTAACGACGAATTTGATCGTCTTCAACGATTTTATCTTTGTAATCGTTACCTCCGTACCAGTTTGATTCCCATCCGTGGATGTAACCAAGTCTATTACCTATTGGATTTGTTTTTTGTCCCATTTCTTCTAGTTATTTTGTACCATCTACTACGATCGTCACGTGGTTCGATCTTTTTCTAATTCTGTGTGCACGACCTTGCGGTGCAGGCTGAATGCGTTTAAGCATTGTACCACATCCTACTTCAATGCGACTCACTACCAATGTTTCTTGGCTGATATCCGCACCCTCGTTCTTTTGCTCCCAGTTCGCAATTGCAGAACGGAGTAATTTACCGAGGCTCGTAGAGGCATCTTTACTATTGAATTGAAGAATGTTTAAAGCCTTATTGACTTCAACACCACGGATCAAATCAGCCACCATTCTCATCTTACGAGGAGAAATAGGTGAATCATTCAAGCGCGCAATGGCCATTGACTTCTTATTTTCTTTCAGCTCTTCAGCTTTTAAGCGTTTTCTAGCTCCCATGACTGTAATAATTCTTAACGTTTCTTATCTTTTTTATTACCGGCGTGTCCACGGAAGTTACGGGTAGGGGAGAATTCTCCTAGTTTATGACCTACCATGTTTTCCGTTACGAATACAGGAATGAACTTGTTACCGTTGTGAACGGCGAAAGTCAAACCAACAAATTCCGGAGTAATCGTGGATGCTCGTGACCATGTTTTGATAACAGCCTTGCTGCTAGACGCTTGAGCATCGTCAACTCGTTTCATCAACTTATAGTGAACAAACGGTGGTTTCTTTAATGAACGACTCATACCTTAATTATTTCTTTCTTCTTTCTACAATTAACTTATCGGAATACTTGCGCTTAGATCTAGTTTTAAATCCTTTAGCAGGCATACCATTTCTTGAACGTGGGTGACCACCGGCATTACGGCCTTCACCACCACCCATCGGGTGATCAACTGGGTTCATCACAACACCACGTACACGTGGACGACGACCCAACCAACGAGAACGTCCTGCCTTACCTGAGACCACAAGATTGTGCTCAGCGTTAGAAACAGAACCAATTGTAGCAAGACATGTCGTAAGAATCATTCTTGTTTCACCAGATGGCATTTTTACGATAGCGTATTTTCCATCACGTGCGTTCAATTGTGCATAAGTTCCAGCACCACGTGCGATGATCCCTCCAGCTCCTGGCTTTAATTCAATGTTGTGAATTACTGTACCGAGTGGAATATCAGATAAGAACATTGCATGACCTACGTTAGGTGTAGCGTTTTTACCTGAAAGAATCACGTCACCAACTTTTAGTCCGTTAGGTGCGATGATATAGCGCTTCTCACCATCAGCATAGAATAACAATGCGATGTTAGCTGTACGATTTGGATCGTATTCAATAGATTTAACTGTAGCAGGAACATCAAACTTTTCGCGTTTGAAGTCAATGACACGGTATCTTTGTTTGTGGCCACCACCGAGGTAACGCATGGTCATACGACCGTCGTTGTTACGTCCACCTGATTTTTTCATCGGGGCCAACAAACTCTTCTCTGGAGTCGCTTTGGTAAGCTCTGCGAAATCAGTAGCTACTTTATGGCGCTGACCCGGAGTTGTTGGTTTAAATTTTTTCAAACTCATGGTTAAACATTAATAATTGTTAAATAAATCAATGGTTTCACCATCTGCTATCGTTACTACAGCCTTCTTCCATTGTTTGCTTTTTTGCTCAACAATGCCTTTATTCGTGTACTTCACAGAGGATACCCCACCACCATAATTTAATGTATGAACATCTGTGACATGTACTCCATACATCTTCTCGATGGCATTTTTAATTTCGATCTTATTGGCCTTACGGTCTACTTCAAAAGTGAAGCGATTAGAAAGCTCGCTCAATTTTGTTGCTTTTTCCGTAATAACCGGCTTCTTGATAATTGTTTGCATAACGCTTAGTTAAGAATCGTTTGAATTTTCTCAATAGAGCTTTCAGCCAAAATCACTTTTGAAGCATTTAATACATCATAAGTGTTAAAGGAATCAGCTGTTACGACTTTCACGCGTCCAAGGTTACGTGCAGCTAAATAAACGCTGTCCGTTTTTTCACCAAGGATGAAAAGTACTTTTTGGTTTTCAAGGTTTAAAGAAGCAAGCAATGATTTGAAATCTTTTGTTTTTGCTTCCATGTTTAAATCTTGGATCACCATCAAGGAATCATTTTTCGCTTTGAAAGAAAACGCTGATTTTCTAGCCAAACGCTTTAATTTAAGATTTAACTTGAAGTGGTAGTTACGTGGACGTGGCCCGAAAATACGACCTCCACCAACACGTGTACCAGATTTAGCACTACCTGCACGAGCTCCACCAGTACCCTTTTGACGCTTTAATTTCTTGGTAGAACCAGCGATTTCATTGCGTTCTTTTGCTTTGTGGGTACCTTGACGCTTGTTAGCAAGGTGTTGTTTGACATCCAAGTAAATGGCGTGGTTGTTTGGTTCAATTCCAAACACCTCTTCTGAAAGGGTTACTGACTTCGCAGTAGCTGTACCTTTTGAATCGTAGATCTTCAGTTTCATTACTTGATAATTGTTACGGTTGAACCATTTGCACCAGGAATCGATCCTTTAACGATCAAGAGATTCTTGTCTGCAATTACCTTTAAAATTTGAAGGTTTGACATCTTGCGTTGTTTGTTACCCATTTGCCCAGCCATGCGCATTCCTTTGAATACACGTGCAGGGTAGGAACAAGCACCAATTGAACCTGGTGCACGAAGACGGTTGTGCTGACCGTGGGTAGATTGACCAACACCACCAAAACCGTGGCGACGAACAACCCCTTGGAAACCTTTACCTTTAGTGGTACCGGTTACGTCAATGAATTCACCTTCTTCAAAGATGTTTACTTCAATGGTATCACCCAAATTCGCGGTATCGAAACCTTTGAATTCAACCAATTTGGCTTTTGGAGCCGTGTTTGCTTTTTTGAAATGACCTTTCAATGCATTGGGTGTGTTCTTTTCTTTTCGAACACCGAATCCCAACTGAACTGCATCGTAACCATCCCTGTCTTGTGTTTTTACTTGCGTAACAACACAAGGACCAGCTTCAATAACTGTGCATGGCAATGATTTGCCCTCAGCACTAAAGATGCTAGTCATCCCGATTTTGCGTCCAATAATTCCTGGCATATACTAGTTGTTAAAAATTACACTTTGATTTCTACGTCAACTCCACTAGGAAGCTCTAACTTCATGAGGGCATCTACAGTTTTTGAAGAACTGCTGTAGATATCCATGAGGCGCTTGTAAGCACACAATTCGAATTGCTCACGTGCCTTCTTGTTCACGTGTGGTGAACGAAGTACAGTGTAGATTCTTTTGTGGGTAGGAAGTGGAATAGGACCGCTTACTACTGCTCCTGTAGACTTAACTGTTTTTACGATTTTTTCTGCTGATTTATCTAGCAAGTTGTGATCGTAAGATTTTAATTTTATTCTGATTTTTTGGCTCATCTGCTAAATTTTATATGCTTTGACTTAACCTTTTGATTTTGCTACTACGTCTTCTGAGATGTTTCTTGGTGCTTCAGCATAGTGTGAAAACTCCATAGAAGAACTTGCACGTCCAGAAGTGATGGTACGTAACTGTGTTACATAACCAAACATTTCAGAAAGTGGAACGTCTGCTTTCAATACTTTCGCACCGTTACGATCGTCCATACCTTTCATCATACCTCTACGACGGTTAAGGTCACCAACGACATCACCCATGTTTTCTTCTGGTGTAACGACTTCTAATTTCATGATTGGTTCAAGAAGAATAGGGCTACATGCTTTCAAAGCTGCACGGTAGGCCATTTTAGCACACAATTCGAATGATAAAGAGTCGGAGTCGACGTTGTGGTAAGAACCATCCATCAATTCAACAACCATAGCGTCGATAGGGAAGCCAGCAAGAACGCCATTTTTCATGGAATCTTTGAAGCCTTTTTCAACTGAAGGGATGAATTCACGTGGAATGTTACCACCTTTAATGCTATTGATGAATTCAAGACCAGTCTTTTCTTCGTTGGTTTGTGCCGAGATTTTAACATAGATGTCAGCAAATTTACCGCGACCACCTGATTGTTTTTTGTAAACCTCACGGTGTTCTGTAGAACCAGTGATTGCCTCACGGTAAGCTACCTGTGGAGCACCTTGGTTAACTTCTACCTTAAACTCACGCTTCAAACGGTCGATGATGATCTCAAGGTGAAGCTCACCCATACCAGAGATAATGGTTTGACCAGTTTCTTCGTCAGTGTTTACACGGAAAGTTGGATCTTCTTCTGAAAGTTTAGATAAACCAATAGATAGACGATCTGTATCAGCTTGTGTTTTAGGCTCAATCGCTAAACCGATTACCGGATCAGGGAAGACCATAGACTCGAGGATGATAGGTGCGTTTTCAGCACAAAGTGTATCACCTGTTTTGATATCTTTAAAACCTACAACCGCACCGATGTCACCAGCTCCTAGTTCAGGAATTTGGTTTTGCTTATTCGCGTGCATTTGGAAGATACGAGAAATACGCTCTTTGCTGTCTGAACGTGTATTAAGAACGTAAGAACCTGCCTCTAGTTTACCAGAGTAAGCGCGTACGAAACACAAACGACCAACAAAAGGGTCTGTAGCAATTTTGAATGCAAGTGCAGAGAAAGGCTCGTCGTAAGATGGCTTACGAGTGATTTCTTCGTCATTTTTAGGGTTTGTACCAGTAATTGCTTCTACATCTAGTGGTGAAGGAAGGATTTCCATTACCATGTCAAGCATTGCTTGTACACCTTTGTTTTTGAATGAAGAACCACACATCATAGGAACAACTTTTCCTGCGATAGTAGCTTGACGCAATGCATCTAGGATTTCACGCTCTGTCAATGAATTCTCATCTTCAAAGAATTTTTCCATAAGACTTTCGTCGAATTCAGCAACTGCTTCAAGTAATTCTGAACGCAATTGACGAGCTTCGTCGATAATGTCTGCAGGAATTTCAACTTCTTGGAAAGTCATACCCATGTCGTGCTCGTTCCAAACGATACCTCTCCAGTTGATCAAGTCAACCACACCTTTGAAGTTATCTTCTTCACCGATGTTAATTTGGAGTGGAAGCGCGTGGCTACCTAACATTTCTTTTACTTGGCGACATACCATTAAGAAGTCAGCTCCTTGACGGTCCATTTTGTTAACGAAACCAATACGTGGAACGTTATAGTTGTTAGCCAAACGCCAGTTTGTCTCAGATTGTGGCTCAACACCATCAACAGCTGAGAACAAGAATACTAAACCATCAAGAACGCGTAATGAACGGTTTACTTCAACCGTAAAGTCAACGTGTCCTGGGGTATCAATAATGTTTACATGGTATTTTTGACCGCGGTAATTCCAATCTAGGGTAGTAGCTGCAGAGGTAATGGTGATACCACGCTCTTGCTCTTGCTCCATCCAGTCCATGGTAGCTGCACCGTCGTGAACTTCTCCAATTTTGTGACTTACACCACCGTAATAAAGGATACGTTCAGTAGTTGTTGTTTTACCGGCATCAATGTGAGCGGCAATACCAATGTTTCTTGTGAATTTTAAATCTCTAGCCATTTTCTTAGAATCTGAAGTGTGAGAATGCTTTGTTAGCTTCAGCCATGCGAAGCGTATCTTCTTTCTTCTTGAAAGCAGCACCTTCTTCTTTAGAAGCAGCGATGATTTCAGAAGCGAGGCGTTGTGCCATCGTTTTCTCATTACGCTTGCGAGAGTAACCAATTAACCATTTCATGGCCAATGATGCTTTACGCTCTTCACGAACTGGGGTAGGGATTTGGAAAGTAGCTCCACCAACACGGCGTGAGCGAACTTCTACACTTGGAGTTACGTTTTCGATCGCCTTTCTCCAAGTTTCAAGACCGTTTGCGTCTTCGATTTTCTTTTCTACGATTTCTAATGCTTCGTAGAATATGCGGAATGCTAAACTTTTTTTGCCGTCTAGCATTAAGTTATTTACAAACTTAGTAACTACTACCTCGTTAAACTTTGGATCTGGTAGTATCGCAATTTTTTTCGCTTTTCTTCTTCTCATGATGTCTAGCTTTTAAAATTATTTCTGCTTAGGACGTTTTGTACCATACTTAGAACGACGTTGGCTACGGCCTTGTACTCCGGCTGTATCCTCTGCACCACGAACGATGTGGTAACGTACCCCAGGTAAATCTTTTACCCTTCCTCCTCGCACAAGTACTAATGAGTGTTCTTGAAGATTGTGGCCTTCACCACCGATGTAAGCGTTGACTTCTTTTCCATTGGTCAAACGTACACGCGCTACCTTTCGCATGGCCGAGTTCGGCTTTTTAGGAGTTGTCGTGTACACACGAACGCAAACACCTTTGCGTTGTGGACATGAATCAAGCGCAGCAGACTTACTTTTCTTCACTACCGCAGTTCTTCCTTTGCGAACTAATTGTTGAATAGTTGGCATAAAATACTCTTGTTTTTATATAATAAATAATAACCCCCAAACGCACTTTGAGGGGTGCAAAGATAACTATATATTTTTATAAACCAAGACCGTTTGAAAAATATTCGGCTTTTTATTGCTTGATTTTCAAAAATAAAGGAAATGTAATGGCTGTTTTGAAGCTTATTTTCAAAAATATTTTCCTTGAATTTTAAGCAAATTTAGAACTCATAATAAGAGTGTGCCTTGAGGTTGTTTTCGAATTCTAAATGTAAAGAAGGATAATAATTGTTAATTGGTGTACTGCGTCGATTCAAGCGCTCCTTGAAATGAAGCTGTTTGCTTAAAGTGGCGAGTTCAATCGCTTTAGCTTCTTTTAGGTTAAAGACTTGGATGGTATTCAAACAAAGTACTATTTGCTTGAGTTGGGCAGGGTAGAGGTCTTTAACATCATATTGACTAAGAATATCGATACAATCTTGTACTTGCGCTTCAAATTCAGCTTTTTCAATCCGAGG